>JAKSBV010000070.1 GCA_022360955.1 Bacillota bacterium
AAAAGCCCATGACCGACCGGATGTATATCCAGTGGGATGTGGCCTATGTGCCGGGAGAACTCAAGGTGACAGCGAAAAAGGATGGACGGATTGCTGCCGAAAAAACGGTCAGGACAGCTTCGGAACCGGTCGATTTCAAACTATATGCGGATAACCGGACACTGGCTCCGGACGGGCGAGATGTGAGTCACGTGACGTTTGAAATTGTAGACAAGGACGGCAATTTTGTACCGCAAGCCTGTGACAGGATCGTGATTGAGACCCGTGGTCCCGTTCATAATCTTGGTATGGAAAATGGCGATCCGCTGGATCTGACACCGGCCAAAGTGAATTACCGTAAGGCATTTTACGGATTGGGCCTGGGCATTTTCCAATCCACCTTTGAAAAGGGCGATATTGAACTCATTGCCGGAGGCATCCTGGGAGAGCACATCTTCGAAAAAGAAGCCCGGGTCAGTATTGCTGTCAATCAAGTGATGCTTCGGGGGACATTAAAAGAAAGAAAATTCGATATTTACTATACCACGGATGGCTCCGAGCCGACGCAGCGTGCCGCAAAGTATACAGGTGCTTTTACCCTGTGTGATACTTACACCGTGAAAGCGGGAGTCTATGAAAACGGACAATTGGTATTATCGCTGGAAGATAGTTTTAAAAAAGGGAAAAAGCCAAAAATCGTTGACTTAACACATGGCAACAAGGTACATGATATTTCAAAAGGTCCTTTTGCAAAAGAGATTATAGGAACATGGGAGGCAGAAGGGCAGCAATATATCTTCCGCCCGGGCGGTGTGGTAGTGAGTGTAAGGGAAAATATTACGGAAGAAGGCCGCTGGTGGTATGATTATCCTACGGATCCCTTTGAAGCCCCGGAATATGCAGGGATGGGTGAAATGATTTGGAAAGATGGAAGCGAGATTTTTAAAATAGATTTAAAGAGCCAGCAATGTGAAGCACTAAATGTTCGCCATAAATGCAGCTGTGTTGTTTTTATGAAGAAAAGATAGAGGCTGAAAGTATTCGGTCGGCAATGCCGTTAGGGGATTCCTAATGGCATTGTTTTTTGCGTAGGGTACATAAATTTGAAGTGAAGAAAATTATTCCAATAACTGATATTCCAAGGCAAAGAGCCTGTAAGCTTGCGTCGGGCCGCAGCAAAACTCGCTATTGCTCAAACAGTTGCTGCTTTCTCCCTCTGCGGCACTAACAGGCTCTAAGCCTTTCCATAAGGTCATTTCCATAAATTTCTTCACCTCCACTAAATACACCCTTTTGCGTATGGAGATATTTACTTTACTGCTTTAATGTGTTAAAATAGTGGATGATAGATGCAGGTAGTAAAATGATTTTAATACAATCTATGTAAAAAGTTTATCGCGAGATAGATAGTTTATCGCGGTGGCGGAGGGATAATATGAATAGTAAAATGAAAAACGAACATACCGATAAACTTTTTAACGCAATACTTACCTTAAAAAATGTTGAGGAATGCTATAATTTTTTTGAAGACTTATGTACTATTTCGGAAATAAAAGCAATGGCACAGAGATTTGAAGTTGCAAAGATGTTGAAAGAGCAACATGTCTATAGTGATATTGCCAATGCGACAGGAGCTAGTACGGCTACAATCAGTCGAGTGAGTCGCTGCTTAAATTATGGTTCGGAAGGATATCGGACAGCACTGGAGAGATTGGAGCAGAAAGATGGATGACAGTTATTCAGGGTTTGCATACATATATGATCGGTTAATGCAAGATATTGATTATGATGCTTGGGTGGACTATATTGAGGCTATATTCGACCGATGCGGTGTGACCCCTAAATTGGTTTTGGAATTAGCCTGCGGAACGGGGAATATTTGCTGTAGAATGGCACAGCGAGGCTATGATATGATTGGCATTGATTTATCCCAGGATATGTTGAACGTCGCCGTACCGAAGGCAGAAGAAAAGGATCTGGATATCTTATATCTTCAACAGGACATGAGAGAATTTGAGTTGTATGGTACGGTAGATGCCGTTTTATGCTTGATAGACAGTGTTAATTATATTACACAGGAGAAAGATTTGATACAAGTCTTTAAATTGGTAAGAAATTACCTCAATCCGGGCGGCCTGTTTATTTTCGATATTAATTCAGCTCATAAATTAAAGGAGATAATTGGAAGTAACACATTTGTTGTAAATGAGGATGATATTTTTTATGTGTGGGAAAATAATTATGATGAAAAAGACGAAATTTGTGAATTCTTTTTGACTTTTTTTGTAAAAGAAGGACGGAAATATAACAGAATAGACGAATATCATAGAGAAAAAGCATATAGTGCATGTGTCATCAAGGATTGTCTAAAGAAGGCAGGCTTATATTTGGTTGATATTTACGAGCCGTTTTCCTTTCAAAAACCGATGGAAAAAAGTGAAAGAATTTTCTTTGTAGCACAACGAAAAGATTGACAAAAATACCTTGTTGTGCTAAACTATAGTTTGTAATAAAAGAGCCTTTAAGAGACTAAAGGCGTTTAAATGGCTCTTTTTATATTGATAATATTTTTAGGAGGTAACACGTAAATGCAAAAAGGTAAAGTAAAATGGTTTAATTCTGAGAAAGGTTACGGATTTATTGAGAGTGAAGACGGAACGGATGTTTTTGTACATTTCTCAGCAATTGCTATGGAGGGCTACAAGACCCTTGGAGAAGGTGACGAAGTAGAATTTGAGGTTATCGAAGGTGCTAAAGGACCTCAAGCGTCTAATGTGGTTAAAGCATAGTCTGCATAGTATAGGGTTATACGCTGTGGAGCTTGAGGATTATAATATATAGCAATATATTAGTAAGTAAGCTCGATAATGAAAAACAAGCAGTAGCCGGAATCCCTTGTATAAATGATACAGGGGATTTTTTTCTGTTTTGTCGGTTATGAATGGAGGGATTAGGATGCAAGATTATGTTATAAGAGCAGTATCGGCCGATGGCTTCATTAGGGCATTTGCGGCTATTACTACGAATACGGTAAATGAAGCACAAAAAATACACAATACGTATCCCATCCCGACGGCTGCGTTGGGCAGGACGTTGACCGCAGCAGCCATGATGGGGATCATGTTAAAGGGAGAAAAGGATAATCTCACCATCCAAATAAAAGGAGACGGACCTTTAGGCGGTATTGTTGCGGTGGGTGACTCCAAAGCGAATGTAAAGGGATATGTACATCGTCCTGATGTGGACTTGCCGTTGAAGCCGGACGGAAAGCTGGATGTAGGAGGGGCAGTGGGGCGAAAAGGATATTTGAATGTTGTGAGGGATTTGGGCTTGAAGGAGCCGTATACGGCACAGGTTCGTCTAGTCAGCGGAGAAATAGCGGAGGATTTGACCGTATACTATGCTGCTTCGGAACAGATCCCGTCTGCAGTTGCCCTTGGCGTTTTGGTAGATGTGGATTTATCCGTTAAAGCAGCCGGCGGCTTTATTATACAGTTAATGCCCGGCGCCGATGACAAAATAGCTCAAACCATTGAGAACAGGATCGGTTCCCTGCCGTCTGCTAGCATGATGATATCGCAAGGATTAAGTGCGGAAGATATATTGACAAAAGCCTTGGAAGGATTTGAGCTAGCGTTTTTGGAGAAAACGGAACCCAAGTATTTTTGCGGCTGTTCCCGTGAAAGAATAGAGGGGGCACTCATTAGTGTAGGAGAACAAGAGCTGAAAGATATCATAGAGCAGCAGGGAGAAGCAGAGCTTACCTGTCATTTTTGCGGTAGGGCCTATCATTTTGAGAAATCTGAACTGCAGACATTATTGGAACAAAGTAAAGAGTAAAGCAGTGTACGCTTAACAGGCGTACAGTGCACGGTTGTCGGCCCATTCGTTCGGTGTTTGCAATAAGGCGCTGAGAGCGGATGGGTTGAAGGTATCGCTAGAAAACATGAGATATTAGGAGGATTGTGCACCTAAATTAGAATAAATACTAAAATTGACGGTATTTAGTTTTGACTTTAGTGATGTATTTTTGTATACTATTATTTGTCGCCAAATGCGGCGGTTAAAAAGTAAGGGCGCATAGCTCAGCTGGGAGAGCACCTGCCTTACAAGCAGGGGGTCACAGGTTCGAGCCCTGTTGTGCCCACCATATTTGGCCCGGTAGTTCAGATGGTTAGAATGCCAGCCTGTCACGCTGGAGGTCGAGGGTTCGAGCCCCTTCCGGGTCGCCAAA
>JAKSBV010000317.1 GCA_022360955.1 Bacillota bacterium
GCAGAGGCTTTAAACAGCGGAAAGGTAGCAGGAGCAGCGGTAGATGTCCTGTCCGTCGAGCCGGCCACAATGGATAATCCGCTCATGACGGCGAAAAACTGTATTATTACGCCGCATATCGCATGGGCGCCCAAAGAATCGAGAGAGCGCCTGATGAATATCGCAGTAGATAACCTGGAGCAGTACCTTGCAGGACATGCGGTGAATGTGGTCAATGAATCATAATCAATAAAGGTAAAGCATAATATAGTAAATATTGTGCTTTACCTTTAACTAATTTTGGCTTGAAATAATAAAAGATACAAAATATAATAGATAGAAATATAAGGTTATTAGAGGTGAGAGTAATGAAAAGCTATCGAAAGGAATTATGGTTTGAAGCCAAAAAAAGGAGAGAATTGATCAACATTACACCGGATATAGAAGAGTGTTTGCGTGAAAGCGGCATGCAAGAGGGACTGCTTCTTTGCAATGCAATGCATATTACAGCCAGTGTTTTTATCAATGATGACGAAAGCGGACTCCATCAGGATTTTGAAAAATGGCTGGAGAAATTGGCCCCGGAAAAGCCCTATGACCAGTATCGCCATAACGGCTTTGAAGATAATGCCGATGCTCACTTGAAACGTTCCGTGATGGGAAGAGAAGTCGTTGTGGCAATCACGAACGGAAAACTTGATTTTGGTCCGTGGGAACAGATTTTTTATGGAGAATTTGATGGGAAGAGAAGAAAAAGGGTATTGGTAAAAATTATCGGAGAATAGGAAAATAAATAAGATCACAATAGTTATTCTCCTGTAAGAAAGCGGTTATATCCTCTACAGGAGAATTTTTATTGTGATCACACTAGCACCCCTACCCAACACTAAAATAGAATCTATTTTTCTTCAGCAGGCATATTTTCTTTGATTTTGGTTAAAGCCTGGGCCGCTTTTTCTCGGACGTTTTCATCGTCGTCATGGGTAGATGTATATCTTACAAATTCCAATGCCCTTGCATTCGACATATTGCCCAATGCTTCGGCAGCCATGGCCCGCATAGATGCGTCGCTATCTCTTAAAGATGATATTAAACTATTTAATGCGTTTTCGTCGGCCGCATTTCCTAAGGCTTTTAATGCTGCAAGACGTATTTCAAGATCTGAATCGGATAAAGCTTTTACCAGCTTACCGGTTTTCTTTTTTGTTGACCAGGTATCAATCTTTTTCAGTGTAATCGCCATCACAAGGTCCCTCCTTTGTTGCTGAGCGTTTTTAAAGAAACTTCAGAGCCCCGATCCTACGTTCAGTGGGAGGCAGGGTAGCAGGTATGATAAATGGTATTCTTGAAAAAGGATTAATATTACTGTTTCGTTTGGGAATGCTAGTACAGATATCGCACTTTAAAACGACATTTATATCCGAACAAGAAAATATAGAAGCGTTATTGTTTGTTCAAAATATAGGGATAGGTTACGGTGCGCTATCTTGCATAGGCATCTTATAGACTGCGAAAAAAAGTTGAATGTTGCTTAAAATAATAGTATATATTATCATAATATACAAAAAGTTAAAAGATGTAAAGAAAAAGCGAAAAAAATTTATAAAAATTTGATTGTTGACAAAGGATACATATAAAAAGATTTTAGTCGGGAGGATCATTTATGTCCGAAAACAATCAATCTGAAAATCAAACACCCATGATCATCGAAGGTCTGATTGAAAATGGGAAACAGGCCCTTAAGGAAATGGTTAAGCTGAATCAAGAACAGGTGGACCATATTATAAAAGAGATGGCGCTTGCCGGACTTGCGAATCACATGCGGCTGGCAAAGATGGCCATTGAAGAGACGCAAAGAGGTGTCTATGAAGACAAAGTCATTAAGAACCTTTTTGCCACCGAGTATATTTATCACAGTATTAAATATCAGAAAACCGTAGGTGTAATCGATGAAAATGAAGAAGAGGATTATTACGAGATAGCGGAACCGGTTGGTGTGATCGCCGGTATCACGCCGGTTACCAATCCTACGTCCACCACGCTGTTTAAGTGTATTATTTCAATGAAAACAAGGAATCCGATTATCTTTGCCTTTCACCCGGGTTCGCAGCAATGCAGTGTAGAAGCTGCAAGGGTTGTAAGAGATGCGGCAGTTAAAGCGGGAGCGCCGGCCCATTGCATCCAATGGGTGGAACAACCGTCTATAGAGGCAACCCAATCATTGATGAAGAATGACGGCATTTCGTTAATATTGGCTACAGGCGGGTCATCAATGGTAAAAGCGGCTTATAGTGCGGGGAAACCGGCATTAGGCGTTGGTCCCGGGAATGTGCCGTGCTATATAGAAAAGACGGCGGATATAAAGAGGGCGGTAACGGATTTGATTCTATCGAAAACCTTTGATAATGGGATGATCTGCGCCTCGGAACAGGCTGTTATCATAGATCAGGCGATCTATGAACAGGTTACCGGCTACATGCGAAAGCACAACTGCTATTTTGTCAATGAAGAAGAGAAAAAAAGGCTGGAAAAGCTGGCGATTGATGAAGAAAAATGCGCAATGAATCCACAGATTGTAGGCCGGTCCGCCTGTGCGATCGCACAGATGGCAGGCATTGACGCACCTCAGGACACGAAAATCCTCATTGCGGAAATAGACGGGGTGGGACCGTCATTTCCGTTGTCCCGAGAAAAACTAAGTCCGATTCTTGCCTGCTTTAAAGTAAAGGATGCGGAAGAAGGGATTCAAAGGGCTGTAGAAATGGTTAATTTCGGCGGTTCCGGTCATTCGGCGGTTATTGATTCTATGGACGAAGCGGTCATCGATGCCTTTGCCGAAAGGGTCAATACCGGAAGACTGATTGTTAATCAGCCTTCCAGTCATGGTGCAATTGGAGATATGTATAATACCACAATGCCTTCCTTGACATTGGGATGCGGTTCTTTCGGCAGGAATAGTACCACTGCTAATGTAACGGCTGTCAATTTGATCAATAAAAAACGTGTAGCAAGGAGACGGTATAATATGCAGTGGTTTAAAATACCTGAAAAAATATATTTCCAGCCGGGTTCCGTGCAATATCTGTCGAAAATGCCCCATATCTCCAGAGCCTTTATTGTTACCGATGAAATAATGGTGAAGCTGGGATATGCGGAAAAGGTTCTTTATCATTTGAGAAAAAGAGTGGGAAGAAACTATGTGAATTCGGAAATTTTCGACAGTGTACAGCCGGACCCGACGGTACAGACAGTGATGGAGGGTGCGGAAGCAATACATGGGTTTAAACCCGATGTCATTATCGCACTTGGCGGAGGCTCGGCCATTGATGCGGCGAAAGCGATGTGGCTGTTTTATGAACATCCGGACACGGATTTTGACGATCTGCGCATGAAATTTATGGACATCCGGAAACGGGTTTTCAAGTTTCCGCCCCTGGGGAAGAAGGCCAAATTTGTGGCCATACCGACGACATCCGGTACGGGCTCCGAAGTCACCTCTTTTACGGTGATCACAGACCCGGAAAAAGATATCAAATATCCGCTGGCCGATTATGAGCTAACGCCGGATGTAGCTATCATTGACCCGGAATTTGTACAAACCGTCCCGCCCGGTGTGACGGCGGATACGGGAATGGATGTGCTTACCCACGCGATAGAAGCCTATGTCTCGGTGATGGCATCCGATTATACCGACGGGCTTGCCATGAAAGCAATACAGCTTGTATTTGAATACTTGCCGAAGACTTTTACCGGCGGTGATGACCTGTTGGCACGGGAAAAAATGCATAATGCGTCCTGTATAGCCGGTATGGCATTTACCAATGCGTTTTTGGGCATTAACCACAGCTTGGCCCATAAACTGGGGGGAGCCTTCCACATTCCTCACGGCAGGGCGAATGCCATTTTACTGCCCCATGTCATCAGATACAATGCATCAAAGCCCACAAAGTTTAATGCATTTCCCAAATATGAACATTATGTTGCAGATGAAAAATATGCAGAAATTGCAAAATATCTTGGATTGCCGTGCGGCAACACGGAAGAGGGTATTCACAGCCTGATAGCTGCCGTTGTGGCATTGATGAAAACGCTTAAGATGCCTTTATCGTTAAAGGAGTACGGCATAGGAGAAAATCAGTTCATGCAGGTTGTGGATGAACTTGCCGACAGAGCTTTTGAAGACCAGTGTACCACTGCAAATCCCCGAATGCCTCTGGTATCGGAAATAAAGGATATTTATCTGAAAGCTTATCACGGGATGTAAGGGATCAGGGGACAGTTTCTTGTCCCCTGTGCTGCTTAATAGTTGTAAAGATGCTTTGACACATCTTTCGGTATACATACGGCACTGATGTCTTCGATAGCAATGACGCACATTTCTTTATCCCTCTGGGTGATGACAACACCGTCTTCCACTTTTACAACCATTAGATTTTTGAGAAAGCTTTCGCGTCCGTCGATCAAAATGTCTACGCATTTTCCCATCAAATTCATCAAAAGGCATTTCATATAAGTAGTGGCATCCGTCATTTCCATACCCGGATACGGCATGTGGTAGCCATAATGTCTTTGCATACCGTAG
Organism: Bacillota bacterium; assembly: GCA_022360955.1. Classification (GTDB taxonomy): domain Bacteria; phylum Bacillota; class Clostridia; order SK-Y3; family SK-Y3; genus JAKSBV01. The sequence goes on from JAKSBV010000317.1 coordinate 4,562, forward strand.
CAAGGATTACACGGATACATGTCGTTGTAATATGTTTCGCTGGGATACATTTTGATTTACCTCCTTTTCAAAATAGTCTAATACATAATATGACATTCATGATAAAAGGTTCTGGTAATCGGAATATTTAACAAAATAAATACAATATGCAGGATTTTACGTTACACTTTACGAAGGGTTATCGATGGGGTATACTGTTAAAGAACCGGCAAAAATATCGTAATTGTGAACAGCACGATAGGAGTGATGCAATGAAAGTGACGGTGATTGGCCACTGGGGTGCATTTCCGGAGGCGGGTGAGGCCACCTCGGGCTATTTATTCCAGCATGAGGATTACAATCTGCTCATTGACTGTGGAAGCGGTGTCGTATCGAATCTTCAGCGTTTTATACCATTGGAGGATTTAGATGCGGTAGTGCTGTCTCACTATCATGCCGACCATTTTTGCGATATAGGTGTCCTGCAGTATGCACGATTAATTAAGACAGACCGCGGCCAGGTATCAAAGTCGCTTTTGATATACGGGCATTCCGGTGACCCGGCTTTTCACAAGTTAACAAAGAAACGGTATACACTTGGAAAGGCCTATCGTGAGAAAGACATATTACGGCTAGGTCCGTTTCAAATAAGTTTTTGCAGGACCCAGCACCCGATTCCCTGCTATGCGATGCGGATCAGTGCCGGGAATCAATGTGTTGTTTATAGTGCGGATACCGCCGCTTTCCCAGCAATGGCCGGGTTTGCGGCAAAGGCGGATTTGTTGATAGGTGAGTGCAGCCTCTACGACGATATGGATGGTAAAAGTGTGGGACATATGAATAGCGCTGATGTGGGGAAATTTGCCCGCAAAGCCGATGTGAAACAGCTGCTTCTGACCCATCTCCCCCATTGGGGTGATCCCGCACGGCTGCTCGAAAGTGCCGGTGCTTATTTTAAAGGCACTATCGCATTGGCAGCGTTGGGCTGGACATGGGAAGGAGGAAAATAGCGATGAGAAATTTTAAGCTTACTATGCAGTATGACGGTTCGAGATACAAAGGGTGGCAGCGGTTGGGCAGCTCGGATATGACAATACAGGAAAGAATAGAAAATGTACTTATTAAAATGACAGGGGAAAAGATAGAGCTTATAGGCTCAGGCAGGACGGATGCGGGCGTTCACGCATTGCAGCAGGCGGCAAACTTTAAAACAAAAGATCAAAGGTCCGTTAAGGAAATCATCGCGTATTTGAATGCCTATCTTCCGGAGGATATTGTTATCAAACGTGTTGAAGAAGTGAACGAGAGATTTCATGCCAGGTATAATGCCGTATCTAAAACCTATATGTACAGGATATGGAACCACAGCTATTCTAATCCGTTTTTGAGAAAGCATATTGTACATATACCGGAAGAATTGAATCTGGTTGCCATGAAACAGGCGGCTTGTTTTCTGATAGGAGAACACGATTTTACAAGCTTTAGAGCTTCAAAATCTAAGAAAAAATCCAATATCAGAACAATTTATTCAATAGAGATACATAAGAACGAGACGATCATAGAGATGATGGTTCACGGCAGTGGATTTCTACATAATATGGTAAGGATTATCGTCGGTACTTTACTTGAGGTTGGCCGTGGAAAAATGAAGCCTGAAACGGTGAAATACATATTGGATCAAAGGGACAGGTCATTAGCCGGTGCTACGGCTCCGGCAAAGGGGTTGTTTTTATATACAATAGAATATTGAGGGGTCAGGCTTTTATAATTTTATAATATGCAATATAGTGAAATTAGGCTTTTTCAAGCAAGTTTTCACAGGATGCAGCCCCGCTTTCTCGTTATGCAATGAGCGAATCAGTGCGCGAATAGATACGTTGTTTATAGTGCGGATACCGCCGTTTTCGAGACAATAGAAGGGTTTGTGGCAAAGGCAGATTTGTTGATATGTGAATGTGGCTTCTAAAGTGTACACAGGCATTTTGAACAGCACTGTCGAATCGGCCAGCAGGTCCTAACATGGGGAGTCTGCACAAGAGGAGAAGGGGTTATTTGGCCGATACGTTTGCATCTTGCCATTTAAAATTGGCTGCTGCGGCTAAAATAATCAATAAACCGCCTATAATACTGAAAATATCTGAAACTTCTCCCCATAAGAAAAACCCGATGACAGCGGCAAAAATGATACTAAA
>JAKSBV010000415.1 GCA_022360955.1 Bacillota bacterium
AAGCTGACGATTACATCGTCTGCTGCCGTGGTGAACGTACGCCTCACATTCGGCTGGGTTTTTGCGTCAACCAGCTCTAATTGCAGGCAGTTGTTTCCGTCCACATCTACCACCGAGACTTTCCCCGTGGTGCCGGCAGGCTCCCAGGTGGTTGACGTTTCCAGCTTTTCAGACCAGCCTTCGGGGATCATCCCGTCATCAAAATGATCATTTACCACTACAACCTCCTGGGTTGATGCATAGGTCTTTAGCCCCTCATTCCAAAGTAAGCCGGCCGACAGAAGACCTAAAACCATCACAGCAGTTAAAATAATTGAGATTGCCTTTCTCATACCTCGCCTCCTTCAATCTTCTTAAATGCTCTTTCAAACACTAAACGCTTTGGCATTTTGCGTTTGAAAACCTGAGCATTTTTAAACATCCCCACCCTGCATTGAACAATAATATTTTCTGCACACATGTCATTTTTCCATCGGCATACAATCCCCGGTATTTTATGCGAACATGGTGAGGGTTACATTGGTCGGCGTACCAACCGCCGTATATAAACATTGTATTAATATACCCTCTCCAAATATGCTCATTTACGATAAAAATACCCCATACAATAAACGCAAGGCCGTTAAAAACTTCAGAAGCCGGTAGCATAAGTGATCTAAAATTGATATAATGAATAAAAAACAAATGAGGGAGTGATAAATATGCACCACCCCCCACAGATAGGTGCCAATATCATGCATTACAGAAAGACAAACAATATCAGCTTGAATGAACTCTCAAAAAGGTCCGGTGTATCCAAATCGATGCTGTCCCAAATAGAGCAAGAAAAAACAAACCCCACCGTCATCACGGTGTGGAAGATTGCCCGTTCTCTTGGCATAGCAATGGAAGAATTAATCGAATCAAAAGAGAATGCTTCCATAGAGGTTTTAAGGTGTAATGACACCCCTGTCATTTATTCCGAGGATAAACTATGTACTATTAAAATTAATTCTCCCATTCATATGACCGATAACCTCGAACTATACCACATGCGTTTAAAACCCGGCGGCAAAAATAGTTCAATGGCCCACTTTGCAAATGCGGAAGAATTTTTGACGGTTATTTCAGGCCAGCTCAAAATCACTGCCGGGAACCATTCCTCCGTACTCAACACCGGGGATACGGCACGTTATAGAGCGGATCAGGAACATTGTATAGAAAATATAGTGGACCAAGACACCGAAGCCTATCTCGTCGTGTGGTTTCCAAAATAGCATCCATCAGTTAAGGATGTATCTAGTGTAGGTGAAGAAAATGATGGTAATGACCTTATGGAAAGGGTTAGAGCCTGTTAGTGCCGCAGAGGGAGGAAGCAGCAACTGTTTGAGCGCTTTATAGCTACCCAACTGTATTGCTGCCCCTCCCTCTTCTGCGAACAGGCCCTTTATTTTAACATCATTCACAAATCCCCCAAAATCTAATTCTTCATTCTTAATTCTTCATTCTTAATCATTATTTTTTGGCTCCCAATATTCTGCTCTTTTCCTTCACGTTCAAATATCCATAAGGCTAGCCAAACACTGAGCAGGCCTCCGACTAACTTTGCAATCATAAAAGCCGTGATCCATTCCGGGTCCATTGCAGAAACAAATCCCAATTGTCCGCCAAATACAAAGGCCATGCTAACACTGGAAGCAATACAAACCATCTTTCCTTTGTCATTCATATTTTGATAATCGGCAAATACCAGTAAATTACTGGCTAGGTTTCCCGCCAGGCCTCCGACTGCTGCCGCATTAATGCCAAAATATTTCCCACACCTTTGCAGCGCAGGGCGAAAAAAGCGGGTCAGGCACGCAATCATAGGATAGGCGCCGCCTAAAACAAAGGCAATCTTGCCCACAACTGTCATCACTTCTTCTATCGAGACCAAGCCGGGAATCCATGTCACACCTGAAATCGTATTGATGCCCTGCAATATCAGTCCGATAATGCTTATGCCCTTGATACCTCTCCCTATCAAGCAAAACCCCTTCATGAAGAGATGAGGCATATACAGTAATCCGATTGCCAACAACATTGAAAATACAAAAATGGGAATAAGATTCCGCATCAATATCGAAAATTTTATGCCCTGGTACAATCCCCCCGCCAAACATCCGGCAGGAATAGCAATCAGCCCTGCCATGACCCCTTTAGAAAAAATATATTGTTCCTCCTCCTGAATCATCGTCAGCATAATAGGAATCGTAAAGGTAATGGTTGCCCCCAGGGTTGATGCCAGGATCACTCCGGAAAACGACGCCATTTCCCTTGTCAGTCCCAACGTTTGTGCCAATTGATACCCGCCCATATCTATAGCAATGAAGCTCGCCGGTACTATGGAAGGATCCAGATGCAGCCTGCGAGCAATGGGAACAATCATATCCGATAGGATGCCGGCCATTAACGGGGCTATAGAATAGATCCCAATCATCCCAAGGCCTAATACACCCATCGCTTTTACGCCTTCTTCAAACTTTTCTCCCAACTTCCAACGATTCCCTAGTATGTAATCAATACCGCCAATGATAAAAAATAAAGCAATGACATACAAAATACCTTTATCCATTTCTGCCTTCTCCTTTTATATCCTATGCTATAATTCATTGTATGACTTATATGGTTATTTGTAAATATCCAAATATATTTATTTACCCTAACCTTTCCCACTTCAATACGGGCGTTCGTGCCGCTTTCACTTCGTCCAACCGGCCTATAACCGTATGATAAGGTGCTCCTTTTACCTTTTCAGGGTCTTTTGCGGCCTCCTGTGCAATGTGTTTCATTTTCTCTATAAACCCATCCAATGTCTCTTTACTTTCGGTTTCCGTGGGTTCAATCATCATGGCCTCTTTGACAATTAACGGAAAATAAATCGTAGGCGGGTGATAACCGCCATCCAGTAAATTCTTGGCAATATCCCATGCGGAAACGCCGAAATGATCTTTCTGCTTCTGAGCCGACAGTACAAATTCGTGCATACAAAGACGGTCATAGGGCAAAAGATAGTCATTTTTCAGCTCATTCATTATATAATTTGCGTTTAAAACCGCTGTCTCCGAGGCATTGCGCAGTCCTTCCGCGCCCATGGACATAATATAAGCATAGGCCTTGACAATGACACCGAAGTTGCCGTAAAAAGATTTTACCCTGCCTACGGATAAGGGCCTATCATAGTCCTGAAAGTAGGTACCCCCTTTATCCTCTACAACAGGTACAGGGAGAAACGGTACAAGTTCTTCCTTTACGCCTACAGGCCCGGAGCCAGGACCACCGCCGCCGTGAGGTGTGCTAAATGTCTTATGCAGATTCAAGTGTACAATGTCAAATCCCATATCCCCCGGACGGGAAATCCCCATAATCGCATTGGCATTGGCACCGTCATAATAAAGCAGGCCTCCGGCTTCATGCACAATATTTGCAATTTCAACAATATTCTCATCAAACAATCCCAAGGTATTAGGATTGGTCAGCATCAGACCGGCCACCTCTTCATTCATAGCCGCCTTTAAGGATTCCAAATCAACGCCGCCTCTCTCATCGGACGTTACTTCAATCACATCAAAGCCTGCCATAACAGCAGAAGCAGGATTGGTGCCATGGGCCGAATCCGGTATAATGATCTTTGTACGCTGCCCTTCACCCCGTTGTTCATGATAAGCCCTCATTATCATCAGACCTGTCATCTCGCCATGGGCCCCGGCCGCCGGCTGGAGAGAAATCCGTGCCATTCCGGTTATTTCCGACAGCATCTTATCCGTCCGGTAAAGCAATTCCAAGCATCCCTGTACCATTTCTTCCTGTTGGTAGGGGTGCACCTTTGAAAACCCGTCGAAGCGGGCTATATCCTCATTCACTTTAGGATTATATTTCATCGTGCAGGAACCTAACGGGTAAAATCCGGAATCCACCCCATGGTTTCGCTGAGAAAGGGCGGTAAAATGTCGTACTGCGTCAACCTCACTCACTTCCGGCAATTGCGGTTCCGACTCTCTTATATAGTCCTGCGGAATCAATCTATTGATATCCTGCTCCGGCACATCACATTGCGGTAAGGCATCCCCACGCCTGCCGGGCTGGCTCAATTCGAATATTAATTTCTTTTCCTTCATACAGTACCACCCCCGATTCCTGTCTCTCCATTCCCCACTCTTTCTACCAGTCGGTCAATCTCTTCTTTCGTCCTTTTCTCCGTAACCGCCAACAGCCAGCTGTCTTTTAATTCGCAATAAGTTTTTCCCAACGCATATCCGCCGATGATTTTTTCCTTCAATAATTCACGATTTAATGCCTCCACCGGCCGCCGGCTTCTGACCGCAAACTCTTTAAAAAAGGGCGCCGAAAAGCACGCTGTGAATTGACCGGTTTTTATCAGCTCCTCATAAGCATAATGGGCTTTTTGCATGCATAACATGGCCGCTTGTTTGAGTCCTTGCTTCCCTAACGCCGTTAAATAAACGGTTGCTGCCAGGGCATTCAATGCTTGATTGGAACAGATGTTGGAAGTCGCTTTTTCTCTCCGGATATGCTGCTCCCTCGTCTGCAGTGTGAGTACAAAACCCCGGCTGCCATTTTGATCCGTTGTTTCACCGACGACTCTTCCGGGCATCTTCCGCACCAGCCTTTGCGTCGTTGCAAAAAAGCCCAGATAAGGACCCCCAAAACTAATCGCGTTGCCTAAAGATTGCCCCTCTCCGACCACAATATCCGCACCCAGCTCACCCGGTGACTTTAGAATACCTAAGGAAATCGGATCTGCACTTACGATCAACAATGCTTTCTTTTGATGCGCCCGTTCTCCTATTTCACCTAATGCTTCGATTGCACCGAAGAAATTGGGACTTTGAATCACTACGGCAGCAGTATCCGACGAAATTTTCTCTTCCAGGGCTTTCAGGTCCGCACTGCCGTCTTTATAATCCACCTCAATGATCTTGCTGCCGTTAAATCTTGCGTAGGTATGCAATACCGCTCTCGTTTCAGGGTGTACGGTCTTGTATACCAAAACCTCCTTACGCCTGGTGGCCTGACAAGCCATGACCACGGCTTCAGCCAATGCGGAAGCCCCGTCGTACATGGAGGCATTGGCCGCATCCATACCGGTCAGCTCACAAATCATCGTTTGATATTCAAAAATCGCCTGCAATACGCCCTGGCTGATTTCCGGCTGGTAAGGCGTATAGGCCGTATAGAATTCCTGTCTGGACAAAATATGTCCAACGACACTCGGAATGTAATGATCATACGCCCCGGCCCCCAGAAAGCAGGCATATTCATTAAGGTTTCCATTCTTAGACGCAAGCTTTTGCATATGAGTAATCAATTCCATTTCAGACATAGCATCCGGCAAGTCCAGCTTTCTTTCGAGCCGCACATCTTTCGGAATATCCGCAAAAAGCTCTTCTACGGATGCCAATGCCAACACGTCCAGCATATCTTTTTGCTGTTTCTCCGTATTTGGGATATACCTTGACATTTTCATGCCTCCCCCTCTAAGAACTTTATGTAGTCGTCTGCCCCCATGAGATTATCAAGCTCTTCCGCATTATTCAACTCAACCGCTGCAATCCAGCTCTCATAAGGTTCTTGATTGATTTTTTCAGGCATATCCTCCAGTTCTTCATTGATTTCTACAACAACGCCGGAAAGCGGAGAATATAGATCCGAAGCGGACTTTACCGATTCCACAACACCGATGCTCTCGCCTTCCCCTACTTCCGCACCTTCTTCCGGCAATTCAACGAACACAATATTCCCCATCGCACTCTGGGCATAATCCGTAATACCTAAGTATGCCTTATTCCCTTCTACCCTCACCCATTCATGATCCTTTGAATACTTTAACCCTTCCAAAACTTTCATCCTATAAACCCTCCCATGTATTTAGTTGACAGTGGACAGCTGACAGTGGGCAGTTGACCATTCTCTCCGCCACCCAACACTTCTCCTCTCCACCCGCCACTTCTAATACCCACTCATGTATTTAGTTGACAGTGGACAGTTGACAGTTAACCATTCGCTCCACCCACCACTTCTCCTCCCCACCCCCCACTCCTCACTCCCCACTTATTTCCTATATCTTTTCCTATAAAAAGGCAGCCCTATCACCCTGGCCTTTAAGGCCTTTTTCCTTATAACAATATCAATCTCCATTCCTTCTGCCGCATATACACTATCTACGAATGCCAGCCCGATATTTTTGTTGAGACTGGGTGAAAAACTACCTGTGGTGACAAATCCAATTTCTTCACCCTCTTTTTCGATCTTGTAATGACTTCTGGGCACACCCCTATCGATCATTTCAAAACCCACCAGTGTTCTTCGTAATCCTTGGGCCTTCTGAGCCGTTAAAGCGGCTTTTCCTATGAAATCTTCTTTATCCAATTTTACAGTCCATCCCAGCCTGGCTTCCAGCGGTGAAAGATCCCTTGAGAGCTCCTGGCCATAAAGCGGGAGAGCTGCTTCAAAGCGCAGCGTATCCCGAGCACCCAAGCCTGCGGGTGCCAACCCCGCATCTATGCCTGCCTCCATTATTTTTTCCCACAAGACGGACGCATCTTCCGAAGAAGCATAGATTTCAAACCCATCCTCTCCCGTATACCCGGTACGCGAAACCAAAGCTTTAATACCTCCTATGTCTACTTGGGGCTTAAAACGAAAGAATTTGATCTCCGTCAATGCCGTGTCCGTCAGTTTTTGCAGTACGTGCTCAGCCTTTGGTCCTTGTAAAGCCAATTGCGCATATTCGGAAGACACATTCTTGATTTCTACTTGATCATGGGCGTGTTCCCCCAGCCATTGAAAATCTTTATCGGTATTAACCCCATTGACTACCAGTAAATATTCTTCCTTATTAAATTTATATAGGAGCAAATCATCTACCACACCCCCGTCCGGATAACACATGGGCGAATAAACCACCTGAAAATCTTCAGCCTTCAAAATATCATTAGTAACCATTTTTTGAACAAAGACCTCAGCCCCCGGCCCTTTTACCGTTATCTCTCCCATATGAGAAACATCAAAAAGTCCTGCTGCTGTCCGGACCTTGTGGTGTTCCTCCAAAATGTCCGAATATTGTACAGGCAGTGCCCATCCTCCAAAATCAATGATTCTTCCGCCGTATTGACGGTGCAAGTCATACAATGGTGTTTTCTTCATTAAGCTCCCCCCTTTTCTTCGTTTTTTACACAATAAAAAGGAAGACAACAAAAATACTGTCGTCTTCCTCTGTTTTATAACCTGAGAGATTCCATCGCGCAAAGGTCAGAACCCTGCGAAATATTGCTCCTTCGGTGCTTATCGCTTTTCAGAGTTCGGTCCGGACACGGCCCTTTTGCCTGAAAGATTCATTGCAAAACGGACAAATTTTACAACTTACCTCTTCGGCTCCCATACCATTTATGGGTATCTCCCGCACCCTTCATCCCAGCTTTATGAATTTTTTTCCTCTACACTGCTATTATACTCTCATCAACCTGAAATGTCCAGAGGCTTTTGAAATTTCTTTATTAATGCTTTTCATTATCAATTGATAATATAGTTTGTCTAAATTTTTGGTTGCATTTTATAGTGTTTTTGCATATACTATATATCATGGATTTATTTTCAATTGATAACGAGGTGGCATATGAATAATCAAACGAGACTAAGAATAGGAAGAAAAATTGCAAAAGTTACCATTATCGCCAATGCATTATTAACTCTTTGCAAAATTGTGATAGGTATCATCGCGCACAGCAGTGCAATGGTTGCCGACGGTATCCACTCTTTTTCCGATGTCCTCAGCACCCTTGCCGTTATCATTGGTCTTAAATTATCCAATAAAAGCGAGGATGCCCATCACCCCTACGGATATGAAAAATTTGAGCCTATCATGGCAAAGCTTCTCGCTACGATATTATTTATCACGGCCCTTTCCATCGGCTATAATGCAATACACACCATGATTGCCGGTGATTTTTCTACACCCCGCAGGGTCGCCATTTACGCTGCTATACTCTCCATTATCACAAAAGAATGGATGTATCGTTATACCGCAAAAGGAGCAAAAGAAATAGAAAGCACCGCATTACTGGCCGATGCATGGCATCACCGTTCCGATGCCCTCTCTTCTATCGGTGCGCTGATCGGCATCGTAGGTGCAATAATGGGCTATGCCCCATTAGATGCTTTAGCCTCTCTGGTCATTTGCCTGCTGATCGGAAAAGTGGCCGTAGATATTTATTGGGAATCGGTAAAGCAGCTCATTGATCACGCCGGGAACCGGGAGATTGTTGAAAGTATTCAAAAGGATATTATAAATACGGAAGGGGTCATTCGGATTGATGATTTAAAAACAAGAATCCATGCCAGCAAGCTGTATGTGGATGTGGAGTGCTCGGTAGATCAGAATCTTTCCTTTCTATCGGCCCACGATATAGCAGAAAAAATTCATCATACCGTTGAAACAAATTATACAAACGTAAAACATTGCATGGTGCATGTAAATCCTTACCAGACCAAGCAATAAGCATAGGCCAATGGGTACAGGAATTTCCCTCCCCATTGGCCCTCTTCGTTCTAACCCTCAAATCCGCCAGGGTGATTCTTATGCCATCTCCAAGCCGTTTCTATAATCGTCTTCAAATCATTATATTGAGGCTTCCACTGAAGCTCCCTTTGTATTTTCTCCGACGAAGCAATAAGGATTGCAGGATCTCCCGGCCTTCTATCTGCCATAACGGCTTTGATATTGACCCCTGTTACTTCCCGGGCAAGTTCCACAACCTCTTTCACCGAAAAACCCTTTCCGTTTCCGAGATTGTAAATGTCGCTTTCGTCTCCGTCTCTCAACTTCTGCAAGGCCAGTATATGGGCTTGTGCCAAATCGGTTACATGAATATAATCCCTAATACAGGTGCCGTCCGGTGTATCATAATCATCACCAAAAATACTGATAGCTTCTCTTTGGCCAAGCGCTGCCTGGAGAATGATCGGAATCAAATGGCTTTCGGGACTGTGATCTTCTCCAATTTTGCCGCTGATATGTGCACCTGCGGCATTAAAATATCTTAAAGATGCATACTTAATACCATGGGCATTATCCGCCCATTTTAACATTTTCTCCACTGTCAATTTGGTTTCGCCATAAGGGTTGGTCGGTTCGGTCTTATCCCTTTCCAAAATCGGGATGTTTTCCGGCTCTCCATAGGTTGCGGCTGTAGATGAAAACACAATCTTTTTTACATCATGCTCCTTCATTTTTTTCAGTAAATTCATCGTCGCATATACATTATTATGATAGTATTTTAATGGCTCCCCCACACTTTCACCGACTAAGGAATAGGCGGCAAAATGAATAACGGCTTCAATCCCATTCTCTTGAAACACCCTGTCTAAGAATGCATCATCCCGCAGGTCGCCCCGATAAAACTTGCCGCCCAGCACCGCCTCTTGATGCCCCTTCTCCAGATTATCTGCAACAACGACTTCCTCATTCCCTTCCAATAATTCCGCCACGGTATGACTGCCTATATAACCGGCACCGCCGGCAACTAAAATGGCCATGATAAACCCTCCTTTTATTTAATGTACAGCATAGCATACGGATAATAACAAATTGTGAACAGTTAACGTTTATACAACATCTGTGAACCGCCATCCGCCAACTGTGAACAATCAATCTTATTTTGCACTATCAACTATTAACTGTCCACTGTCCACTGTCAACTGTCAACTATTTAATCTCCTTCCCTCCGTCTCCGATTTCCGAAACATAGAAAGAGGCTTCATATCCTATTCTTTTAAGGTAATTCTGTCCCACTTGCGCAATTAACGCTTCTACAGCTTCTGCCTTTACAATGCTTACCGCACATCCGCCGAATCCTGCTCCTGTCATTCTTGCACCTACAATCCCGTCAATTTTCAAGGCTTCCTCCACCAAGGTATCCAATTCTTTTCCGCTCACCTCATATAAATCCCTCAAAGAATGATGTGACGCTATCATCAGTCTGCCGAAGGCGTGAATATCGTCATTCTTAAGTGCCTCTACGGATCTCAGCACCCTGTCGTCTTCGGAAATGACGTGTTCTACCCTTTTCTTGACCACTTCATCTTCAATCAGATGCTCATGTTGCTTGAATGCCGCATAGGATATCTCGCCAAGCCAGGAGACATCGGGCAATACCTTTTTAAGTATCCCCAGCCCCTTTTCACATTCCTCTCTTCTCTCATTGTACTTTGAATCTGCAAGACTTCGTTTTTTATTTGTATTCATAATAACTATTTTGTACCCATTCAAATTCAGCGGTATCAATTGATAACTTAAGTCTTTACAATCCAAGAAAATAGCGTGGTTTTTCTTGCCCATTGCCGAAGCAAACTGATCCATAATACCGCAGTTCACACCTACATAGCGATTTTCCGCTCTTTGACCGATCAGTGCCATATCAATCATATTCACTTCCTGCGTCAGCCCCTTCGCTTCATTCCCCAACGTGACCAACGTCAATGCCGTTACAACCTCTATTGCAGCAGAGGAAGACAATCCGCTCCCCAAGGGAACGGTATCATGGAACAGCATATCACAGCCGACAATGGGGTAACCGGCTTTCTGCAGCTCGTCGGCTACGCCAAGCTGGTAATTCCCCCATTTCAACGATTTATATTTCTCCAGTTCATCCAGAGAAGCCTTTATCCTGCAGTCCAAATCGGTAGCGGCCAAGCCGATCTGCCTATCTTTTCTTGGTCGCGCAATCACCGTTGATGTCATGGTCAAAGCAGCAGGAAATACAAAACCCCCGTTATAATCGGTATGTTCCCCGATCAAATTCACTCTGCCCGGCGAGGCAAAAACTCTCAGATCCGCTTCCGTTCCTCCATAAATTTCAACAAATTTTTTCTTCAATGCTTTGATTTCCATCCTATTACCCCCAATGTAGTTAGTTGACAATGGACAACTGACAGTTAGTGCGGCAGAGCTGCAAAAGAGTGCAGATGCTTCTAGCTGTAAGCTGTAACTTGTATGCTATAATAAATTTCTTATTTCAATGCTTTTTCAAAAACTATAACTATCAAATATCTAAATGGCCTATTTTACTCTGCATTGTTCTCCTCTATAAACCCCGCACTGTTCAAGAATCTCGTAAACGCCTGCTGTCCGCCTGCGTCACGCTTATAAACCCCTGCATCTTCAAGTACTCTGGTAAAGATATGGCCTACTTCCTGCTGTAATATGTCTCTTACACGGTCCTTGTCCACTGCGGTGCCGTAGATTTTTACCATGGTTCGAATCCACGGAAGATGTTTTGCCAGGGTTTCATCCTTGGCTATTTTTAATTCATCATATCCAGTTTGTCCCGTCAGTATCTCTTCAATACGCTTTATTTCCGTATCCAGCCTTCCCGGAAGCACTGCGAGTCCCATTACTTCTATCAGTCCTATATTTTCTTTTTTAATGTGATGCAGGACTTCGTGGGGATGGAATATACCGTCCGGGTACTCCTCGGACGTACGGTTATTTCTTAGTACCAAATCTAACTCAAATAACCCGTCTTTATTGATTCTCGCAATAGGCGTGATCGTATTGTGGGGTACTTTTTCGCCCCCGGTTTCCGTATATGCCGATATGCCGACTTCGGCATCGCTGTAGTTTCTCCACCTTGTCAAAATATGTACTGCCATCTTTGTCAGTCGGTTTTTATCTTGACCGGATAACCTAATAACAGACATAGGCCATTTTACAACCCCCACCCCTACGGCGGGATAATCGGAATGATAGAAAACCTTTTCTATTGCGGCCAACTCCATCGCAAACCTATGGTGACCTCCCTGGAAATGATCATGGCTTAATATGGAGCCCCCTACAATAGGTAAATCGGCATTGGAACCCAGAAAATAGTGGGGAAACTGCTCAATAAAATCCAGTAAACGCTTGAATGTTTTCTCCCATATTTTCATAGGCGCATGTTCTTCATAAAAAACAATACAATGTTCATTGTAGTAGACATATGGGGAATACTGCAGGAACCACTGTTCTCCGTCCAATGCAAAGGGTATCACCCGATGATTTTGCCTGGCCGGATGGTTGACTCTCCCCGGATATCCTACATTCTCAAGACATAACAGGCATTTCGGATAATTGGTCTGCTTCATTGCTCTTGCGGCCGCAATGGCTTTTGGGTCTTTCTCAGGCTTTGATAGATTAACGGTTATTTCCATATTTCCGTACTCGGTTGCTGTTTTCCAGTATAAATTTTTAGCAATCCGGTCCGTTCGGATATAATTAGACATTTTGGATAATTGATAATAGTCATCTGTTGCTTTTTCAATGCCATCCTCTTTTGCCGTCCGCCAAAATCTTTCTATCACTTCCGATTGTCTCGGCATCAACAGACCCATGATCTCAGCATCCAACAGGTCCCTGTAGGTCACCGTATTTTCGCTTAAAATACCTGCTTCCGCCGCATAATCAAGCAAATGATTTAATATTGTCACCGGCATATCGGGGATTTCACCTTTCACTTCTCCTCCATAAGGCTCTGTAACCTGCAACAATGCCATCAACGCATTTCGAACAGGGACAACGTCCCACTTGCCAATCATATTGTGCTTTCGACCAAACTGCAATAGCCGTTCGATCTCAAAAGCCGGATCAATTTTTTGCATTTGAATCCCTCCTTCGTTAACGGGTGTATGCTTATCAGCCATACGCTATTAAACGGTTCTGCTTGCAACCGCACATGAATTCCTTTTTACCAATTTTGTTTCCAAAATGACTTTTTTCAATGAGCCTTCTCCCTTTTTGCCTTCAATCACCTCCAATAATAATTCTGCCGCTCCCTGTCCCAGCTTAAACATGGTTTGATCAATCGTAGTGAGCTTTGGCTCACTAAGCTGGGAGATGACAATATTGTCAAATCCGATGATCGAAAAATCCTCCGGCACCCTCACGCCTAAGTGCTTTGCAGCATTGATCGCACCTGTGGCCATCCAATCATTGCAGCAAAAAATGGCTGTGGGAGGATTCTCCTTTTCAAGTCTCCGGATGACCATATCCCTTGACATATCAACTGTTTCCACACTGTTGCCTTCGGGAATGACCAGTATATTTTCCTGCATCACCGGAATATTACTTTGCTTCATAATCCGTGTAAAAATCTCTTCCTTTACATCATAAGAGTAAATCTGTTCTCCTCTTAAAAAAGCAATATTCCGATGTCCTAATGCTTGTAAGTACGCCAGCGCTTCCAATGTCCCCATTTCTTCATCGGTCAGTATGAAATTGCATCGAACACCCCGGTGGTAACCGTTTACTAATACAAGGGGCACTTCCTTTGTCAACGCTTCAAAAAATCCGCTTCTTATATTCTCGGACATCGGACCGATAACCACAATGCCATCCACCTGCCGTTCTTTTAATCGCCCCACATGACGCCTTTCATACTCCGGTTCGCTTTTCGTATCACACAAAAACAGCGTATATTCATTTTGCCCCATACAGTCTTCAATCCCCTTTACCACTTCCGGGAAAAAAAGGTTCGTCATACTGGGCACAATAACGCCGACGGTATAGGTCCTCTTTCGGATCAGCCCTCTGGCCAGCGAATTAGGGGTGAAATTCAATTTTGCGATGGCTTTCTCCACTTTCTTCCTTGTACTCTCTTTGACCGGATAATTGTTATTAAGAACCCGTGAAACAGTCGTAATGGATACTTGTGCCTCTTTCGCAACATCTTCAATGGTTGTTTTCAAAAAATTGCCCCCTTTTATAGAAAAGGTTTTCTATTTTAAATATATCACGTTTCCGTTTTTTTTTCAATATTTTTATACGATTCGGGTATACAAATTTCTATTGTCACCTTCCTGAATGGACATGTCATTTATTGATCCTGTTATATATAGCATTGGACAATTGAAAGGATGCACCGGCATTTAGATGTTGCTTGCGGCAATGATGCGAACCGGACAAGAAAGGGTACGGCCCCGCAGAATATGGCCGTACTGAAAAAATAGATGAAAACGCACTTTCCGTGCGTTCTCTCATATGCGTGCTTTGAATGATCCTGTTTTATCAATCCGTGCTGTCCTGGGTGTATAAATTCTGGCTGAAGAAAATGCTTCCAACAAAGATACCGAACTTTATACCTTAAAATTCATTTGAACAAACAATGATGGTTCTACATTGTTTGTTCAAATATAAATTCAATTTTAAAGTTCGGTATCCAACAAACTAATATTCCAAGGCAAAAAAGTAGTTGAAAGCTGAGAGATGAGGGTTGAGAATGTCCCACCGCACATGACATCTTGTCGCTGATTACTTTGCGTTCCTGCTTCGTTATATTCCGACTTCCCCCCTCTGACCTCCGGCCTCCGTTACATAAGGTCATTTCCATCATTTTCTTCACCTACACTAAACACACTCTGCCATCCATTATTCTTTAACACTGCCAACCACTAATCCGGTAACAAAATGCTTTTGCAAAAACGGATAAACCAATAAAATGGGCGTTGCTGCTACGATAGTAATGGCTGCTCTCAGTGAAACCGGTGTTACCAATTTAGCCGACATTTCTTGCGCATTTACACCGCCTGCTGCCATAGCACTGCTGGCATTTTTCATCATTGAAGCAGACAAAAGCTTCATCAGCTCATATTGCAAGGTGCTTAAATTCTGTCTGGATGATGCGTACAAGAAGGTATCAAACCAGGAATTCCACGAACCTACGGCGATGAATAATCCAACGGTTGCAAGCACCGGTTTGCAAAGGGGCAATATAATTCTTAAAAATATTTTAAATTCACTCGCGCCGTCAATTTTAGCCGATTCCACAAGACTCTCCGGCAGCCCTCTTATATACGTCCTAATAACAATCATATTAAAAGCATTAACGAGTCCCGGTATCACATAAACAGCAAAATTATTAATGAGTCCAAGATTTTTAATTAAGAAATAATTAGGGATAAGGCCTGCATTAAAATACATTGTGAATACAAAAACGGCTGTTATCTGTTTCCTAAATATAAATTCTTTTCTGCTTAAAACATAAGCAATCAAAGAGGTCAAAAACAGACCTAATGAAACCGAAAGCAGCGTTCTGGCTACCGACACAAAAAAGGCATGAAATACCGTACCGCTTTCAAAAACAGCCTTATAGTTTTCTAAGGTCCACACCCTTGGCCATATATAAATGCCTCCCTTGATTGTATCCATTCCCGCATTAAAAGACACGGCAATTGTATTGATAAACGGATATAATGAGAAAATAACTAGAATAATCATAAATGTATAATTTAAAATATCAAAAATAATATCGAATGTTTTTCGTTTTTTCATTGCATCACCCCCTGCCTATATCAGCCTTTCTTCTCCAATTTTTTTCGCAAGCCCATTTGCTAAAAATATCAATATAATACTGACAATACTTTTAAAAATACCTGCTGCCGTCCCTAAAGAATAATTGCCTATTTTAATGCCGTAGTTCAGCGCAAAGATATCAATGGTTTCGGCCCAATCCATCGTCATCCCTCTTCCTAGCAAATACTGAACTTCAAATCCGGCTTCCAAAAGCCTTCCTATACTCATAATGAGAAGGATAATAACGGTTGGTTTAATACCCGGCAAGGTAATATGCCACATTTTTCTTAATCTTCCCACACCATCCACAGCTGCAGCCTCATATAGCGTTGGATCAATTGCCGACATTGCACCTAAATAAATAATCGTATTCCACCCTAGTTCCTTCCACACAGTAGAAACGCCTACAACACCCCAAAAATATTTACCCACACTTAGCCACAAAACAGGTTTATCAATAATATTTAGCTTCATCAGCAGATCATTGACAATACCATCGGATGAAAGTACTGAAGAAACGATTCCTGCTGCTATTACCCAGGATAAAAAATGGGGTAAATATGAAATGGTTTGTACTGTTCTTTTAAATAGCCTATTTTTCAACTCGTTTAACAAAAGCGCTAGAATGATTGCAGTCGCAAACCCTAAAACCAGATTAATGAAACTCATCGCAACAGTATTTCTGATGACTCTCCCAAATCCTTCATCCAGAAATAATAATTTGAAGTGCTTTAATCCTGCCCACTCCTGTTCAAAAAAAGATTTCCCCAGCCTATAGTTCTGAAAAGCCATTGACCAGCCCCAAATAGGCAGATATGAAAATATAAAGATATATATGCAAAACGGAATTGACATTAAAATTAATTCTTTTTGTTTCTTAATGGCGTCCCATGAATATTTTCTATCGCGAGGCCTTTGAGGTACTGATTGATGGCTTGCCGCACCTTCTTTCATATCATTCTCCTTCCAGAAATTAATGACTACTTATATAGCGCACTTCCCTTTCATGATGTATAACACCCCTACTTTACCGCAGGGGCATTACACTCCTTTAAAAATAACATGTTACCAGTTATTGATTCTCCATTGAATGCCTTCATTTACTTTGTCTTCATAAGCTTTAATATTAATTTTATGATAACGGGCTAAATATTCTTCCCATACCGTATCAAAATTTTCTACACTATCCATAATAAGCGTTGGCAGATATTTCACTTGCACTTCACCGATTTTTTGCTCAGCTACGGCCGCGTCGGTACCATTTCCTAAAGATATTTGCCATGCAGGATAATATTTAGGATTCTCAGGTGCTTTGCCTAACATTTGCGGATATGACTTTATACCATAATGATTTAATATTTCTTGGTCTAACGGTTTCAAAGTAGCAAAATACTCATCCGGCTGGTTAACAGGCGTTGTTGCATTACCATCGGAAAAGGTTCCTTCTATTTTAGGAAGATTGCCGAATAATGCTTCTGCTTTATTTGAGAGTTTCCAACTGGGATCTTCCGAATTTGCTCTTTGTTCCTCAGTTCTATAGAATATACCGTTATCATCAACTAAATAATCTTCTCCTTCAATACCCCATGCAAATATTTTTTGCCACTCTTCCGAAAGGAAAGTATCCAAAAGTTTTACAAACCTTTTCGGATTTTCACAGTCTACGGATATGCCATAGCCGCGATTGATATTCAGGGGCGGTCTGTCTCTATAATAAGGCGTTATGCTTTCATCCAATACGATTGGCAGCGGGGCGTATGTCCTTTCAATTCTATCCTGGGCAATTAATGAATTAGCGGCCTTTTCGAATTGCCATCCTTGGTCAAACATCCCCAGAACCGCTCCGCTGGATAATACCGCAAGATACTCATCGTAATTTCGTACAAAGGTTTCGGGTTTAATTAGGCCATCATTATAAGCTGCATTTAATTTCTTGTAATAGGTTTTAGCAATATCCGTATTTGCATAAATTGAAGCCGCATATGTATCCGGATTGACTATTATACCTCCATCATTGGGATATCCTGCGAGTTGTGCCGGTGCATTCTTTAAACAAAAAGATCTCCAATCATAACATAATACTTCAAACCCAATGGTTGGCTGCCCCTCTATTTCCGGGTATTTTTCCTTATACCGTTTAATGATATCGAAATACTCATCCAACGTCTTTATTTCCGGATAATCGAATTCCTTTAATACCGCTTTTTGAATCCAAAATGCCGGTCCGCCGTACCATGTGCCTGAATCTTCTCCATAATATCTTCCATAGTTAGGGATAATGTAAATATTACCATCCTCTCGCTCTTTTATTTTATTTATATATGGTTCAATATGTTTTTTCAGCTTAGGCGTTTCATCTGTTATCATATCTTGCATAGGCAGGAATGCACCTGCTTTAATGAGCTTATCGGCACTGCTGGAACCATGTATGATATCAGGATAATCTCCGGATGCAACCATCACCCCAAGCTTTTGGTCAAGGTCGCCAACTTGAAATTCAAATTCGAATTTAACACCTAACTTTTCTTCAATTAACTTATAAATCTTATTGTCTTTTGCATATTGCTGCCCTGGCTCACCGGTAAATACCGTAAATGTTACTGCTTCCGGTTTGCTGCCATCGTCAGATTGTGTTATATGGCTATCGGCCTTATTATCGGAATCACCGGTTTTCTTACAGCCTACTATACCGGAACTCAACAATACTAAAACTGCCAAACCCCAAACAAACACTTTCATCTTTTTCATTATAATACCTCCTTCTAAATTGGATTTTAAAATGCTGTATCCATAGGCGTCAAACCAAGCCAATATATAGCAAACTCATAAAGGAAAAAGAATATTATTCCATAAACGGATACCCCGCAATATCTTTTTTCTCTAACGGAAAATCAATGGGTCAACTCGACGTCTATAGTGCGTTTTCTTTATGCCTATAATATACATTGAGATGCAATATCTTTCAATTTACTATATTTAAGATTAACCTTTAAAAATCTTAGAAGTTAAATTTACCATATAAATTAGTCTGGAGTCTCATGCACTGAAAAATAATAAAACAACAAGAGGACTTCTTCGTCATCTTATTGTTTTATGATTTAAAAATATTTATCTCTATATTCTTTTGGGGTCATACCCTTATACTTTTTGAAGTATTTTAAAAAATTATAATACTGGCGATAGCCAATATTTTCCGCAATCTTATTCAGTTTTGCATTCGGCCATTTAAGCTGTTTAATGGCTTCCTCTATTCTCAGCCTGTGTAAATACTCGTTAAAATTCAAGCCACTTTGCTTTTTAAACATTTGTCCAAGGTAAACCGGGTGCATATAAAATAATGAAGACAATTCTTTTATTGTAATATGACGCCAATAATTTTCTTTTATATAATCTTCAATTTCAGTATATCTGCTTTGCTTTTTCTTAATCCTAAGCCTGTTCAAAAAAGCTTTCAGGTGGTGGCAATACCGGAGCGTAAATGTTTTTATCTCGCTTATTGTCAATACTTTTTTAGTATCGTTCAGTATACTTATAGGTTCGTTTTGCAAAAAATGCGATATATCTCCTCCCATTTGTTGAATGATTGACAGGCTTAGATAAACGAGTTGAACGACAGACAGCCTGACGATATCCAATGAAACAAACTTCTCTCGAAAATCAACAACCAGACGATTAATATGCTTTTCTATATCACAATCATCAGATTCCTCTATCATCTTAAGCAAGTGATGTATGGATTCAATGTTATCAACAGGATGATTCAATACTTTTTTTTGAACTTCTTTGTAATAAATAATACTGCCGCTTTCTTTAAACACCTTATAATTCATAGCCAATACCGCATGGTCATAAGACACTTTAATTGTGTTGATGCCGCTGACTATACTCCCTGCGGAGATATAAAATTTGTCAATACCGGCATCCTTTATTTTGTGATATATGCTTTGAATAAAGCTTTCTATCAAATACTCTTCTTCCATCGAAATAATAACACCAAGGGTTTTAGCGTCCAATTGCATCACAAAACCTATATATTCTTCAACTAACGTATTTTGAATGATTTCCTTTACTTTCACATTATGTTTCTCAAATATATCTTCCGCGGCCATATGATCCTCAGTGATATCTGCTCCTAATGCTATTTGAATATAACACCAATTGCCCAACAAATGTTCCTTATCTATCACTCTTTCAAGTATTTTTTCCAGGTCTCCGTTCTCCAAACCATAAATTGCGCCCAGCATACATTCGGCCGCAAAGTCGTCCATATCAAATATACAAATTTTTTCTAATTGCTTCTTTTTATGATGCCTCTTTTTGATATCTTCCAAAACGGGAATGATATCCTCGTCAAAAACCGGTTTTAATAAATAATATCTAACCCCAACTTTTAGCGCTCGTTGTGCATAAGAAAACGTGCCGTAACCGCTTAAAATAATAATTTCCGTATCTTGTCCGGTACTTTCTTTTATATGCTCGATAAGCTCTAATCCGCTCATTTCCGGCATCCTGATATCCGTTACAATCACATCGGGTTTTTCATTCATAATACATTCAAGGCCATCTTCAACATTGTTATACATGCCCAAGACTTCAAAGCCATGTTGCTCCCAATCTAAAAGTATTTCCAGCCCTTCCAGCACCATAGGCTCATCATCAATAAAAATTATTTTATACATCCTGTATCCTCCCCTTTTGCTTCTATGCTATTGCAGGGAATTGTAAAGTCAACGGCCGTTCCGCTATTTATGTCACTTTTTATTTCAAACTGAAGGCCTTCACCATAATAAAGCTTTAATCGTCTATATACATTTTTAATGCCTATGCTGCCGCTTCGCTTTGAACTTCCAATATTATCAAAAATAGTTTCAATGTCTTTTTCATTCATCCCCACCCCATTATCTTCGATTTTAACATAAATATTTTCTCCTCTTTTTTCCACCACTACTTGCACCAATCCATTACTTTTAATGGCTTGTATACCATGTTCACAGGCATTTTCAACCAGAGGCTGAATGCTCATCTTAGGAATTTTACAATTTAAAACCTCATCATCAATTTTTAATGCATAGCTGAACTTCTCTCTAAAACGAAATTTTTCAATCTTTAAATACATTTGTATAAATGCGATCTCTTCTTGAATCGTTACCATGATGTCATCCCAGGACAGCAATCTCCTCAGCGTCTTAGACAGGTATTTAATAATTTCCGTAATATCATTATACTGATTCTTGTTACACACGACTAATATAGCATTCAGCGTATTAAACAGAAAATGAGGATTCATCTGGCTTTGCAGAAAATTCAGTTCCGCCTGTATACTTTCTATCTTATGTTCTTTGTCCAGTATTTCAAGTTTCAGCACATCGTTTACCAATGAATTAATGGTTGTTGTCATTAAGTTAAAATTATCAATGAGTGTCCCAATCTCATCTTTCCCTTTATTTATTTTGATCAATTCAAATTCTTGGTTCTTTACTTTCTCCATGTGCCGGCACAATTTTTTTATGCGATAATTATATGAAGCGGTGATGATATATATAAATATTGTTGAAAACAAAATACTTACAATAAATAGCAACAGTATGTAATAGCTGGATTCCTTAACACGCTCAAGCAAAAAACTGCTGTTTGTAATACCGATTATTTGCCAGGTCTTATTTTTATAGCCTATATTTCTAGCTAAAATAATACTGTTTTCTGCAAAATCATCTTTATGAAAGGCGTAAAATGCACTTTTGTCAAGAGGATAACGGTTAGACGTTGAACAAACTACATCTCCCGCTCCATTCACTAAAATAAAATCCATCATTTGTTCTCGATGAAAAATATCATATATTTTCTTGATATCAATATCAATTCTAACGTATTTTTCATATTTATTATATTGGCGATATTCATCAAGTTTTCTTCTCAAAGTAATCGTACGCCCGTATGTTTTCGGATCATTATATTCCATAAAGGCGGTCAGGTAATTTTTGTTCGCTATTTCATGATTTGAAGTAAACCAGGCTTGGTTTTTAATATCGGAATCTAAATAATAAAAGCCCCCTCCGTTCACCATTGTATGATTTTCAGCATATACGGATATCTTAAGGATATTATTGTACATGGACTCATATCTGTCCAGCTTGTCCTTTAGCTCTCTTTTATAGGTGCTATAATAGGTTATAGGGCTTTCATAGTCTTCTTCAAGCAGCCCGTAAATCTTAATATCACGAGAAATGGTATTGCTTATATTGATACTCCCGTTTATGATTGTTGTCATGTCTGCATGCACTCTATCTATAGACTGGTTCAAGCTTTGTACTTCCCTTTTTTCTATTTCATCAGTAATCTGCGTAAAAAATATACTATATATTAACACCATGGGTAATAGAATACTGCTGACATAAACAATTAAAAACTTATATTTTATCGGTATATCATTTGCTTTATATAAAATCCGTTCTTTCAACGACATATTCCTATCCCCCTGTAAATGCAACGCATTTATAGATAATAAACAGTAAAGTTTGAAATATAATCGTACTCCAGCAACGGGTATTCCGAATCTAAGAGCTTGTAATTCTTGGTTTAAGGTAAGGGGACACACCCCTCCTTC
>JAKSBV010000389.1 GCA_022360955.1 Bacillota bacterium
TACATAACATGTATAATGTATTTTTTAAAACGCCCTTTGTGTAAATAGTATTTTTAGGTATAAAGTGGGTGATCTTTAGCGAGTTTTGTTGCGGCCCGGCGCCAGCTTACAGGCTCTTAGCCTTGGAACTTCAGTTCTTGGAATGCTATTTAATTAGCATAACAGGTTAATGTAAGCAATCATTAACATGCTAAAGATAGCCCGCTGCAACCTAAAAATACATTTGGACAAGGGTGTTACGAAAAACACATGATTCATCTTGCTTATGGCCTGGGATCATCAATGCTGCTTTTTTGAAGCAACCTTTGACCGGTGGTTATTGACTGAATGGCAGTAAAACAGGGATGATGCTACGTTTTTTGTGTAAATATAAATTGGATATCTATGTCTATAACATTATTGAAATTGATTTTTTGGTTTTACAGATAAGGAGTTGATATCATGAAGGGGAAAAAAGTAATGAAGACGCAAGTATTACCGTTACTTCCTCTCAGAGGTTTAACAGTATTTCCATATATGGTATTGCATTTTGATGTTGGAAGGAACAGGTCTATTAAAGCATTGGAAGAGGCCATGGTCAATAATCAGCTAATCTTTTTGGTGTCCCAGAAAGATTTAAAAACCGATGACCCCCAAAAAGAAGATATTTATAACGTAGGTACGATTTCCAGGGTCAAGCAGCTGTTAAAGCTTCCCGGTGATACCATCAGGGTATTGGTGGAAGGGTTAAGCCGAGCTAAAATAAGTAAATATATTCAAACAGATCCCTTTATCATGGCTGAGGTTGTGGAGAGGACGTTATTGGAGCCGGACTATGATAAGATTGAAATGGAGGCGCTTACACGGGAAATCCACGCCGTATTTGAACAATACTATCAGCTTAGCAATAAAATCTCTCCCGAAACAATGGTTTCTTTAATGTCTATTGAAGATGCCGGACAGCTGGCCGATGTGATTGCAGCAAATGTGATATTGAAACAGGAAGATAAGCAGGAAATACTTAGTCAATTTGACTCAAAGACGCGATTAGAGCATTTAATTGTTATTCTCAATAGGGAAATTGAGATTTTAAAAGTTGAAAGAAGCATTCAGTCGAAAGTCAAACAACAAGTAGATAAAAACCAAAGAGAATATTATTTAAGGGAACAATTGAAGGCCATTCAAGAAGAATTAGGAGATAAAGAAGGTATTGGTGCGGAAGTGAAAGAATATAAGCAGAAAATTGCCGAGGCCAAACTTTCGGAAGAAACTGAGAATAAATTGTTGAAGGAGACCGATAGGCTTCTCAAAATACCGTCCGGTTCGGCAGAAGGGTCCGTTGTACGTAATTATCTGGATTGGGTGCTGGCTCTGCCGTGGAACGAAACCACAGAGGAAAGATTTGATCTGAAAGAAGCGGAAAGAATACTGGAAGAGGATCATTATGGATTGGAAAAAGTAAAGGAAAGAGTTCTGGAGTATCTTGCGGTCAGACAAATGTCCCAAAACATGAAAGGGCCTATTTTATGTCTGGTAGGACCGCCGGGAGTCGGAAAAACGTCCATTGCGAAATCCATTGCAAAAGCACTTAACAGGAAATACACCAGAATGTCCCTGGGCGGTGTTAGAGATGAGGCCGAAATCCGAGGTCACAGAAGGACTTATGTGGGTTCAATGCCCGGCAGAATTATTAATGCACTTAAAAATGCCGGTTCCAAGAATGCAATGATTCTGCTGGACGAAATTGATAAGATGAGTAACGATTTCAGGGGCGATCCTGCTTCTGCAATGCTGGAAGTATTGGATGCAGAGCAAAATTACGCTTTCAGGGATCACTATCTGGAAGTGCCCTATGATTTATCGCAGATTTTATTCTTAACCACAGCCAATACGCTGGATACCATTCCTCGACCTTTATTGGACAGGATGGAAGTGATACGGATATCGGGATACACGGAAGAAGAAAAAGCGAATATTGCATTGAAATATTTGATCCCTAAACAATTAGAGAAACATGGGCTTAAAAAGCGGAATTTAAAAATAAGCGACCCAATCGTCAGGGATATGATTAACTATTATACACGAGAAGCAGGTGTCAGAAATTTGGAAAGGCAGATTGCCGATGTGTGCAGAAAAGCTGCAAAGGTGATGATCACCAATCATCAAAAATCGGTCACGCTCAATTATAAAAATCTTGAGAAGTTTCTTGGCACTAAAAAATTCACCTATGATAAGGCGAAGGAAAAAGATGAAGTGGGTATTGCAACAGGATTGGCTTGGACGCCTGTGGGAGGAGATACGCTGTCCATAGAAGTAAATGTGATGGATGGCAGCGGCAAGATTGAACTCACCGGCCATCTCGGTAATATTATGAAAGAGTCGGCAAGAGCGGCCATCAGCTATATCCGTTCAAGGGCCAGGGAATTAAATATCGATATAGATTTTCATAAAAAATTGGATATTCACATCCATGTGCCCGAAGGGGCAACGCCTAAAGACGGACCTTCGGCCGGCATTACGATGGCTACTTCCTTGGTATCTGCCTTGACAGGCACTGCGGTCAGAAAAGATGTAGCCATGACGGGAGAAATCACGTTAAGGGGAAGAGTATTGCCGATAGGAGGTTTAAAAGAAAAATCTCTTGCAGCCTATAGGAGCGGTATCTTTACGGTTATTATGCCGGAAGAAAACAAAAAGGATCTTGATGAAATTCCTGAGAATATTCGCAAGAAGATGAAGTTTGTTGCGGCCGATCACATGGATACTGTTTTAAAGACCGCATTAACGAAGAAGAAAAAGAGAAAGCCATTATATGGGATAGAGGATGCGGATAAGAGAGATTTAAGCAATCCTCCTTTGAAACACATTCCAAGTGAAATGGAGAATAATGTTCCGTCCATTGAGCAATAAGGGAGCTCAAAATGAATTTTAGATGCAGTATATGAAAGTTTTAGTTTGAAATCTCCATATACTGCACTATTTTTGTATTTTACGACGGTTGCTTCTCCACTATTTTTCCTTTGGAATTATTTCCTTTAAGTAGAACTTATACCCCCCCCAATTTTATAGGGATTGTTGAATATGGGAAGTATATATTATATAATAACAATTGGACGGTTTGAAGTCCGGTGTCGTAAGTATACAATGATGTTTGCAGTTCCCGATTGGCTTACGAAAGGAATGACAATAATATGAACGTTAATAATGCAAGTATAAAAATATCTGCAGTGAGTGCTGCCCAATATCCTAAAGACCATATGCCGGAGATTGCTTTTGCCGGAAGGTCAAACGTAGGTAAATCTTCACTGATTAACAAGTTGGTCAATCGTAAAAGTCTGGCACGTGTCAGCTCTACGCCCGGTAAAACGGCGACAATCAATTTTTATGATATTGAGGGCAAGCTGTATTTTGTCGATCTGCCCGGGTATGGTTTTGCAAAGGTTTCCAAGGTTGAGAAAGCAAAATGGGGCAAAATGATTGAAGAATATCTGAGTATTCGCGGTCAGCTTTTTCAGGTATTACTATTGGTGGACAGTCGCCATAAACCCACCCAAGACGATGTTACGATGTTCAATTGGATTAAACACTTCAGTCACAATGTTATTGTGGTTGCTACAAAGTGGGATAAGCTTTCCAACAAGCAAAAGAGTGAAAGCATAGCAACAATCTCTGCGACATTAAATTTGACGGAAGGGGATGTTGTGATTCCTTTTTCGGCTAAGACCGGAGAAGGCAAGGAAGAACTATGGGAAATACTTGATTTTATCGTAGGCAATGATGAGATGGCGGCGGGAGAAGTGTAGTGGGGAGACAGCTGAATCAAATCACAATAATGTTGTGGTTTTTCAAATACAAATGCCGTTTTAAAGGGTCATATCTATAGGATGGCGAGGAGTGGTACTTGGGGAAATGAAATTGCTTCAGATTTTGGCTTTTTATCTTATAGGGATTAGTCTGGTATCTATGATTTTAATGTGGATGGATAAGCAGAAAGCAATATATGGAAGTTGGAGAATTAAGGAAAAAACATTATTTGCAATGGCAGCTTTAGGCGGCGCTTTAGGTATTTACATAGGAATGAATATTTTCAGGCATAAAACAAAGCATTTGAGATTTTCTATAGGAATTCCAATCATACTTATTATCAATGTTGTGATGAGCTATTGGATAGTGCAGGTGCTAACGGGATGAAACTTATTAAGGGTAGGTGAGAATCATCATGTTTCAGCATAAATCAAGCAAGTTATTAAGGTCTATAAGATTTAAAGTTACAGCGCTTATGCTATCTGCAATGATTGCGGTATTAACGATTTTTTATATGGGTATACAGCTTCGTATAGGAGGTCGTACGGGTTTAATTGAGATGCTGCTCACCGGCGTGTTGGCCGTATGTATTGTGATGATTATCGTATTGCTTTATGTGCTGGTTAAAAAAGTGATTATACCGATCGGTGATCTTTCAAAGGCAATGGAAAAGATGGCCGAGGGAGACATTGGATATCAATTTAATGTTGATGCCGAGAGTGAAATAGGACAGATGCAAAAGAACTTCAATGTACTTTCTCGAAAACTATTATCTACATATAACCTGATAGAAAAAATCAATAGGGGACAAAGTTTTGATGATACATTTGAGTACGTATTTAAAAGCTTCAAAGAATTTATACCCTATAACCGTATCGGAATGGCGTTAATAGACGAAAAAGGAGAAGAAATACGTGCGGAAATTGCACGGAGTGACAGTTCAAATATTCGTTTGTCAAATGGATATGCCATACCCGTAAAACAAACTAGTTTGATGTCGGTGCTGGAGACCGGTCAACCGAGAATTATTAACGATCTGAAAGCATATTTAAAGCAGTACCCCCATTCAGAATCAACAAAATTGATCGTAGAAGAGGGCGTGCGTTCGAATTTAACGCTGCCCTTAAAAGTCAATGATAAATGTATAGGAATCATATTTTTTTCAAGTCATCGAAAGAATAGCTATAATCATTCCCATGTGAATTTTTTGAGTCGTCTTGCCGATCATCTGGCAGTTAGTTTTGAAAAGAGCATACTGGTGGAAGACCTGGTTCTGGCCGCAATCACAGGCTTTGCAAATTTGGCGGAATCCAGGGATAATGATACGGGTAAGCATATTGAGAGAATGAGAGATTATTCTGTTGTGATTGCCAGACACTTGTCTTTGAATCCCAAATATGCCGATATTGTTACGAGAGAATACATAAGGAAAATATATAATTTCAGCCCACTGCACGACATAGGCAAGGTGGGGATAAGAGATGATATTTTATTAAAACCGGGAAAACTATTGCCGGAAGAATTTGAGATAATGAAAGAGCATACACTCATTGGCGCCAAAACTTTGAAAAAAGCAGAAAAAACGCTCAAAAACAAAAGCAGAAGTCTTTTTAAGACAGGTATAGAGATTGCGTTATACCACCATGAAAAATACAATGGAACAGGGTATCCCAGTGGTCTGGCAGGAGATGATATTCCGTTAAGTGCAAGGATTGTGAGTGTAGCCGATGTATTTGATGCGTTGACTTCAAAGCGGCCGTATAAAGAACCTTTTTTGCTGGAGCAATCCTTTAAGGTCATTGCCGATGAACGAAACAAAAGCTTTGATCCTGATGTGGTGGATGCTTTTTTACAAGGGAAGGACGAGATAATGGAAATTTATGAGTCTTTATCGGGCCAGAGAGGGAGAGCAGTTGGCAGTTAATAATGGATAATTAATAATAGAGGATTGGATGGTATTGAAGAAGGTATTGTGAACGCTTTAGAGCGCTTACGATATCTTTTTTATTTTTGGAATCATTTTCTTCAACGGGAATTTATACACCTGCTCTGCATAATACATTTGACAGGTGGTAATACTTGAAACAAAAGCATATGTGTTGAATGATCATAAAGCGTGCTTTGGGAGAAGTGTAAAGAAGGAGAATCGTGATGATAGAATTTGAGAAGAAGATGAAAAAGAACCTTACGGAAGCAAGTGAAAGATTGAACAGCGATTTTATGGCCAGCAAAGAAGCGATGTTATCTTTGGCGATAGATAAGGTAAAACAGTTTCAAATTGCCAGTGACACAATTATAGAGAATGAGGAAAAAGAAATTTTGACATTAACATTGGTGGGTGCAATGTTTCAAGCTTTCTCTTACGGTTACGGGATAGGAAAAGTGGAAGGGGAAACGCTGAAAAAGGTAATATTGTAGTTCGTTCAGAAAATGAAATAGTGCAGGTTTTAAGATATATCGCTCTGTTTTTGACCCGGACAGTCAGCCATGAACCGTAAATCGTGTGAAAGGATAGGTGGTAATAAATGTATTCTCCAAAAAGGGGAGCCGATTTGTTAAAAAGTGTATTGACTGCAGTTGGCGCTTCACTTATGACTGCAGTGATTTTGATGTTGTTTATTCCGTCATATCTTGACAGAATACGGCCGGAGCCCATCAATGATCCATTAAGCGTGCCGCAAGCACAGCGGATGGCACAAGATAATGAGGTTACTCCCATGTCTCTGCCGGAAAATGCCGAAAGGCTTGATATTACGACAATTGCCAGTAAAGTCATACCATCGGTGGTAGGGATATCTACAACGCGTGTAGACACAACTAATTTGTTCCGATCAACGGAAGAACAGGTTTGGAGCGTTGGTTCGGGAGTTATTGTTTCGGAAAACGGCTATATTCTTACCAATCATCACGTGATAGGAGGAAATGCCAATAAAATTATTGTGACATTGGATAATGGGAAAACAGTCGATGCCACAAGCCAATGGTCCGATCCTACGTTGGATTTGGCTATTATTAAAATCAGCGCAAAGGGATTGCGCCCTGCTCCTTTAGGGGACACCAATGAGCTAAAAGTAGGCGAACGTGCGGTAGCGATCGGAAATCCTTTAGGGCTGCAATTTCAGAGAACCGTTACGGCAGGTATTGTCAGCGCTGTGAATAGGACAATCAGCGTCATGACCGACGGCAAAGAAAATTATATGGAAGGGTTAATCCAGACAGATGCATCAATCAATCCGGGCAATAGCGGAGGCCCCCTTATTAATGCAAACGGTGAAGTTATCGGGATCAATACGATCAAGGTTGCAAGTGCGGAAGGGATGGGTTTTGCAATCCCCATCAATATTTGCAAGCCTGTTATTTCAAGCTTTCAGAAGAACGGCAGCTATACAACGCCCTATATGGGATTGTTTGCCTATGACAAAGGCGTAGCAGAATATGTAAAACAGGATTTCA
>JAKSBV010000261.1 GCA_022360955.1 Bacillota bacterium
AAATTGGAATAAGATTTCATTCCTGTTTGACTGCATGGAAGATTATTGATATGATTGTTGCACAACAGTTTGATATAGCAAAGCAGAATGTATTTTAGTGTATGGGGAAATGATTACGGCAAGGGAAGTGTTAGTTGTTTCATTTAATGAAGCTTGGCTTGACCTATGTAAAAAGGAGAAAAATCTACTTGAAAATGTATTTGGGGAGGATACTTGATATACATCATTTTGGATCAACATCAATCGAGACATAAAGCTCTTGACAAGTTTTCACAGTAAATAGGGTTAAGATTAGGATGGTGTGAAAATGCAAGACATAAGAAATTATAATACGTTCACAAAGATTGAACCGGTCAATAAAGGATGGTCAAATGACAAAAAGCATTACATTGAGACTACAGATGATCGGAAACTGCTGTTACGTGTTGCAGATATATCAAAATACGGCAGAAAAAAGGCCGAATTTGAAATGATGAAACAGGTTGCTGCTTTAGGTGTGCCAATGTCTCAGCCTGTGGATTTTGGCACCTGTGACAACGGCAAAAGCGTGTATTCACTATTTACATGGTGCAATGGCGAAGACGCAGAGACTGTCCTACCGTACTTGCCGGAGACTGAGCAATATGTGCTTGGAATAAAGTCCGGTGAAATATTAAGACTGATTCATTCCACACCTGCTCCCAACGACCGGGAAGAATGGGGCAGTCGCTTTAACCGTAAGACAAGCAATAAAATAGAAAAATATAAAACTTGCGGCATTAAATTTGATGGTGATGATAAAGTTATTGACTATATTCAAAACAATCGCCATTTGCTCTGCGGAAGACCCCAGTGCTATCAGCATGGTGATTATCATGTGGGCAATATGATTATTTCTCCGGATAAAATGCTTTCCATCATTGATTTTAACCGTTTCGATTTTGGTGACCCATGGGAAGAATTCAACCGTATAGTATGGAGTGCCACTGTAAGCCCACATTTTGCGACAGGACAGCTCAATGGTTATTTTGGCGGCAGACCGCCAATTGAGTTTTTTAAGCTGCTAACATTTTACATTTCTAGTAATACGATTTCATCAATTTACTGGGCTATTCCGTTTGGTGAAAATGAAATCACTACAATGAAAAACCAAGCAAGAGATGTTCTCACCTGGTTTGATAATATGAACAATCCTGTACCAAATTGGTATTTAGAAAACTTTTATATCCAATATACAGACAATGTGCCATACAAGCTGAAAGCACCGTTTGATATGTCCTTTATCCGCCAATACGGTAAAGTTTTCAAAATTTACGATGACCAGGATTCCGGCAATATCTGTTTTGGTGTACAGAATGGTGAAAATAGATATTTTATCAAGTATGCCGGGGCACCGACAGAACAGTATTCTGGTATATCCGAAGATGCTATAGCAAGGTTAAAAACTACTGTGCCGGTTTATCAGGATTTGTATCACCCCAATCTGATAAAATTTATTAAAGCTGAAGAAATTGGCTGCGGTTTTGCAGTCGTCTTTGAATGGACAGACGGTGAGTGCATGGGGAGAATGTACCCGTTGTCAAGGCAAAAATTTTTGCAGATGCCATACAGTACAAGACTTGATGTATTTGATGATATAGTATCATTCCATGTTCATGTCATTAAAAAAGGCTATATTGCAATTGACTTTTATGACGGCAGTATTATGTATGACTTTGCCGCAAAGAAAACGGTTATTTGTGATATTGATTTTTATTCAAAGGGGCCTTGCACCAACAATATGGGTAGAATGTGGGGCAGCTCCCGCTTTATGTCGCCGGAGGAATTTGAACTTGGTGCAGCCATTGATGAGATAACAAATGTATATCTGATGGGAGCCACTGCATTTGCATTGTTCGGTAATTACGGCAGAACACTTGAAAAGTGGGAACTAAGTGAGGGATTATACAAAGTTGCACTAAAGGCCGTAAGCAATGAGCGTAATCAACGGCAGCAATCTATACGTCAGTTTATTGATGAATGGAACAAAGCAAAAGAGACAACTGCAGTTAAAGGGACAAAGTCTTATAGAAGTCTGGATACCTCGTAATTAAGTGGCTGACAGGATGTCAGCCACTTAATTATTCTACTTTTTAATCACAGGTATCCATACTTCCACCATATATTGATTTTTGCCAATCTGATAATACATTTCAAACTCAGGTGCATCTGTATGTTCATATCCAGATGACGGAAACCATTCGTCATATATATTCTGATAATGGTACACTTGCGATAAAAGAAAATATACGCTGAAAATGATATAACGAGCAGTATGATATCCCTGCAGCTTTACTGTAATCAATTTCTTCAGTCAAATTGTTTTCAATTGATTCAGAAAAATCCATACTAAAAATTTGTGATTATAAGGCTGAGTATGACATGTCACTCAAGCGAAAAATCATATGCTTTCCGTCAGCACTCTCTTGCATGAAAGATACTCCACCTGCTCTGCCAAATAAATCACATTTATTTAACATATCTGCATCCATGCCAAGCCACATTGCATTAAATATACTTAATGTATCCCCATGCGAAACAATTATAATATTTTCATCGTCACTTTGCATTATCTGGTTATAAAATGGCAATAAGCGATTCCAGACATCTTTTCTGGATTCAGCATCGTGAAACATCCTGTCATCAACTGTTTTCTCCTGACATTCGATATTTTCTTTTAACCACTTTACTGATTGTCCAACTGCGGCACCTAAATTCCTTTCTCTTAGTACATCTGTTATTATCGGGGTAATATTAAGATAACTTGCAATCATTTCCGCGGTATGTCTGGCACGTAATAAATCCGATGAATACATCACATATTGTTCACCACAAATTTCAGCTGAAAGTCTTTTTCCTATCTGTCTTGCCTGCTCTTTGCCTGATTCCGTCAAGTCCCAATCTGTCCATGAGCCAACCATACCATTTGTATGGTGTATTGATTGTGTATGCTGAATTGTAATTATATTATGCATGTATAAACCTCATTTCTCTGTTTATTCTCGGGTTATAAAGTGCTCAATCCCTTCTGAAAGATTATTGATTTTATCTTTAAGAAAGGCAGGGTAAATCTTATAATCCTGTAATCCATTAATATTAACCCACTGAAAAATTAACTTTGATTCATCAGAACTCAATGATTTAAAAGAGCCATAATCGGGAATTTGATGGGAATTAGTTAATCTGACTAAATGGTAATGACATATAGTATGGGCCTCCCTTGCCCCCCACTTCCAAAAAACTTCTTCAACCCAGATAAGCCTGTCAACTGATATATCTGCACCCAATTCTTCCTTATATTCACGGACAAGAGTTTCCGCACTTGTTTCACCCCATATGACATGGCCTCCTGGAAGAGCAAACTCAGTGTCATTAATCCCTCTTTGGATAAGAACTTTTCCGTTATTTAATAAGACTCCAGTGCTGCGAAAATTATGAATTCTATTTTCATATGCAAACAACCAATCTCTGTCTCTCAAACTCAACCACCTACTATATTCTTAATATTAGTCTTCTATAACTATCAAGCATGTGTCTATAATACCAATTTTTTTCTATGTAGTAAATAGTAATGAAAAGTATAATTAATGAAATAATACTTATAATTCATAAGATCTCACCTCATGATATTGTAAAAAACAGACATTACATAGATACATAGATTACAGGAAATTGAATTAAGTTATAAAAAAAATCAAAGACGCATTAACTGACTTAGATACTGAAACAATTGAAAGAATATTTGATATTGATTATAATGATATTATGATTAATTCTTTTCTGCCAAATTCTAAAAGATTCTCATGAAGGCTTTACTAGAGCATTTTCCAGAGAACTTGGAATAACACCAAAATATAATTATTAAAGACCTGCTATAATGTAGGAGTAAAATCAAGAAATAGAGGGGTAAACATGGTTGACTCATGTTGCGGATTGCACTGCACCGGCTGCAAAAGGGGCAAGCCTTATAGAAGCCTGGATACCAACCCCATAGCTTAACAAAAAATACTTTATTAGTGATTTTTTAATATATGACATACGGCTGTCATATTTGAGATGGTATACTGTTGTTATAGAAAGGCACTGCGTGGTGTAAATCTGAATAGTAACGGTTTGATAAAGGAGGGAAAGAGTGGGATATTATATTGATTATGGTACTATCACAATTGATGAATACATGGAAAAATTAAAATACAAAACGCTGATTCCAAGTCAAATGATTTTAAAAGAAAGATTAGAAGAAAGATTTTCTTATATCAAAAGTTTAGGCATTAAAAATGTTTTGGAGCTTGAGAAGGCTTTAAAAAATAAACAAAAACTTTTGGAGTTGGCACAAGCGCCCTGTTTATCGGAGCAGTATTTATCGGTTTTACTTAGAGAAATAAAAGGGCGTCAGCCTAAACCAAGGAAACTAGCGGATTTTACACATATTTCTAATGATACTCTCACAAAACTACAACAATTGAGTATAAAAACCTCTGTTCATTTATATGATAAAG
>JAKSBV010000325.1 GCA_022360955.1 Bacillota bacterium
CAGCCTTCACATATGAATAAAAGTGCTGTAAACCTTTGGTCATTTTGGTGCGGCAACTGTTTAATTTAAAAAATTTAGTTATTATTTCTTGATAATCCCTTGATGAATATGATATAATATATGTTAAATTTGAGATTAAACGCAGATATTGAAGATAATTTAATAAAATACTGTTGGAAGACCTTTTGAAGGGTTCATGATCAGTCAAAGCGTAAGCCAATAGCAATAACTTCGCAGGGAAGTTTTGCTATTGGCTTTTTTATTTTGATCAGGCCGGTGCAGATATGAATAAAAACACACAGCTAACGGTTGATTTTAAAGCATACACTACCATAAGGCCATCTTGAAACAAATAGAGCAGCCTGTAAAATAGCATAAGATGAGTTTAAATAGCTGAGGTAAAGCATTGGGTGAAGTACATTGCAGCAAGCTTTTTTTAAGTGCTGTCGTTTTGCACTTTTTTGCGTAATCATTGAACGCAAAGGGTCTGTTGTATTTTAACAAATGCATTCATGTCAATATCTGTAGGAAAAAGCACAAAGCTTTATCTGTATGAAGTATAGCAGAAACAAAAACACGCCATGACACTTTCATTAAAGATTGTGTACTGCAGCCTATCTATACATTTGGACAAACAGCAAAGATGCTGATTTTTTGTTCAAATGTATATTCCGTTTAAAAGGGCGATATCTATATGATTTGTGTCTGAGCGAAGCGAAAGGAATGTGAGTAAAAATGAGAAAATATCCATGCTGTATGGCCACACAACATCCTGATAACGCAGATAAGTACATAACGATCCAGCAAGAACCGGCAGAAGCCATTCAAGGATTAACTCGTGAAGAAGACGGAGGATTAGGCATTGAAGAAATCATGATTGATTTCGAAGGAAAGCTTACACCCTATCATCAAACCTCACAAATCGCACTGGGATTAATCAACAAAGGTGTAATACCCGGCAAAGACGTATGCATCACGCCAAGAATACCGAATTCAAAGAAAGAACCTGTTTTCAGGCAATTAATGAGTATTATGTCCCTCGTTGAGACCAATATTCTTGCCTTCCCCCATACTTCCGTGCAGGCGATCACGGAGACAGTTGTTCCAATGATTGAAACGGGACACGAAATCATACAACTGCAAGAAAGGATCAACTCAGTTATTGAACTTGGAAATAAGAATTATGATATTGAATTTCCGCTGAACAGTATCAAAATCATTCCTCTTGTTGAAAGTGTACCGTCACTGGTCAACGTGGACCTCATTCTGGATGACTATTATAAGGATTCGGTGGATAAGGGATGTCCCATTGAAAACCTCAGAATCATGTTTGCAAAATCAGATTCCGCTATGTCCTATGGAATGATTCCGTCGGTGTTATCCGTAGTCATTGCCATTGACAAGTCATTTAAGTGGGGAGAAGCCAATAAGGTAGAGGTGGCTCCGATTTTAGGGGGTGGTGCGTTACCGTTTAGAGGTCATTTTACGGAGGAAAACTTGGATGCCATTTATAACACCTATGCCGGCATAAAGACTTTCACCATACAGTCGGGCTTACGGTATGACCACGGTGAAGCAAAAACCAAGGCAGTCGTCAACAGCCTGAAAGAAAATATAGAAAAACAGGCGCCGAGAACTTTGACTGTTGAGGATATTGCGTTAATGAAGGAATATATCGGTATCTTTACAAAACACTATATGGGTACCTTCTTGAAAATAATCAACACCGTTGAAATCATTTCGCAATACATTCCCAAGAATCGTGACAGACTGTCTCGTACCAAAACGGGATTGGAATACATCAGAGAAATTGCAGATATGCAGCAGATATCTGATCTGGTCAAGGATGAAACGCTCAAAGAAGAGCTTATGGATATCAATACGAACATACAATGTTCCGTACCCAGAGCAATTTCCTTTACATCCTCCATGTATACCTTAGGGATACCCCCTGAATTCATAGGCGTTGGAAGAGGCTTAAAGGAATTAGAAGACAAATACGGCAAAGCGGGGATTGAAAAGCTATTGTATTTTTATCCCCAGCTAAAAAACGATCTGGCTTTTGCGGCCAAATATGTAAATGTAAAAGTATCCGAGGAAATCATTGACGAAACGGCGCGCTTGGAATATCAGGAAGACTTTCATACAGCCTGTCAAGTATTGGATATACAGATTGACGATGCCCCGGCCAATGGAGATAAATTTTATCATACATTGTTAAAATCAACGAGGCCCATCATTTTACATCTAATCGGCAAACAAAAGGACCTGTTCGAAGATGGAGAAGAAGAACAAAAAATCATGAAAGAATGGATTGTCAAAATGGGTAAAATCAGAGGAAGCCTGGGATAATAGGAGGGGGCGTTGACGCCCCCTTATCCTGATATAGATAATAAACAGTAAAGTTGGAAATATAATCGTACTCCAGCAACTAGTACTCTGAGTCTAAAAAGTGGTTGAGGG
>JAKSBV010000171.1 GCA_022360955.1 Bacillota bacterium
GTTGCCCCCAGCATATCAAAATCTACCGTTTGTTCTTCCTTAAAGCTTTGCAATCCCTCTATTTTCAAACACCTGGGCCGCATCCATATCACCTCCGTATAAATCAGTTGACAGTGGACAGCTGACAGTGGACAGTTATGCAGCCAAGCTGCAAGTTATTTCTCTCCCCCACTCCAGCCTAGCCTACAATATCTTTAAAAATTCCGTCTTCTTCATCGTCTTTATCACTGTTATTCAGTACCTCTAAAAAAGTATCCATCAACTCTTCGGATATTTCTACGCCCATTCTGAATTGGTAGTAATCTTTGAAAAGCTCATCGATCCTTTTGGTCTCTCTATTTTCGTAATCCAGCGTCTGCTCTTGTTCAGTGTGGATTTTGGGTCGAATATTAAGAATACCCGGGTGCAGTTCCCTAAGTTTTTTTTGTTCTTCTGTTGTCAAAACGTTATCGGTACGAATCTCCAGATCAATCCACGCATTGGCATCTTTGCCTTCTTCACACCATTTTAGTGCTTCTTCCACACCCTTTTGGGCTACCCAGCGCTTTAAAGGCTTACCCGCATTCAGGTACACGGTCTCTATCTCAGCCTCTCTGCCTGCAGCCGCTTCAATCACATATACCGCCTTGCGGTAGTCCGTTTCGGAAAAGCTGTAGGCCAAGGGTGAGCCGGAATACCGTGTGGGGGAAGGCGCATGGTTTACCTTCTGGGGTCTGTGCAGGTGTCCTAATGCGATATAGTGGGCATTGCCGGGAAGTGCATCGGGGGCTACGGTCAGCGCCCCACCCATTTGTATCGGTCTTTCCGAT
Source organism: Bacillota bacterium (assembly GCA_022360955.1). Lineage (GTDB taxonomy): Bacteria > Bacillota > Clostridia > SK-Y3 > SK-Y3 > JAKSBV01. Next base: position 810 of record JAKSBV010000171.1, read on the forward strand.
TCCGATTCCTTCCCTCCCCGTATAAATAAATGGCTCACCACAAGATTGACGGTGTCATCCCTGAACTTCTCGCTCAGTCCTGCAAAGATACTCTTTATCCTATCCGAATAAGCCTGCTGCAATAATTCCTCCGATGACTCCCGGGACAATACTTCTGCCAACCTGGACTCGGAAGGATAGGGCAGGGTAAGGATAACCGCATGGTGTTTACAGCCTGCTATGCTCAATTCCAGCCATCCTGCTCCCGAATCCGCAATACGAATATTGGGGTTTGTAATCCCGTATGTCCCGGGATCACTGGCCGGATATCCCACAAGAATAATACCGTTTTTATAAGAAAGCGCCCTTGCGGCGCATAATCTTTCCGGACTGTCATGATTTCCTGCAATAACTACCACTGCCCGCTGCCCCTTGCCATTGAGACGGTCTACGGCCTCATAAAACAGTTCTTCGGCTGCTGCGGAAGGGGTATAGGTATCGAAAACATCCCCTGCAATCAATACAAGGTTCACTTCCTTTTGCTCTACGAGATCACACAGCTCATCTATAAACGCCCTTTGCTCCTGCAATCTGTTCCGGTTTTCAAGACTTTTTCCCAAATGCCAATCGGACGTATGGAGTATTCTCACGCGCATCACCTTCGTTTGTTTATTATTCACAGCTCACAGTCGTAACAATTATATTTTCTCTCCAAACTTCTAACCATAAACGCCATACTGTTTGTATCAAGCATAATTTTACCATATTCATACCAATAATACTAGCAAAAGCTTGGATTAAGGTGTATAAGTCCTGCGTGAAGAAAATTGTACCTCCTGCATGCAAAACAACATCTAAGTATTTATCATGAATATATTGAACGCGAAAAAGAATTGACATTAAAGGACGAAGAAGACATGTGACTTGGGGGCTGAACCATCTGGCATACACGTTTTTTGTGTATCCGGTGGTCTGTACCCATGTAAAATGTTTATCGCAAAATATATCGTTCAGGCCAATAGGTTTACTGATCTACATGTTAACACAAAAAGGGGCTGTGCACTAATTATTTAGTGCGACAGCCCCTTTTCTCGTATTAATAACATAAAACACAGTGCCTAAAATCAACCAAAAAAGCAATGCAACAATCGATTGGATGGATAGAAAACCTGGCGAACCAGGAATAACCAGCAATAAGATGAAAACACTACTAAAAACCGTTGCAACCAGTCCAACAATTTTTTCCATGCCACTGCTTATCCTGTAGGCGGTGAGTGCCGTATAGAAGAATACAATCGCCCCACCCAAAGCAGCCATCTCCACAATCCATTGTAGTACCTGCCGACCGAAAAATGGTGCAGCCATAATAATGACCAATATAAACAAGATAGCTTGATAAGGTGTTCCGTATTTTTTATGCTTCATTGAAAATCTACTCGAAAGTAGTCCGTCTTCACTCATACTGGACATAACCCTTACGGCCCCCATATAAAAGCTATTGACACCAGAGAATATCGCAAAGGCCAAACCTGCAGTTATAAACATTAGTCCTGTATTTCCAAACAAATGCTTAATGGCATCTCCAGTTGCCCAGCCTTGATAACCAACTACAGCACTTTTGGAAAATATTGAAGCAGTCAGCACCAGAAGCATTTGATAAACAAAATACCCACAAATCAGAGACACAATTGTAATTAGGATCACCTGCTTATAAGGTAGTTTTGCATCACTGGCTAATTTGGGAATATTTGAAACTCCGTAGTAAGCCCAAGGCGTAATGACCAGAATAGTGATAATGCCACTAAGATCGATTGTCCCCGGGTCAAAATAGGCTACGAGCGGCGAATTAGCAACATCTACCTTGTTAAGGGCAAGCAAAAAAATTGCAAACACAATGATAATAAGCAGTACGGTTACAATGTTCTGAACTTTAACAACAGCTTGTACACCCCTTATCATAAACCAGGTAAATACAAGTACCACTGCAACGCTTATCAATGCTTCCCCTAATGTAACCGGTGACCCGGCAATGGTATAAAGCATAATAAAATCAGCATCCGGAAAAAGGACATTCTTAAAAATCAGCGCAAAGGAGGTTACGTTCAGTGCCGCAATGCCAATAAATACAATCAGAAGAAACCATCCTACCACAAAGGAGTGTTTTTGGTTAAATACTAGCTTGCTATAGGAGTATTCACCCCCTGTTGAATTGGGGGATTTGTTGAGAATAATCCCATAACAAGATGCTATGATAGATACCATAATGAGACCAATGAACATTCCGATTACCGTATTTAAAAGTCCCGCCTCTGGTAAGAATTTTATTCCTGGCTGCATAAATGCACCCCACCCAAGCATACCACCTAAGGAAATTGTCAGCAACCCAAGTTTTGATACTTTCCGTTCCATATTACCACCTCCAACATCTATCAGGACTTAGCGCTTCCAAAACTAGCTTGCTCAATTTCCTTTACTTGATCTTTTGCTTTTTTTAAGAACTCCTGACGCCATTCCTCCAGACCTTGTGTAAATTCGGTTTCCATAAATTTATTTGCAATTTCAGCGCCCATGATTTCGCCAATAACCCATCCTCCCATAGCTAAAACATTGGCATCATTAATGGCTCTACATTTCTCAGCAGCATAGACACTTTCAACCGCTGCAGCATAGACACCTTCAAACTTATTAGCAACGATGGCCATACCCATTCCTGTGCCACAGCACAAAATTGCCCTTTCAAATTCCTTATGCTGTATCTTCTTCGCAGCTATAGGTGCCACCTTATGGAAAGGCAGGGGGGCCTCTACGTCCAGTGTTCCGCAATCGGTTACGTCATAACCTTTACTGATTAAATCACTCTTAACATATTCTTTTAAAAAGAATCCTGATTTGTCTGATCCAATTAAAACTTTTTTCATGTTAGTTCTCCTTCATTTTTAAGACTTCTTTACAGTTTTTAACAATCTCCTCTGCAGTAAGGCCATATTTCTTAGCAAGAAATTCCTGCATGCCCACTTCTCCAAAATGATCCTTTACACCTACCATTTTTATAGGAGTCGGATAGTTTTGGGAGAGGCATTCCGCTACGGCACCACCAAGACCATTAATAATGGAATGATTTTCTGCTGTCACCACAGCCTCTGTTTTCTTGGCTTCTCGCAAAATAGCATCAGTGTCTAGAGGCTTGATGGTATGCATATCAATAATACCTGCATCAATGCCTTCCTCAGCCAGTATTTTTTCAGCTGTTACTGCTTCACTAACCATAATACCGGCAGCGATAATGGTAACATCGCTTCCCGATTTGATAACCTTTGCCTTGCCGAGCTCAAATGTCTCACCTTCTTCATAGACAACAGGTACTTCTCTTCTTAAAAGACGAATATAAACAGGCCCGTCATGATCAACGATTTGCGGAAAAAGTCCTGCCAGCTGTACCCCATCGATGGGCTCAACAATACACATGCTAGGAATATTTCTCATAATAGCGACATCCTCCATGCTCATATGTGTACCACCGTTAAGCATTGCCGTAATTCCTGGATCACTACCAACCATCTTTACATTATTTTTAGCGTAACTCACCGATAATGTAATCTGATCATTGCATCTTCTGGTTGCAAAGGGTGTAAATGAGTGGGTAAAGGGTATCATCCCCAAAGTCGATATACCGGCTGCAACTCCAATCATGTTGGCTTCTGCTACACCCACATTCACTGTTCTTTGAGGAAAGTTATCTTTAAAGGCATAGGTTCCACTGGCTAACATAAGGTCAGCTTCTATATAACAAATCCGTTCGTCTTTTTTTGCTCTCTCAATCAATAATTCCGTGAATATGTCACGCATCCATCGTCCTGTTAATTGCATGGTCTCACCTTCATTTCATCTAAATCTTTAACCGCTTGCCTCCACATATCTTCCGTAACGACCATGTTATGTGAAGATAATTTATTTTCGCAGAAGCTTGCGCCCTTGCCTTTGATTGTATCCATGATAATCATGGAGGGTTTTGAGGAGATATTTTGTGCGAGTAAAATTGCATTTTTTAATGCTTTAATATCATGACCGTCAACAACCTGTACATGCCAACCAAAAGATTGCCACTTGTCATGTAATGGATAAAGCCCATTTATTTGCTCGATGGTACCATCAATTTGCATTTTGTTATAATCTGTAAAAGCTATCAGCTTATCTAGTTTCTGAGAACCGGCAAGCATAGCTGCTTCCCAAACCTGGCCTTCCTGAGATTCACCGTCTCCTATGCAAACATAGGTCCAAAAATTTTTCTTTAACATTCTTGCACCCAGGGCAACACCAACCGCACACGAAAAACCTTGGCCAAGAGACCCTGTAGTCATATCAATACCTGTAGTCCGATTCTTGTCACAATGACTTGGCAAGTTCGTATTTGGGCGATTCAGTGTGTCCAACATGGCCTTGTCAAAGTATCCTTTCAGTGCTAATGCAGCATAGAGAGCCGGACCCCCATGACCTTTTGAAAGTACAAATCTGTCACGATTTTCATCCTTGGGATTTTTGGGATCAACATTCATAATATCAAAATACAGAACAGAAAGCAGTTCACAGATGGAGAGGCATCCACCGATATGTCCAACTCCTAGTTTCCCGATGCTTTCTATTGTTAGCTTTCTAATTTCTAAAGCCGTATCCTCTAAATATTTATATCTGTTCATAGTATCATCACCTTATAGTATCGATTTTAACAAATGATATAATATACCTTCATCCACCTTAACAGGTGTGAAATGAATGGCTGGCACCTTCATAGAAACTTCCGCAATTCCCTTAAGATCACTCTCTTTGATATTCAATGCACTTAACCGGGTGGGTAACTTGATAGCTTCCATTATTTCTTCAATTCGACTAACAAAAGCATCAAGACAGTCATATCCGAGTATTGCAAACAGTCCATCCATTTTATCCTGGTATCCATTGTATACAAGCTTAATAAAAGCCGGCAGCGTTATGCTGCATGCTAAACCATGGCTTGCACCAAAATCTGTGGTGAGCGGATAGCTTACCACATGAATACCTGTGGTCTTTGTCTGACTAAAGGAAATACCTGCCGTAACGCTGGCAAAAGCCATATTTCTACGTGCAGCGGCATTAGTCGGTTCTTTACATGCTATTTCAATATTTTCAAGAATCGTCTTCATAACCGACACTGACAACGCATCTGAAATAGGATTTGAATTAACGCTCCAGTAGGACTCAATAGCATGGGTAAAAGCATCCATACCTGTAGAAGCAGTTATATGTGACGGCATCGTATGGCTAAGGCTAGGATCAATAAGTGCAATATCCGGCCAAAAATACTCTGAAGCAAAAGGCATTTTAATACCTGTTTCTTTATTGTTATAAACACCGATATTGGTCACTTCACTGCCTGTACCTGCTGTTGTAGGAATACAAATCAACTGGGCTTTTCGAGGCCTAAGCACTTTATTTCCTATGCTATAGTAGTCAAAAATACTACCTTCGTTCTCAATAAGGCAGGCTACCATTTTTGAGGCATCCATAGCGCTTCCGCCACCGAGGCCTATCACTACATCCACCTGATTACTTCTTGCAATTTCTACTGCCTTGTCCACAGTCTGACCCGAGGGATTGGGCTCAATTTCATGAAAAAATACGACTTTGTCAATATGGGTTGCATTTGCTACCTTTTGTGCCGTTCCAATCTTATAAAGATAGGGATCACACATCATCAGCAAGCTGTTACCCTTAACATGCTTCCTAAGACCATCTATGGCACTGTCTTCAAAAACTACTTTTGTGGGCATATGAAAGTTAAAACTCTTTTTTATCATTTTCCACCTCTTATTCATTTGCTACATATACTGTTGGCATCATCAATCTTTCTCCGTCAATATCACACGTAACATAGGCATAATTACCGGTATATGTCATAATTTCAATTCCATTTTCAGTTACAAGTACTGTATCTTCACATTTGGAACCTTGAATGGTAGGATTAAAGGCATAGGCTTCATCCTTTCTTACTAAATGTGTACAGCCGATATTTACTCTTAGTTCTCTCGGTACAAAACCGGTCAACCCCCCCTGATGATGTTCCTTATACTCTAGAGGATATCCTTGTTCCTGATAGGCTAGCAAGCCTTTCTCGAATACATTTTGGGCAGTATTTCCAATTTTAAGGTTGCTTAAAAATGCCGCACTGACCTTAGCGCATTTCATGTGTTTTTGTATCATTTCTTCATCACGATTAATGAGTACATCACGCGACAGTGACACAATGAGTCCGTTCCTTCTGCCGCATATCCCCACAAGTGCATAATTATCCAGACGATTACCCGCCATAACAGGATGTCTGTACTTTAATGCTCTCTCATCAAAAGCAATTAAAATTGTAACAGGCTCAATATTATTGCTCCAAAGCTTATTGGAAATCTCTCCTGCAAGCTCGTATTCACCGACACCCTTCTTAATGTTCTTACAGATTTCCTGAATGAGAGCAGCCGTATCATAACCAAGCTTTTTATATTCCTCACGATCGTAAGGTGTCATAATGGTTCGCAGTTTAAACAGTTCTTCTTCTAACTCATTTTCTGTTGCAATTTTAAGATCACCTTTAATCTGCTTTACAACCGTTTCTCTCTTCTGTGGTTCATCCCACGAATATCCTATAGCCTCTACTAAAGGATTAGAATCCAGCTGCTCCTGATAGAGTCTCATAATCTCAATATTCTCACTGACTAAACAGATCCGGTCAAGAGTGATAAAAAGACTACCGCATGCTACAGTTGACGCCAGGCCGATAAATCCTCTGCCCCGCGTAACATAGCTAAAATTAGCCTGAGAATTTATTTCAATGCCATCAAAATTTTTTTCCTTTAGTATATTTCTAATTGCTTCCACTTTATATAAAAAATCTTCTTCTCTTCTCATAGCCCACCTATCTCAATACGTATTTTCTGATAATTTGAACTAAATCGTCATATCCTTGATAAAATTGTTTTAAGGTATCAATCACTGCTCCATAACGATCAAACTCATCAACTGCCATACCATCAACATTGTAGGCTTTTACAAATTCAGGAATAGAAAGAAGTTGCTCCAGCCACTTTGAATCAACGGGTGTATCTATCTGACTTTTGATTTCGACTTTGCTGCCATTAATTTTTTTCTGGAAATTTGCTGGAATGGTAGCCAATAGATCTCCCCCCACAAGTGCCGTCCAGTGATGGATATTTCTGAAGGCTGCAGTCAATAGCTTTGTCTTGTAGTTTCTTTCTTTATAAATGGCATAATATTTCCTGGCACAGGCAATACCTGCCCATTCCAGAGCCTCAGGGTCAATCAGCCTGTCTTGAGATTTGATCACTTTTTTTATATAGTCATCTGTTCTTCCTATCATAATAGTGCATACCGGTGTAATTTCAGAATTGTCTTTTCCTTCATCCGTCCGGCGTTTTAGTGCTCTTTCCACGGCCTCTGCAACAGCAACAGCTTGTGGAACACTAAAACACACTGTAGCGTTAATGGATATACCATGATAAGTAGCTTCTTCAATAGCCTTTACGCCTGCTGCAGTTACCGGAATTTTTATCTGCATATTAGGTGCAAGGGTTGAAAAGTGAAGTGCCTGCTTTAAAATGATGTCTGGGCTCTTACAGTATTTAGTATTCGTCTGAATGGAAATACGTCCGGTTCCTGTTTTGGGATTAAAGATCGGCTCCAGTTTCTTTGCGCCGTCTACAGCCATCTTTTCAATTATAATCCATGCAATATCATCTTCTGTTAAAGTTGGTTGTTCTTTGATAATTTCAAGTATTTCCCTTTCATAGGCCTCTAGATTATTTTGCAACACACTCTTCACAATAATTGGATTGGTTGTTGCACCAACACAATTGTTATCTATGGCATAGTCCAGTTCTTTCAGGTCACAGGAATCATTCCAGAACTTTGTGCTATATTTTTGGCTCGTTTCTTTTAAAACACTCACTTTACTTACCTCCTCAATATTCACATATCTCAACATTTAAAAATTTCCCTAAAACCAGCAGTTCATCTTTGATGTTTTTATACGCAATGATGAAATGGGGTTCCCAACCATCTTTTACACTTTGGCTTACAAGGTCAATGGATGAGGTTTGACTTCTAAACACCAGTGATGTCCCTAAAAATTGCTGTTCTTTATCCAGTATTTCTCCGGTTGCAATGAAAAATCGGATGGATCCGTCTGGTTTTCTGCCGATTCTAAAAACAGTAGCCTCCTTGGACGGCTTACAGCCAAACTCCATGGTAGGGCCTATTTTCCTGTTAGGGTGAACCCCAACTTGGGCACCTTTCTTTGGATGAGCTAAACTGCAAGCAGCTGTTCCGCAATGCCAGAAAGTTACTGTGTTTTCATTTTTATCTAGAGAAACCGGGTCTCCAAAGAAAACACTCTCACTTGACAATTTCATTGCAATTAGCATGGAGATGGCACCATAGGCATCCGCCTCACATGAGGCTGCTACCCCATTATCATTCAAAAGTCCCAGTACCGCACAGGCGGGAGTTCCGAAATCTACGAAGAAATCCGGCCAACACCTTGAAGAAATGGCTGCAATGTTGTTTTCTTTAATAAAATCTGAGTAGGCCTTATATAAACGGACAAAATCATTTATATTTTTCTGAGGTGTTCCTTCCATATTCACCATTTTATCTTCTGCTTCTTGCAGGTACTCTATGCAATCCTCATTTGAAAGTTTTTTTGCGCTGCCTATAAGCTCTCTAGCCTCTACGGCAATATGTTTCATACCAAAGTAACGTGATATTTCAGCATCAATACCCCTGCCAAAACCAAAGCCCTCAGGTGTATGCCCGATAGAGGCCAATGTTGTTGACCTCAGTTCCTTCTTAAGCCTGGATGCCATTACAACAGCTTTCAGTTTCTGATGTACTTCTTCGTCAGCCGGGGAGCCCCAGATATATTCAAAGTTTTCTTTCCCCAAATGATGCATAAGGTTTCCTGCCGAATATGCGCCTGTTAGGGAATTTAATCTCAGACGACCACCATCAATCACCGGCTCCTGCAGTGTCCAAAGTACTACATCAGCATCCATTCTTCTTAAAATCTCGGCCGTATATTCCGAATTGGCAAAAGCATTATTCTGAAGAATAATAAGATCACATTGCTTTCCTTCAATAAATTTAAGCAAGTCAGAAATGGTTAACAGTGGATTTAATGGACACTCGATGTCCTCGGCTATTTTATTTATAAGTTCTACCGATAAATTAAATTGCTCATTAATGCTTTCTTGATGAAATGTAGGCACACCAATCGGTATATACAATGCTTTAAAATTTCTCATTTTCACTACTCCTTCGTCGTTTCGTCCCAAGCTTTTCTAAATACAGACAATCCGTGAGTTGTAAACGGATGCTGCATGGCATCTTGATAGATCTGAAGACCACAAGTGACAATGTCAGCACCTGCCACGGCAGCATCCTTAATCTGCTTGCCGTTTCTTAGAGCAGCAATAATAATTTCAGTCTTAAAGTTGTACGTTTTGTATACATCAACAATTTCCTTAATATACTGAGAACAATCGTCACCACTGGTTTCTTTCCATCCCACAAAAGGCGAAACGAACATACAGTTGATTTTACCTGGCATAATGGCTTGAGAAGTTGAAAATACTAGGGTCAGATTTGTTCTCACATCTTCAAGTTCCAGCTTTCTTGCCGCTATAATGCCTTGTTCCGTACATGGAATCTTAATGACAAAGTTCTCACATAAAGCTGCATATTCCTTTCCTTCCGTGTACATATCTTCCCACTTTTCCAAATGGGGATTAATTTCAATTGAGATGGGGAACTTATCCTTGCCTTCAATGTCCTTATCTTTAACCCATTCTGACATTTCTTTGATGACGGTTTTAAATGTCTTACCACTTAATTTAATATGCTTGGGATTGGTTGTGACCCCATCAATTCCTAAATATTCATATGCGTATTCAATTTCATCTAACTTGGCGCTATCTAAAAAGTATTTCATTGCTATTCTCCTTGCTCTTAATTCATTTATTTGTTATTGAGTCAAACAATGCCTTAAAGGGTGAATCTTTTCTATAAAATACAGGTATATTGCCAAGCTGAGCCGGCACCGTTACGGTCCCCCCCCTATAGCTTTTTTTGCTAAATAAGTGAATCCACTCATCTTCAGGCAAATACACTTCCCACTCCGTGACATTTTGTTTATAAACCGGTGCGACCAGTAAATCTCTTCCAAATAGATATTCATAAGCTATATCTAGACATGCTTGTTCCTCATAATGCATGAACAGCGGACGTATAGCTCCAATACCTTTAATTGCATTTTCTTCAACCACATGTCTGATATATGGCTGCAGTACTTTTCTTAGCTGTGAAAAAACAGCAAATTGCTTTAGACAATGATCACTCTGATCATATTGAAAATTCTCGCTGGGTCTGTTGCCCTCATGAGTCCTCATAAAAGGTGTAAATACCGCATACTCAAGATATCTGAGCATCAGTTCCTCTGTACGTACATTTCCAAATAGTGAAGTATACCCTCCTATATCAAAATGTGTCAGTCCGTTGCCAACAAGGCCCAGTGATATAGCAGCAGGTATCGTTGATGCCAAACCGTCATGCATGGTAAAATCGACACTTTGATCACCCGCCCACATCAGTGTGCAGTATTTTGCATTTTCAATTCCTCCGGCACGCATAAAGTAGACAACCTCACCCAGCTTTCCACTTTCTTTAACGGCCTCGTAATTGCACCTTGCCCAAAGACCCGGATATTGATTGTGCATTTCATGTCCTGTTTTGCCATTGTAAAACACTGCATCTACCGGGATATATTCGCTAAAGTCAGCCATCCAGCCACTGATACCCAAATCAATCATATTTTTTCTAATAATTTGTTTATACCATTCCATTGCTTCAGGATTGGTAAAGTCCATTGTCCCACACAAAAATTCTCCGAAATCAGCGATATAAGCTTCACCCTTAGCATTCTTGACAAAATATTCATGCTCCAGGGCATAATCAAACATATCTGTTCCTTCCAACAGGTATGGATTGATATATGCCATGAAGCGGATATTATCCTTTTCTAAGTCCTGGATCAGTTTTTCAAACTCCGGATAGGCTGCATCACTTTTTTCCCATTTCCAAAATAACCGCTTTCCAAAGGATGTAACTTTCTTGCCGACCCAGTCCTGACACCACACAGCATTAACATTTATGCCGTACTGTTTGGCTCGCTTCACCTTTTCATAGACCATACCGGTTCCGCCCTGCATTCCCAACGTTACACCACCTAGCAGCCAATCAGGCAACATAGGCTGGGTACCGAAGTTCTCAGTGACAATGTCCATAATGTCAAGAAAAGATGTACCCGATTCAATAAATATAGCGTTTGGTTTTCCCCATACACAAATTTGTGTGGCTTCATCTTCAGAAAAATCAAAATCACAGTAATAAGATGTATCCATATGGAAGATATACTTATCTCCTGATATAAAGGTCGGTTGCGGAAAATTTGTTGTATAATAGTCGCCACCTCCTAGTCCTATCTGATCTGCCTGAAAAGTGATTAAAGATGTACGGTCACGGCCGACACCCGGTTCAGACGTCCAAATCGGAAAATGGCGTCCCTTAAGGTTCAAATACGAAAATTGCTCACCACAGCCAAAAAACCTTTCCTGCTTTCTTGATTTCAACATAAAGAACATTCTATTAATTCTGTCATCAGTTTGAATATCATCAAGGGTAAAGCGATTATTTTCCACCTTCATTTGTAATGTTACTTTGTAATCACAGTTGCTGAAGGTTACACGGTCACCATTGAACTCAACGTGTTTTAGGGGAATCTTTTCAATCATTTTGTCTTCAATTTTAAAATCCCCGTAATGCTGTTTAATGGATTCTTTGCCTATTCCCACATAAATAAATGGACAGCTTTCTTTATGCTCGATGATTGCCATGCTATTACTATAAATTGAGAAGGAGCTATCTCCTTTTACAAGTTTCATAATGCACCTCACAAAATTTTTTTGAACGTTTTCTCTTTCTAATAGATCATATCTTGGCTTCTATTCTGAAAATACAATCTATAAAAATCGTAATAAATCTTTTACATTTTGTTCATGCCTGCTACTTTCTTATTAACCTTCATAAAAGACCAAACAAGAATGGCTGTTAAAATCAAAATAACGAGGCTGATAGGACGTTTGAAGAAAATCATAATATCGCCATCATAAATAATCATACTGTTAACAAAGTTTTGCTCCATAATAGGTGCCAAGATCATACCCAACATAATAGGAATAACTGAAATATCCAGTTTGCTTAAAATGTAACTGATGACTAGTACCCCCATCATTAAAATGACTTCATATACGGAGCCGTTCGCTGCAAAAGCACCTGCAAAACAAAATGTCATAATAAGGGGGCCCAGATAGCTATATCTTACTTGGACAATCTTAGCCACTTGCTTTGTAAAAATTAATCCCATAAAGTACAACAATATGTTGACAATCAAAAGGCCGAATATAATTGCATAGGCTGTGGCGCCCTGCTTAGTGAACATTGTGGGCCCTGGAATAATACCGTGTAAGATAAATGCTCCGAGCAAAATAGCCGTTACCCCATCACCGGGAATGCCTAATGTGAGAAGTGGAATCATAGCTGTACCAACAATAGCATTATTGCTAGCTTCTGCTGCTGCAACTCCCTCTAAGCTGCCTTTTCCAAATTCTTCAGGATGCTTTGATACCCGTTTGACTTCGTTATAGCAAAGAAACTGGGCAACCCCACCGCCAACCCCCGGCATGGTTCCGATGAGTGATGAAATTCCTGTTGCCCTGAGTATTGCAGGTATAATGGATTTTCTTTCCTCATTCGTTATACCTTCCTTATCAATTTTCGAGACATCATTTTGGGCACCTTTTGTATTAATAAACTCTCCCGCTTTAATCATAACCTGCGTAAGCGCTATGAGTGCAATCATGGCAGGCATGATGGATAGTCCTTCATATAAGAGCATGGTGTTAAAGGAAAATCGTGAAACTCCGGTGACACTGTCTAGTCCAATAATTGAAATAAATAGTCCCAGCAATCCGCCTATAATGCCTTTAAAAATATTGTCTCCACTTACACCTATAATCAACGAAAGACCTAAAACAGCAAGTGCAAAATACTCTGTTGACGTAAAGTTGGATACCATTTTTGAAATTAGCCCTGATGTAAATAAAAGAATGACAGATGCTATGAGGCCGCCAATGACTGAAGCAAACAGGGATACATCCAGAGCTTTTTTTACTTTACCTTTTTTCGCTAGTGGGTATCCGTCAAAAGTAGTAGCTATAGCCGCATTGGTTCCGGGAGTGTTCAGCAAAATGGCACTGATAGAACCGCCATACATGCCACCCACATATACGGATAGCAAGGCAATGATTGCCGTTGAAGGCGAACTAAACGAATAGGTAAGCGGGAGCAGCAGTATGATGCCAAGAGTTACCGTAAGACCAGGAATACATCCCACAATCATTCCCAAAATAATGGATAATAACATAATTACGAAATTATATAATGATAAAACTTCAAACAAACCACTCATTATTGCTTCCATCACTTAACCTCCAAATGCAGGAAGAGAAATATTAAAAACTTCAATAAACAGGTAATAAACGCCTATCCCTCCCAATATTGTAAATCCGTAAATAAAAGGCTTTCTTTCCCCAAGAACAAAAAGCATCATAGGCAAAACTATTACTACACTTGTTATAAAACCGAAATTCAGCATAACAGCGCCAAATAAAATCATAATACCAAGTATAGTTAGTGCTGCCTTGTCGAATTTAAAATCAAAAATAATAATACGTTCTTTTTTAAAAACAAGACTTTGAATAATTAATGCAACTGAAGAAATTAATGTGCCCCCTAGAACCATATAGGGGATAATACGTGGGCTTGGGCCTCCGTTGTCAAATGCCGGAACAGCTATTTGTGAAGGGACCAGCAAAATAAAAATGATGCTGAATATTCCAAAGATTATTCCACTGAGTAAATTTGTGCGAATGTTCATTTCTATCCCCCTCGAAATTGTTAAAATTATAGGGAATTACAGCATCAAGGCATTTGTAATTCCCTCTTAATTTTTAATACAGTGCGATCAATTACTCCCCACTAAGCAATTTGTATGCATTGATTGCCTTTTCAATTGCAGTGTCTAAGTAAGTCTCAGCATCATCTCCATAAACTTCAAAACGGTTCAGACCGATTTCTTGAATCCAATCACTATATTCTGGTGTCTCCCAAACTGCTTTACTAATTTCAACAACTTTGTCAGCCCATGCTTGGTCTGTTCCGGTACGTCCTGCAACAAAACCTCCTGCCGGAAGAATTGATCCTGAATAATCCTTGTTGGGATCAAGTGCAGCATGTCTATCATTGACTAGTGCGGGAACCTTTATAGCTCCATCAGGTCCTACCAAGCCTATATATGCGTCTTCAGAGAATGCAAGAATCGGTATGAGTGTACCTGCTTCTACTTCTTCTTTACCTGCTTGTGTTGTCCCGACAAATACGTCCACTTCACCACTTACAAGACCTTGTTTTTGTGCGGCACCACCATCATAACCAACCACTGTAACCTTACCGCCTTCAACGGCCAAAAGAGAACCAAGGGCCAGATGAGGGTCAGACAACGGATTACCACCAGACATTTTTAAAGTTCCAGCTTTTGCTTTTTCCAATGTATTTTCAAGGGTGTTACCAGGTTTTCCGTACAGAATCCAAGTTCTATCATCAATGCTTGCTAGCGGCATGAATTTGTCGAGCTCATAAGGAACCTGTTCAGTACCATAAGCCTTCCCGATATCATGTCTGTAAGCATTGCCATATCCAAGTATAAACAATTCTTTGCTATTTGGATCAATGTTCTGAAAGTATGCTGCCCCAACAAATCCGTCACCACCGGTTTTTTGTTCTACAACAAATTCATACTCCGAAAATAAATCGCCAGCCACTTTTCCATACTTTCTAGCAATAGCATCAGCTGTTCCCCCAACACCATAAGGACAAATGATTTTAACAACTTGCTTTGATCCTGATGGCTTCGATGTGTCTGGCTGTTTTGATCCGGCTCCATTATCGCTGTCATTCTTTTGCTGACACCCCACTGCAGAAATAACTAAAGCCGCCGTCATGACTAGTACTAAAAACAACTTAGAAAATTTTCTCATCTTTCTTTCCTTCCCTTCTCTCTTTTATTGTTTTATTATATTTATTATGGCAAATTTGCCATTTACCACCGCATTCATCCTTCATCTGCCTAGACAGTTACTCTCTATATCCCCCCACATCATAGAACAATTTTCTCAGTACTAGGGCTGATGGCCCGATAGCACTGTTGTCCGGATCTAAATCCGAAAGCTTTATGACAGCCTTTGTGTTGATCCCCAAGTATTCATCTACCCTGTTATTAATCATTTCAAGAATCTTAGGCTGACTGAATATCGATCCATAAACGCAAATATATTCCGGATTAAAAAATATAATGCTGTTGGCCAGAGATTTGGCGAAATAATCATACCGCTTCTCAAAAATGGATATAATTAATTCGTTTTTCATTTCCAGCAGTTCATTCACACTTTTATAGTCAATAATTGAAAGCTTTTTGTTAATGATCAAATAACTGTAATCTTCCCCCAGCTTTTCGATGTCTTTGACAATTCCTTTTTCCGAAATGAGAGACTCTAGACACCCTTTCCTACCACAGCGGCAGGATGTATTGGCATTTATGTCTACAATGGTATGACCAATCTCTCCGGCTTTGTGATCAACACCCTCAACAATTTTCCCATTTTGAACAATAGCCATTCCCAAACCAGGACCATATTTAACAAAAAGAAAATTTTCACTTGTCTCACTAAGGCTAAAATCCATCTGCCACATGGCCAGTGTCTTTACATTATTATCCGAAATTACTGCTAATTTTAGCTTGTCACTAATTTGATTTTTGATATATTCGATGTGTATGTTCTCCATTTCACCGATATAGCCTATACCCATTCCAAAAACATCTTTTTTTTCTATCTCATTGCTCCATAGGAGATATAGGCTTTTTTCAATAATAAGATTTATGATTTCATCATGGTCATAGCTGTAGCTTTCATCAAATTCGCAAAAACACATGTCAACAGTTTCACCTAAAACATTTGTTATCAGTAGTGTCATATAAGCTTCAGTAATCAACACCCCTAATACATAACCATAATCTTTATTAAGCTCTATCAGAATCTTGTTTCTACCGACCACACCTGTTTCCTGATTACCTGTTTCGATAATGATTTTTTCATCAATCATTTCAGAAATAATCGAAGTAATGGCGGCTTTAGTGAGTCCCATTTGATCTGATATATCTTTGCGACATATCCCTCTCTGATTTCTCAATATTTTTAGAACCTTACTTCTGTTTCTGATTTTAACA
>JAKSBV010000494.1 GCA_022360955.1 Bacillota bacterium
TGCCTTCATTCTGGTGGCATGAGGTCCAGTCATATCCCAGTAAGGAGGAACCAAGGAATGTGGCTGTGAATTTTTGGTAAGGCCCTCCGTTTTCAGTAAAAGAGACATTTTAATCAGTAAAGTTCCATTACAGTGGTTTTCATTTGAGTTTCGTAACTAAGTGATATTCAGATTAATTTTACTTTGGTTTTGCAGTAATATGTTTAGTGATTGCTTAAATAAACCTCCCCACTTTGTGATCCATCTAGAAAAAAAACCAATAGTAACTCACTTGGACACATAATAGTATAGGTCTTACTTGCTCCCTAACCAATCAGAGCACAGTACTTATGTGTGCATGTATTTGTTTGACATTTTTTATTGGTCCAAGAGATTGTCTGCATCTTTACTAAACCTATTTATCGGGTGTTTTTTGAGCATTACATTCTTCAAAAAATGATTAATTCAAGCATCTTTCCTCTTCTTATAAAGTCTTTAGTCCGTTAAATATATGCCTATGAAGCTTTATTTTCAGGTGTTTTAATTTATTCCGTATATCTTTTTTCCCAGAAGTATAAAATGGCTTTATATACAATGAAAATTAGCAGCGTAAACAGATATCCTTTTCCAAACGCATCTGATAAATGATTAAAGTCTCTAACTTGTTTGAAAAAGAGCAAAATCATAGCAGTCACAAACCCTGAAAACAAAGGAACTAAAAAAATGAAATACCGCTGCTCTTTTTTGCTCATTGAAACAGGGTATGCAACCGGTATACCTTTGGCTGCAAGGGTAAAAAACTGAGCTAACGAGGCAATAATCCAAACCACAAAAATATCTAGCGTGCTCATAAGTGTTTCATTCAGATAAAACCACCGGTATAAAAGCAATGCAAAAATACCAAACCAAAATATGGTGTAACCCATACTTTTAGCTGCATTAACATCTATATTTACTCTTTCATCATTTTTCATCTCTATCCTCCTCTAACCAAAATAGTTGATCAATAGATTTATTTAAAACCCGGGACATCTTAAGACACAAAGCTATTGTAGGATTATATTTTTCCTTCTCTATAAGCCCTACGGTCTGCCTGGTTACTCCTACCATATCAGCAAGCTCCTCTTGCGTCAGCTTTGCTTCACCACGACTTTGTCGTACACTGTTTTTTACTATTTGGACCACCTCAATCCACAATGCAAAAATGCAAAATATATATTACATTTTAAATGTAATATATATTTTGCATTTTGTCAA
>JAKSBV010000365.1 GCA_022360955.1 Bacillota bacterium
AAAACCTATTACAAACTGTTTGTTACGATACGCTATCGTCGGATTGATATTATTGAGGTCAATTAGCGTAATCAATGGATGTTTGGGCTTGTCATACCCCAAAAGTTCATGCAATATGGATATTGAGTCAATTCTAAATATACTATCCACATTTATCT
The DNA here is from genome assembly GCA_022360955.1 of Bacillota bacterium. Lineage (GTDB taxonomy): Bacteria > Bacillota > Clostridia > SK-Y3 > SK-Y3 > JAKSBV01. The sequence continues at coordinate 159 of JAKSBV010000365.1, forward strand.
CCTTTCTTTTCCCGCCGGTATCTCCTGCAACAATTATATATGAACCAGTGAATTTTTAACAGATAATTGCTAATCCACCGCCTTGAAACGAACAGGTGAATCGATATTATTGCGTACATCTTGCTCATATTGTACTTTTTTCTTCATTTAACGCATTGTGCTAGATAAATCGTATTCCAAAATATTCTTTCCATACCATTTATCTAGCACAACAGATTAATTTAGCTCATGCAGTGTGTAGTTAGTTGAGCCTAATCCAATATTCTCTGCATATGCAAAGGCTTTGAATCCTCTGAATGTCTTTCCTTTTTCTTTTGCGATATCATAACATGCTTTATCTATTGCAACCGGATCTGTTGAAATAAAGATTCCGAAATCACCCATAATCGGTTTCATTTTTCTCGGTTCACAGTCACAACCGGCAGTAATATTCATTGCATAGTTCATATAAATATTTTTCTTGCCTTTTTGCGCCGCATAAGCGCCTTCAACAAGCTTTTCTATAAAAGCATTTCCAATACCTAAGAACTTTAAAATACTTTTCAATGAGAATACCGATATGGCTTGATGAGGACAAATCGCCATACAAGCACCGCATCCCACACATTTATGATGGTCTATTTTTGATTTTTTCCCAATAATAAGGGCATCTTCATTGCATCTCGTTTTACATAAATTGCACTGTTTACATTTTCTATTCACAATTTGAGGCTTTTCACCCATGTGCATTGCTATTTTACCGCCTTTTGCAGCATGCCCCATTGAGAGCTGTTTAATGGCCCCGCCAAAACCCGCCATCATGTGGCCTTTAAAATGTGAGATCACAATAAGCTGATCGTAGTCTAAAAAAGCCTTACCCACCTTAAAGGTTTTAAAATGTTTTTTATTAATTTCTACCTCGGCAAAGTTTTCTCCATGTTCACCGTCTGCAAAAATGATAGGAAGCTGTGTAAAACCATGTGCTTCAGCCGTTTTTTTATGGAGTTCTTTCTTATACCGCTGCCCGCCATACAGAACATTTGTCTCAATATAGCAGGATTCGATGTCTCGTTCTTGCAGGTAATCAATAATGCCCAGGTAATTTTCAGGTCTTATGAAAGTTACATTTTTATGTTCGCCAAAGTGAACTTTTAGAGGTATCTTCCTTTTGAGCGTAATGTTTTCCTTCTCCATGATAGTAGCAAGCAATTGTTTTGATATTTCCTGAATGGTTTTAATATCGGTTGTTGAGTCAATCCTCCTGAAATACACATTAGAATTCATACTTCATACACCCTCCTGTAAAAATCTTTCATATACAATCATACATCGAACAGTGAATTTATTAAATATATGTATTTCAGATAAACTTATACATTTTACAGGTTATTATTGGGGTCAGGCTTTTATAATTTTATTATTGCAGTTAATACCTTATTGCTCTCATCAGATAATATGTTCGAAACTGTTGATTCAGATAAATTCAACGCTTCTGCTAGTTCTTTATTACTTACATCTCTAAACGCCTTTGAGCATACTATGAATGCTTTCCTGGCATTGACTATTTTTTGCTTTCTTGTTTTTTTAGATAATTCTTTAGGCCCAATATGATAATATTCACAAATTTTTTGTATTATATAATTATGACCCAATTCCTTATTCCCTTGCCGGCCAAGTTCCCTATCTTGCTTTATCCCCTTGCTTAGTTCTTTCTCTTTCATTTCCTCTATATCTATTTCTTCTTCCATCAGCTCAACGTACTTTTTTATAGCTTGATTTATATCTTCTGATAGAATACCTAACACATACTGATGGTCTACTAATTCACTTGCCCTCGTTCCAATATATATACTATGGCTGCTCCATTCATAATCAAGCTTTTCCACTATTCCGGCCTCCATAGGGTTTTGATGTATATATCTGATTAAGCTTAAAAGATATTGATCTTTATTACATAAAATTGCTTTATATCTTTGTTCAAAAACATGCCCTGTTCTATCATGCTTTTTATTGTATTTCATTGTAAATACTTGCTGTATTCCTTGCATTATCTGCGACAATGGTGCTCTATCTACTTCAATTAACAGATGGGCATGGTTATCCATTATACAGTATGCATATAGTTTGAAGCTATACTTTTCTTTATATCTAAGTATAGTTTTCAAATACATCTTCTTATCCTCTTCCTTATCAAAGACATATTCCCTATTATTCCCACGACAGATAACATGATATAGTGCACCTTCATAATGGACTCGCTGTCTTCTTGCCATCTTTATCCCGCTCCTATCTCTATTTCTTTAGATTATCATTATATCTCATATTATAAAATTATAAAAGCCTGACCCCCTTAATG
>JAKSBV010000253.1 GCA_022360955.1 Bacillota bacterium
ATCTTCACAGGCAATCTTATTTTTTGAGTATGCCCAGTATGGATTGCTAAGAGGCGTTCCTTCCGTAATTCTATAATCTGATAAGGGCTTTTGATAAGCAGATGCTGAACTAATAAAAATAAATTGTTTAGTTTTTCCCTTAAATAATCTATAATCTCTTTCTAACTGTTCAGGAACAAACGCAATAAAATCTACAACTACATCAAAAATCATGCCATCTATTAACTTTTTCGTCTCTTCTTCATCGTTGATATCACAGTGGATATATGTCACTTTATTCTCTGGCAATTCAACCTTTCGATTACCCCTATTAAGTAAGTATAGTTCGCAACCTTGCCCAATTAACATTTTTGAGATTGCTAAGCTAATCGTTCCCGTACCTCCAATAAATAATGCTTTCAATTTAACAACTTCCTTTCACTTAAATTATAATTTCCGGCCAAATATTTCAAGGTAAATCCTACACAAATATACACCAACGAACTCCGTATTTGTCGATTAAATCAACCATCAACGGACTGAATCCACAAGGACTTAACGGATAAAGAATTTTAGCGCCATCTTTAAGCACATTATATGCTTTTTGAACTAACTCTTCCTTCCCTTTCCCAAAATGCAAGCAAAACTGCATAGTTGTGCCTGTAATTCTTTCTTCGTTTTTAAGTGCTTCTGATATCGCCAATATCTGCCCATATACATTCAATTCAGCATGCATAAAAGTTCCATCAGAGTGAGGATAACTTGCCACCAGCTCAGCATTAAAGGCTTTTTGATATAACTCAACTGCTTTGTCGCTCCCTTTCACATATGTTTGCATCATTGATCTATGCATCTTCTGTATGCCTCCATGGATTTAATTATTTCTCTTTGATTATAGTACATTAAGTGGACAACTGTATCTCATATTCAAAATATTGAATATTACGAATAAATATCTTTCTTCAGAACTGAAAAATATAAATCTTAAGTCAAACGGTAATTCTAAATTAGACACTAAGCGTGCTACTTCTGATAATATAACAACTCCGGAAGTATTGTCAATAATACCAAGTTCTTTTGCTCCTGTGATCAAATTGACTAAAAATATTGGCTATGATAAAATGGTTCTAAAGCTTGTAAAGGAATGTTATTATGAATGTAGAAATGGTTCGTTTATTTAGGAAAAAAATTGAAAATGGTATCGTTTCAGGACCTTTTTCAAAAACCTGTGACCCTGCTTTTATTGAAGTAATGGGGTATAGCGGATGTGACTTTGTTTATTGATCTTGAGCATGGTCCTAACCATATTGAAAACATTCAAAATTTAATCCGGGCAGCAGAAATCTCCGGTGTTTTTCCAAT
>JAKSBV010000456.1 GCA_022360955.1 Bacillota bacterium
GCTCCAGCCCTTTCCAAGTGATTTTTAATTCTTCGTGTTTGTCATAATCTCCTTCCTGTATGATCCGGAATCCGGTAGGCGGTTCAAGAATAAGGGTCGTAACAGGAATAGTAATCCACTTGGAAAGGGCTGGAGCGATTTGACACCAACGGGGTTTTGCAGCATGGTTTTGATATAGCCATCAAAGCGGAAGAAGATGCCGATTACAAGATTGTCAGCACCATCGACAGCAGAACCACTGCGGACGGTAAGGACATTACGGTTGTTTCCGCTTCGCAAGACGGCAATATGATCGGCACCAATTATTGGTGGTATACGGCTGTTATCGATGGGTTAAAGCCCAATACCCGATACTATCTCAAAATCAGGACAGTATCGGCAGATGGTATTGCAGAATCCAAATATACCGGTGTAATATCGTGGAGAACGGAATTTGATAAAGATGATTATGACACGGATCAGGATAAAGATGATGCGGATCTCAACTTCTTAGATAGTCTGGGCATATACAAAGACAGGTTGTTCTGGGTATACGACGATAGTAAGAGTTCCAGTCATTTGAATTATAGAATCAAACTCAGGGGCAGCAAAGTGCTGAATCATATCCGGAATACGGAAGGTAATACATTTAACATTGATTTTGCATCGGTGCAGATGGCGGAGGCAGATAAAAAATCCACCGCTAATGTATATATTCCGATTAAAGTTATTGAGGTGTTGAATGAAACCCATAAGACCTTGGTGCTTCATACCATGAGCGGAGATATGATATTCCGGCCCGGTGTACTGGATACGAGCAAGACTTCCGCAATTGAGGAGATGATGGACAGGAAAGAAAACAAATCCTCGGTCAAAGATGTATATGTGAGCATTACCATCAAAAATTTGAAGAATTCTTCATCCTATAGGCCATCATCCAATAGGAGATTGATTTCCGATATTACCTCTCTGAGCGCGGAGGCACAGGCTGTGAATATCACCGATGATGATTTTGAAAAGGACATTTACGAAGAACTTTACGGTGATGATGGTACGGGCAGCAAAAACGGGCTTGTGTATGAGTACAGGCAGGAACTTGCAGACTTTGTTGACGATGGGGAAGACGAAGATGAGGTTGAAGAGAAGATTCGTGAGTTGCTGGTAGAAATGGACGAGGACCTTCAAGAGTATATAGAAGATAAAATTGAGAGCAGCTCTTTTGAAAGATACAGCAGTGATATAGAAGAAGTGCCCTTGCCGCTGTCGGTTCACTTAAGGTATAAGGTTGCATTATCGGAGAATGATAATACGATTTCAGGATACAAAACGGAAGGAAAACAAAAAAGATGGACCAAAATTCACAGTGAAAACAGACTGTCACAGATGATTACCATGTTTGAAATGAGGGAAATAGACGGATACGAGTTGGCAGTGTTGAAAGGATCCGCTACATTATATGATATCGGTCATCATCAATATCGGCAGGAGCTTCAACAAATGAATAATAAATACAATTTGGCTGAAGTATTGTATGGCAACGGAACACTGCAGCCGGATGCAAATATTAAAACAAGAGAAGCAATATTGATTTTGGAAAGGGTGCTGCAAGAATATCCAGAGGAATATAACGATACGGATTTGGTTAAAAAAGGCCGGCAGCTTGGTCTGGACAAGGGGTTAAACCTCAATCGGACGAATGATGAAATGGTGCGGGAAGAGGCCGGATTTTTGGCCATGCGATTGTACGAAATCAAAACCCAGGCCTCGGTGGAACATATGGCGGTGTCAAGAGCCATTATGCTGACGGACGATCGGGCAATTAGCAAGAACCTTTTTAAAGCTATCCTAATGAGTATCGATATGGAGATTATGAAAGCAGAAAACAATATATTTGATCCCAAGGGGACCGTTACCAGAGCGGAGTTTATTGTCATTCTCAAACGTGTCCTGGATAAACTTGGTGCATGGTAGAGGGGGAGATTGTGTTGAAGAGAAAAATCAGCTGGATATTATTAGTTTTGTGGTTAATGCAAATAGTTCCCTTTCAGCAGGCAGCTTTTGCAACACCGCAAGCAAAGCCGGAGAATGTCATGATCAAAGAAGTAGGGGGTGAGCCCTCTATCGGATATGACCCAAACCCGCAGAATTTGGGGTATTATGCCGATATCCAATGGGAGGCCCCTGTTTTTACAGGCCCCTATAGATATTATGATGTATATTATAAAAAGAATGGAGAAACCTTTCAAAAGTGGTCCTCTCTACCTTCAAGTGCAACGGAAACCCGTTTATCCGAACTGGATTCCGGTACCGTTTATCATACGTATGTGAGGGCGGTGCATGCTCATGCGGATGATGATCCGGATTATCCGGATCAGATCCATGCATCACCTGTTTCGGAAGATGATGAAGTGTTGTTTTTGACCGGCATTGATTTGGAGGTGCTGCCCGAGAGCACCGAGGAAATACAGATTATTTGGGATGATGTGAAATACAATCAGAATAGAATAGGGTACCGTATTTATATTGCGCAGAGCAGGGATTTTGCGACCACCAGCCCGATCGAGGTATATCCGCAGGATATTGGTGATGCCGGTGTCGTAAAGCCTATTTCAGACAATAAGTTAAGCTATATCGTCAAGAATAGAAGGCCGGGTACGGTTTATTATGTAAAAATTGTTCCCATTGTTTATGACCAGAGAATTAAGGTGTGCCCGGAACAGAAAATCGGGATAGGCTATACCTATATACCTGCTGCCATGAACAGGGTTTCTGCAGGTGACCAACATGATATTTGGAAAATGGAGTGGGCAAGAGTAACATCAAGTGTCAGCGGAACCCAGGAAACAGAGTATACGATTATGCAGAAAGAGCAAGGCGACTTATGGCAGAACGCCGGGGGACAAAAAGATGTGGTCAGATATATAAGGGTTGATCATGGTGAAGAGGACCGTTTCGAATTTAAAGTGCGGGTATATATTGAAAATGAGACAGACCAGCATGGGTATCCCCTCTATATAGAGTCCAATGTGCTCAGCCCCTATGTTTCTGAAGTCCCTTATTATCCTACAATACCAGATATACGACATACGATTCCGGAGAACCTGGATGAAAAAATAGAAATAGGCAACGATAGTATAAAAATCCTATGGTATCTGCCGAAAGACCCTAATGGGATGAGAGATGATTCTATCTATTATGATTTTTGGATTACAACGGACCCGACCGAGCTGGATGACCCGGATACACCTCCGACCATATCGGATTTCCAGCCTTCGGAACCCAATTATATCTATGAAAAAATCGGTGATAGTCTGACCGATTATATGGTGGCGTACAAGTATGTTTTTGAAGATCTTGAACCGAATACGGTTTATTACATCAAGATGATAGCCAAAAAGAAATTTCTTATAAATGTTGGTGGGAGTCTGACCCAGGTATACTATGCGTCGGATCCGGCTATTGAAATGATCTTAACCGATTCGGACGATATCAATATACCTATTGCACCGGCGAGACCGCCTTTTGCGGCAAAAAAGAATGCAAGCGGTATTCCGGAAGTAACGGAGACATCTGCAACCGTAGAGTGGAAAACGGGATGGTATGAGATTAAGGATGACGATACGGGGGAATGGGTGCCCTATAGCGAACAAGAATTTACAGGCAGTGTTACCGATTATGTGTACAGAGAAATTCAATATGATGCCAATGTAAAATTCGGGATAGGATACATAGAACTGACGGAAGCTTTGGATGATTATTCCTTTATACGTGACGAACCCTTGCAAATAACCGATATTGCCAATCCTTACGGAGATACTCACCAGATTATGGAATATACGATTGAGGATTTGGAGCCCAATAAGATGTATCTTGTTTGGTTAAGGGCTTATCGAGATATCAACCATTTATCGGAGCCTTCCAATCCTATTATTGTTACGACGGATTTTGACTATACCGTACCGTTGGAAAAGCCTGCAGTGCCGAGATGGATAAGAGCTGTCGCACTGGACAACAATGAGGGAATAGAATTGGAATGGGATAGAACGACGGAAAGGGTAGGACTCCAGTATAGATATTATCTAAGATGGGCTGAGCAGGACAACATCGAATCGGCCGGAGCGGAAGTGGAGATTCCTTCTACCTATTTTGATATGACGGATGTTTACCTTGTCGAAGATGTAGAACCGGAAACAACCTATTATTTCTGGATAAGGTCGGAAGTGGAAAATGATGAGGGTGAAATGCGCAGTTCGGACTGGAGCGACTCCAAGGTAGTGCAGACGACAGAATATGTTGCGCCGGATACGCCTACCGGCTTTGGGATCAAGAACGCGCCGGATGCCGTTGGGAAAGATTATATTACCTATGAATGGAATATGGAAGAGGATATGGATTATGCTCTGGAGATTAGTACAAATACCGAATATGAAGACGCTCAAGTCTTTACTATTTCAGCAGCAGGAGAATATAAGGTGACAGGCCTAGCGTCAAACAAGAGGTACTATGCAAGGCTGTATGCAGTTGATAGAGAAACAATGATGCTGTCCCATCCCACCCATACGGTATCGGTTAAAACGACCCGCAGTGACGACGACTATGATACGGATACGGATAATGAGCGTGTCATTGAAGGGCCGTTTATTGAAGACAGTTATGATAAAAATACCGGTGAATGGCGGGAGGAAATTATAGGTGTCAATGCGGACAGATTCTTGGAAGAGGTTTATACAGATCACTTTTTAGATTATAAAATTGATATGAGCGATCCCCCTTCTTCCTATAGGAGGTTTAAATATAGGAAAGTAAGAGTAGCCTATAGGGTATTTGAGGGCCTCTCACAGCAAAAAGAAAACCTAATTATCGATATCGGAACCGGCGGCAAGTTCACGATCCGCCCCCATATGCTGGCGTTAGAGGAGCAGTTAAAATCTTTTGATCACTCAAAAGAAGTCATTGTCGATTTAATATTTGACGATTCCGTGAGTACTGCGGAGGTTTTTCAGGCGAATATAAACCCGGTCAAAATGGTACAAGTGGACATTGAAATGAAATCCGGCAATAGTGTTGTTCCCATAACCCGCTTGAACCGCCCGTTGGAAGTTGTGATGGATTACAGGGCTGCTTACCGGTACCATGGTGAAGCAATAGAAACGGCTGTAGTTGATGTTGATATATTGAGTAACCGTTGGTCCTTAGTGCCTAACACACATATGACAAGTCGAACAGATAATAAAGGGATTGTGCGTTTTGAAACAAAGGATTTGGGGAAAATGGGCATTGTCAAAAAAGTTGACTCATGGCGATTTACGGATATTTCCCGGCATTGGGCACGAGAAGATATAATAGCTGTCTTTTCCAAGTATAATATGAAAAGTATTGCTGAAACACAAACAAGGTTTAGGCCTGAGGATTTTATAACCGTTGATGATTGCACAAAGTTTATACTGGATGTATTGGACGTGGATTATGACACCAACAATTATTTGCAGACCGCCTTTAAGGCCGGATTTATGCGCTTGGTGAAAAATAAACAAAATGTTTCCCGCCAAGAAGTGGTGACAATGCTGGTGCGGCTCTATGAAATCAAAACCGGTGAAGCGGCGGAAAGTATCAATATGCCTATTACACAATACAGCGATGCATCGGAAATCGGTTCGGCATATGTTCCCATCTTGCGATTTGCGGTACAAAAGGGATTCGTCATTGGGAAGACCGCCGATATCTTGGCTCCGACCGAGCCGGTAACCCGTGCCGAAGTTATTACAATGTTAAAGCGCACACTGGAAGCGATAGGGGAGATGTGATCAGCGTACAGTGTACAGGATACGGCATACAGGGGTTATTGGTATGCAGCTAGATTGATATATATTCAGATAAAGAAGGTACATTGAAATATGAAAAAGGGACATGGGGGCAGCGTGTTTGTCTTCATGTCCCTTGATATGAAGAGGAGAGATATCAGTGTTCAGAAAAATGATTGCAATAACAGCCGTAATATTGCTATTTCAAACCTGTGTTTGGGCAGATAGCAGCGCAGTTTATACCGTTGAAAAAGTTGATAAATATACGGTTAGGGTTACTGTTGATTTAAAAGAACCTTCAGAAGGACATGTGGAGGTAACCGGCTATAGTAAAATAAATCCTGATACGAGAACAGTCCGTGTATTGTATCAAAAGAGCGCCCATAAAGACAAGAATACAATAGACATTAGTTTGAGAAGCTTGGTCAACAAGCAAAGTGCCCTCAGAATTGTTTTGGCGGATCAAGAGCAAACGGATTATCTGCCGTTTAAAGATATACAAGGAAATGAAAGCGAGATTTATATAAGGCATTTACATGATGCCGGTTTGCTGGATGGATATGACGACGGAACTTTCAAACCCGGCAACACTATATCCAGAGCGGAGTTTTTTACTATGATGGTAAGGGCCATGGGATATCCTGTTGTGCCAGAAGAAGATACGACGTTTACGGATATAGCCGATCACTGGGGCAAGCAATATATATTGACCGCGATTCAACACGGCCTTGTCAAAGGAAATGATGACGGTACAATAAAGCCTGACGATAAGGTGACCATCGGGCAGATAGCACTGGTGATCGACAGGGCCTTCTCGTTAAAAACCTACGACAAAGATGGGGCCTATGCCAACTTACCCAAGCATAACCATTATGCAAAAGAAAGTGTAAAAAAGATGTTGGATGCCGGTGTATTAAAGACAGAAGATAGTACGTACAAGCAGTTTGATATTGATCGTCCGGCTGTCAGGGCAGAGTGCGCCATGATGATCAGCCGGGCGATGGTGAATTAGTCTGGCGTCCGTGCTTCGGGATATCTGTTGCTGGCGTACGATTATATTTCTAACTTTACAATGCGTTACCTATAAAATGAGTTAAACGGGATTTGGGGGCGGTTTTTCTGTCACACGGCAGTTTTAGTGGGGCTGAAGGACCGTCCCCAACGCGTGTTTTCAAACAATATGTAGTGCACTGCGGACAGGCACGTTTTGTCATGGAATAAACATAATATATATTATGAAAATAAGTAGGGTAGAAAATATTGCATGTATATCCGTTTCCATTAGAGGTAATAATGCTAATACAGGAAAAATTATGAGAATCGCATTACTAGAGGTAACGTGCTGCAACCTTAGAATATATTTGGGTCAAATAACGATGGTTCTGAGTTTTTTGTCCAAATATACATTCGATTGTAAAGCAGCGATATCTGCGTGCAAATCTCAAATATCTAAAAAGGGGAGAAGAGACATTTGCGATATTTACGGATCATTGTATTCTTAGGCCTATTTATATTTTCATTAGGCAGGATTTCTTTTATAGCAGGGGAAGATATATCTCAAGAAAAAGCTGTCATAGAAGCATTTAATGCCTATCAAGTCGAACTCTTAAAGACAAGTATTTTTTGTAAAGGATCGATAGATCATAAAGTGTTAACCCCAGAAGATCACGATATTCAGCCATTAAAAAATATTGGAGAAAAAGTGTTAAGCTTATATGAGGTTGACGACGCTTACACAAGTCGTGAGCAAAGCAGCAGCGATCATTATCTTGAATACGAAATGTTTGCCCAAACAATAGATGATGAATACCTGAGGATCAAGGTCTTTTCGGAGCGTCAGGAAAATACTGAGGATTTTAACAGCTACATAACTGTCGAAGTGTTTCAAGATAAGGGGTATATTGATTTTGAAGGCCATAAGGATAAAGTGGAAAAGGGACTTAGCCCTTATATCTCAAATTTAAGAACCAACAGCAATATTATGGGAACATATGGCGGTAAAATGGATGAACAACAGTTGAACCGAATGAGTGATAAAATGTTTGGAAAATCAAAAGCAAAAAATATGAAGTCCGAGAAAGACGGCAATGCAATTACGGTAACGGCAGAGCATTCATTAGTTGAAAATACTGAGAAAAGAAGTCATGAAGGGCCGGATTTCGAGTTATCCGCAAGATATAGCAATTATGATGACAAAACGTATATCCTGTTGCGCTCATCACCGGAGTGATTTATCTTTTGAAGCACCCTTAATGCGTTTAAAGATAGCCAACTTTAAAGCTTAAAATACTATTTACACAAAGGGCGTTTTAAAAAATACATTATACATGTTATGTATGTCCGCGGATCATAAATTCTACTTTTTTGAAACGCCTTTTAATCGGTTATGGATTAAAGGGTATCCAAAAAAACGATGATTCTGCGTTTTTTGCGTAAATATAAATTTGATTTTAAAGCTGGGTATCTATAAAGCGCTCAAACAATTGCTGCTTTCTCCCTCTTCTGCGCTAACAGGCTCTAACCCTTTCCACAATGTTCTTTCCATATCATTTAACCAGCACAACGCGTAAAATTATAATTTTTTTGACAAAATGCGATATAGATATAACCACATTATAACTTTACATGTCGTTTTTTGCAATCTTTTTTATCGGAAAAATATTATATAAAAGGCCCTGCCGGTATGTAAAAAGGGGTAGAAGCGGTGTCTCTCCACCCTACTTTTTTCGCTCCGTTATCCCTAAACGCCTGTGGCAGTCAAGACACCACCCGCATCTGTTTGCCCGGGCACATTGATTCCTTTTGCAGGGGGCCTTTGAAAGATAAGCTCAGCTATTTCATGTATATCTTCAACCGGGATCACTTCAATATCCATCGATTGAAATAGCTCCTGCCAGTTTTCTTTTGGGATAATCACTTTTTTGACATCTGCGAGCCGGGCCGCTTCTACCTTCGCTATAACACCACCTACCGGCTTTACCTTGCCTCTGATTGATATTTCTCCCGTCATGGCCAATGTACCGTCAATGGGAATATTTTTAATCGCAGAATACACTGCTGTCATAATGGCTGTGCCTGCCGAAGGTCCGTCAATCGGAATACCACCGGGAAAATTCAAATGAATATTATAGTCGGCCGGATCTTCATCAAAAAACTTTTTAATGACTGTCAGCATATTTTCTACAGAAGCCCGAGCCGTACTGCTTCTTTTCAATTTTTGTCCCCTGCCGTCCATTTCCTCTTCTTCAATGATGCCCGTCACCTTAATTTTCCCTTTGCCTCTTTCACAAGACACGGCGGTTGTCTCAATCTCCATCACCATACCCTGGCTTCTGCCCGTCACTGCCAACCCGTTTACGCAACCAACCTGTTTCTCGTCAATCACTTTCTTCTCGAGTCTCGGACTATATTGCCCAAACTCAATGACCCATTCAAGATTTTCTCTGCTAATCGTTGTTTTTCCGTCCACCAGCACGATACCTCCGGCAATCTGCACGATGTTCACCGCATCACGACCATTGGTGGCATATTTTGCCACTAAACGGTCAGCGCCGTTTTCCATTGTAAATCCCCCTTTTAGGGCAGCATTTTTGGCAATTTTCATAATCTCATCTACGACGAGATTGCGGAAAAATATTTCTACACATCTTGATCTTAGTGCGGGGGGGATGTCTTCCGGTGTCCTGGTCGTAGCGCCTACCAATCGAAAATCTGCCGGAAGCCCTTTTTGAAAAATCTCATGGATATGGGAAGGAATATTCTGATCTTCCGAACTATAATAAGCACTTTCTAAAAATACTTTTCTATCCTCCAGGACTTTTAATAATTTGTTCATCTGAATAGGGTGCAATTCCCCTATCTCGTCTAAAAACAATATGCCGCCATGGGCCTTTGTCACCGCTCCCGGCTTAGGCTGGGGGATACCTGCCTGTCCATAGGCTCCTGCGCCCTGGTATATAGGATCATGGACAGAACCTATTAAGGGGTCCGCTATGCCCCGTTCATCGAACCTTAGCGTCGTAGCATCCATTTCCACAAATTTTGAGTGGACCTTAAAGGGCGACATATCTATTTGTTTTGCTTCTTCCAAGACGACCCTTGCAGCTGCAGTTTTACCCACCCCCGGCGCACCATATATGATGACATGCTGTGGATTGGGGCCGCATAAAGCTGCCTTTAATGCTTTCAGGCCTTGTTCCTGCCCGATAATCTCTTTGAACGTAGTAGGTCTGGTTTTCTCCGATAATGGTTCCGATAAGCTGATTTCTCTGAGCTTTCTTAATTTTTCCAATTCTTTTTTAGATTCCTTTTCCACCGCACTTTTATTTCCCTGTTGAGATTTCAGTAGATTAAGAAAATATAAACCAATGACAATTGAAAAGAAAAACTGTATTAATAAAATTGTACTGCTAAACACCGCTATTCCTCCCCCGTTTTCTAATCACTTATCGTTAGTATTTGTTTCAAAAGTTTTTTTAACCCTGTAAACAAAAGGTAATAAAACAGGGGACGGTTCCTTGTTCTATTTTTGCCGAACGGCAATAGAACAAGGAACCGTCCCCTGTTTTATTTTTCTCAAAAAAAAGAACAAGGGGTGATCCCCTGTTCTATGATACGGATTCTCGCTTAATTCTCGATTTTCTGGAGGAAGTCTTTTTTAACGGCTTTTTATTCTCATTAATCACCAGTTCCGGCTTCTTATCCTCCGTTACACACTCCTTATGAATAATACACTTTTCAATATTTTTATCGGAAGGAATGTCAAACATCACTTCCAGCATAATATCTTCAAGGATGGTTCTCAGCCCTCTGGCGCCGGTATTTCGCTCTATTGCCTTGCTGGAAATTTGATCCAAGGCTTCGGCGTCAAATTCAAGTAAAACATCATCCATTTCAAAAAGCTTTTGATATTGTTTTACCAGCGCATTTTTAGGCTCGGTAAGAATTTGAATTAATGCCTCTTTATCTAAGGAATTCAGTGTCGCCACCACAGGAAGCCTGCCGACAAACTCAGGAATCAATCCATATTTGAGTAAGTCCTGCGGGGCAATGTGTTGGAGAATCTGACCAATATCCCTTTCTTTTTTACTCTCAATTTCCGCACTAAAGCCCAGCGCTTTCTTGCCGATTCTATTTTGGATAATCTTATCAATGCCATCGAATGCTCCGCCGCAAATAAACAATATATTCGTAGTATCAATCTGTATGAATTCCTGATGAGGATGCTTTCTTCCTCCCTGAGGGGGAACGGAAGCAACCGTACCTTCCAGGATTTTTAATAATGCCTGCTGTACACCTTCCCCACTGACATCCCTTGTGATAGAAGGATTCTCCGATTTTCTTGCAATCTTATCTATCTCATCAATGTAAATAATACCTTTTTCTGCCTGTTCAATATCGTAGTCGGCAACCTGAATAAGTTTAAGAAGAATATTCTCGACATCTTCTCCTACATAACCGGCTTCCGTCAACGATGTCGCATCGGCAATCGCAAAAGGCACATTTAAGATTCTGGCCAGTGTTTGTGCGAGAAGCGTCTTACCGCAACCTGTGGGGCCCAGCATGACAATGTTGCTTTTTTGCAATTCCACATCACCGGCTTTGACATCACTGTTAACACGTTTATAGTGATTATATACCGCAACTGCCAGATTCTTTTTCGCTTGCTCCTGTCCGATAACGTACTGGTCCAAAATCTCTTTTATTTCTTTAGGCTTAGGCACATCGCCCAAACCCACATCCACTTTTGCTTCCTCAAATTCTTCTTCAATGATTTCGGAACATAATTCTATGCACTCGTCACAAATATATACACCCGGACCGGCAACCAACCTTTTGACTTGATCTTGTGTTTTTCCACAAAAGGAGCATTTGAGCTGCTTCTTTTCGTCATATCTAGACATTATTACACCTCTTTATTTTCATCATCCAAAGCAAATATACATTCTTATTGTCAGTAAAACTTCAAAGGATCTGATCCCCTGGGATTTCGGCCGTATTATACCGTCTATAGCGACCTCAAACCTCTAACGATAATCGTAATACTTTTTGCTTACGCATTTTTTCTACTAACAATTATTTCATCAACCAGACCATATACCTTGGCTTCTTCAGCAGACATAAAATTATCTCTGTCCGTGTCCTTCTCTATTTTGTCTAAAGGCTGTCCTGTCCTCTCACTGAGAATACGATTCAGTCTATTTTTTGAATTTAAAATTCTATCCGCATGAATTTTGATATCAACCGCCTGCCCTCTCGTACCGCCTAACGGCTGATGGATCATAATTTCACTATTGGGTAACGCAAACCGCTTGCCTTTTGCACCGGCGGCCAATAAAAATGCCCCCATACTCGCTGCCATACCCACACATATGGTAGATACCTGCGCCTTGATAAACTGCATGGTGTCATAAATGGCAAACCCCGCCGTTATAGAACCTCCGGGGCTATTAATATAAAGGCTTATATCTTTATCGGGATCTTCGCCTTCCAGAAACAATAACTGGGCGACCACGAGATTTGCTGTTACATCATTTATTTCCTCACCTAGAAAAATAATCCTATCTTTCAACAGACGAGAGTAAATGTCGTAGGACCTTTCACCTCTATTCGTCTGTTCAACCACCATAGGTACTAAACTCATGTTTTTCACTCCTTTATAGTCAAAATTAAATTGAACCCTCACTATACATATCCAACTTTAAAATCGAATTTATACTTAAACAAAAAACCCGGAACCATAACTATTTGTTCAAATGTGTTTCAAGGTTTGCTGTTCGTTATCTTCATCATAATTATGTTACAAAGAGAGGTGGGCGTTTCTACTACCCACCACCTGCTGCGCTCTACATTCATGCCAATTTTGCGGCTTGTACCAACATCTTAACTGTATTTTGAATCGCTAAATCTTCTTTTATAGCGTCAATATTTTCAGGTTTAAGCATTTCTTTCATCTTATCAACTTCCATTTTATAGCTTTCCGCCATTTTTTCAAGATGCTTTTCAACATCTTCATCGGAAACCTGTACATTCTCTACTTCTGCAATCTTTTCAAGCACAAGACTTGTTTTGACCTGTTTTCCGGCTTGCTCTTTAAATTGTTGCCTAAAGGCTGATTGATCCTGGCCCGTATATTCAAAGTATTTGTCAAGATTCATGCCTTGCATGCTCAATCTCATCTCAAAATCCCTTGTCATACTGTCTATTTGTCTCTCAATCATCACTTCAGGTATATCTATTGTTACATCTTCAACCACTTTGTCAATCACTGCATTTTCTGTCTCTTGCTTTGCTTTTTGCTCGTTTTGTTCGGTTAACTTCTTGCTCATATCTTCCTTCAACTCTTTGATGGTATCGAATTCACTGACATCTTTTACGAACTCATCATCCAGTTCGGGAAGTTCCTTAAACTTGATTTGATGAATTTTCACTTTAAATACAACCGGCTTGCCGGCTAAATCCTCTGCGTGATATTCCTCCGGAAAAGTTACGTTAACTTCCAGTTCTTCTCCTATATTTTTGCCTATCAATTGTTCTTCAAAACCAGGAATAAATTGCCCTGATCCGATTTCAAGATCATAGTTCTCGCCTTTTCCGCCTTCAAAAGGCTCTCCATCTGCAAAGCCTTCAAAATCAATTTGGGCAGTATCTCCCATTTGAACCGCTCTATCTTCAACGGTAATTAATCTGGAATTTTTTTCTCTCATTTCATTGATCTGACGGTCGATGTCTTCTTCTGTTACATTATACTCAATTTTTTTTACTTCTATACCCTTATAATCGCCCAGTTCAAAATCAGGTTTAACCGTTACCGTTGCCGTAAAAATCAGATTTTCACCGTTGCCGATCTGCTTGATATCTATCTCCGGACGATCTACCGGCTCTATTTTTGTTTCTTCTATTGCTTTATCATATGCATCAGGGCACACAATGTTTATCGCATCTTCATAAAAAATACTTTCACCATAATATTTTTCAACCATTTTGCGCGGCACTTTACCTTTTCTGAAACCAGGTATATTAAACTTTTTCTTATTTTTTATGTAAGCTTTTTGCATACCTTCTTCAAATTTTACCGCATCAACTTCTATTTCAAGATGTGCAGCATTGTTTTCCAACTTGTCTAATTTTACACTCATTTAATTGTTAGTCCTCCTTATAATCTTTTCTTTTATGTATATTAAAATTAAAAACTATACCACACAACTGCCATGCTATTTCATCTATAACCATTTTATTATAGCATAATACATTTTGATTTCCAATAATTATTATTAAAAAAATAAATTTTTAATCTCCTCGGATGAGCAAGGGTTTAAAATCCATGTAGTCACAAGCAACCAGTGAAAACTTTATGTCGTCATAGACGCCCTCTAAAGCA
The DNA here is from genome assembly GCA_022360955.1 of Bacillota bacterium. Taxonomy (GTDB): domain Bacteria; phylum Bacillota; class Clostridia; order SK-Y3; family SK-Y3; genus JAKSBV01. Next base: position 14,161 of record JAKSBV010000456.1, read on the forward strand.
TTTTTTTGTGCTTCACCGTGAAGGTGACCGTAAATACATAGACGAATATTATATTTTTTTAATAGTTTGATAAATTCCGACTCCATATCCCGCTGCTTATTAACAGGAGGATAGTGCAATGCTACGATGATTTCTTCCGGATCATATGTCATTCCCTGTTGTATAGAGATTTCTAATCTTTGCAATTCCCTTAAATATATTTTTTCGTCTTTTTGAGAAAATTCGTCGGCATCCGGACAAATCCATCCTCTTGTCCCGCAAAGTGCGATATTTTTGTATAGGATGCTGTTGTTATGCAGGAAAAAAATATTCTTAAATCCTTTTTCCCGGACAAATTTGTTTAACTTATTTAAAGTCTCCCACCAGTAGTCATGATTCCCCTTGGAAATAATCTTTGTTCCCGGCAAACGGCTTATAAATTCAAAATCTTTATAGGCCTGTTCAAGATACGTAGCCCAGGATACATCACCGGGAATCAATACATAATCTTCCTCTCTGACGACCTCAAGCCAATTCGCCCTTATTTTTTCCATGTACCCGTCCCATTTGGACCCGAATACATCCATAGGCTTGTCCGCACTAAGGGATAGATGCAAATCTGAAATCGCGTACAATGCCATCATTTCTCACTCCCTGCTGCCCTCTTTCCACTTCTCACCTTTTCCAATCACACATTATACATCATATCATAAGAAAAATAAAGCTTAAAATTTATTTTTTTAAAAATATAATACGGAGGAGTCCGTACCTGATTTGCTTTCTGTCTGCCCAAAGCAAGTCAAGCACCGCTCCACCTGTCCTCATAAGCATTTATTTGTTTTCTGTCGGTCGAATTTCACTTTCCCCCGTCATTTTCTTTATTTCTTTCTCCGATTTCCTGTAAAATTTTTGAATGTATTCTTTGTTTTTGGGCAAATTCTCATCCCAGCGCTGCTTGTCTTTTATTTGATCCTTCATCATTATCACCTCAGTATATTTTGTGATCTATCGTGTCTAATTATTACTGCTTGCGGTAGTAATTTGTGGTTACATATTTTAACGTTTTTTAGGCAAAATAATATTGAAAAACCCATTTCGCAATACACGTTTGATATGACTTGAAAGCCCATATTGCGAAATAGTACAAAACCCTTGAACACACCCTGCATTAGGATTGAGGAATAGATAAGCTTTAGTGTGTTCACTATTTGATGGAAAGGAGTAAACCACATGACACACAACGGAACACAAAAAATGAATCAACCTTTAAACCAGGTTAGATGTATTGTAAATACTTGCGAATACTATGGACAGGGTAATCATTGTTTGGCATCCAAAATAGAAGTACAGCCTCAAAATGCGCAGAATTCCGATCAAACCGCTTGTGCTACTTTTATGCCCAAAGGATAGTACCCCATTAAAATGACCCCGCCCCGGGGTCATTTCACACTGATATCCAATATATTATTTACTACCTGCTTCATTTGCTCTTTATGGCATTGAATGGTATGAAGAATGGCTTTCTCATCTAATTCCGACAAAGATTTCGGCGTTCTGACGCCGCTCTTTTCCGAAAGTATTTCCAAAAGTTCAAATTCCGTTTTGCCTTGAAGCACTTCCTCACTCATCAGCGCTGTGATAACGCTTTGGGTAAATTTAAAAGGACTTGCCGTTGAAGCAATAATGGTTTTTGTACGGTCATCGGTCTCTTGCACATATTGGTCATATACATTCTTTCCTACCGCCGTATGGGTATCTATCACATAGCTATCGTTTTGTGCCGTTTCTTTAATGGTTTTAAAGGTCTCCTCATCGTCACAATATCCGGCCCAAAAAAGTTCTTTCATTTTTTGTTTTGTAACATCGGCAATCTCATATCGGCCGTTGTCCTTCAATTCTTGCATCCAATGCCTTAGTCTCGCACAATCCTGCCCTGTGATGCTAAATAACAACCGCTCCAAATTGCTGGAAATCAGAATGTCCATCGACGGAGAGGTAGTAGTCATAAACGCTCTCTTCCTATTATAGACCCCGGTATTTATAAATTCAGTCAGAACGTTATTGGCATTAGAAGCACATATCAATTTATGAATTGGCAATCCCATTTCTTTCGCATAATAGGCTGCCAAAATATTGCCGAAATTCCCTGTAGGAACCACGACGTTTATTTTTTCTTCCGGTGTTATCTCTTCATTTTTAAGCAAATCGGCATAGGCTGAAAAATAATAGATAATCTGCGGCACCAGCCTTCCCCAATTGATGGAATTCGCCGAAGAAAATTTATAATTCTTTTCCTTCAATAGACCCTTATATGCCTCATCGGTAAAAATGGCTTTGACACCATTTTGCGTATCGTCAAAATTGCCTTCTACCGCCGCTACCGCCACATTGTTCCCTTCCTGGGTAATCATTTGCAGCTTTTGTATCTCGCTCACACCTTTATCGGGATAAAACACAATAATCCTTGTACCTTCAACATTTTTAAAGCCTTCCAATGCTGCTTTCCCGGTATCACCGGAGGTTGCAACCAAAATAACGATTTCTTTATCTTCTCCCGTCTTTGACAGTGACTTTGTTAATAAATGGGGAAGAATTTGAAGCGCCATATCTTTAAACGCACAAGTAGGTCCATGCCATAATTCAAGAAAATACACCTCATTATTTAACTTATATATGGGTGCAATATTTTCTGTTTCAAATTTTTCTTTATTATACGCTTTATCAACACATTCTTTGATTTCATCCGAAGTAAAATCCGTTAAAAACAACTTGAGTATTTCTACCGCCCTTGCATTGTAGTTTAACTCCGCCAACGCAAGGATCTGGTCATGTGAAAGCGCAGGCATCTCTTGCGGCACAAACAAACCACCATCCGGAGAAATTCCCATCTTTATGGCTTCCGCAGATGTTGTAACGATACTTTTATCTCTAGTACTCTGATATTGCATACATCACCCTCCAAAAGAATAACAAAATTCTATCAACCCAATTTTGATTTTACCGTATCAAATGGCCCTATAGATACCCAAGCTTTAAATTTGAATTATATTTGCATAAAAAATGCAGAACCATGGCCTTTTTACATACTGTCCAATCCATAACCGATCAATAGGCTGCAGTTGGGTTATCTTTAATAAAAATAGTTCCTGTGTCCCAATTTAAATAGTAATATAAATCCTCCTAAATGTAAAGAAAAAAATCAGGTAGGCATACGGACCTATCTTTTATCCTTCATATACCTACCTGCAACTATATAACAACCTGCGTTTTTCTTCCTACAGCCCAAAAGAAATTGTCTCCGTACACGGGTAAAAAAGCATCAACTAACCGTACAAAGATATTCCTTTAAATAAGGAGGTGCTTGCTCCGGTTCTCCGCTTACGGTAAAGGTAAAGGTAACATTAAATTTATTTGAGATTTTTACAATATCCTTTAAGAATTTTTCGAAGGAGTCCGAATCATTGTCGGATATTCTGGTAATGCCATCTATGTAAATTTGAGAAATGTCGAAATCTTCAGAAATGATGCCGCATATGAAACCATAGAACATACAGTAATCAGCAATTGCAAATTCAGATACATTTACAAATCTTATATTGTGGTCCAACTCATACATGTGTCGATTATTGCTGTTAATATATACAATATCGCCCAGGTCCTCTTTCACTGCTTGATTCGCCAACTCAATAATTTTTTTGCTTTTGCCGGTACCTCTTTGGCCCATGATTACCTTTATCATATCAATCTCCTCCTCATTCTGATTTGATTTGCAGTTCACAGCCCGCCGTTTGCACCCTTACAAAATATCTCCATTTTGTCCGGATACCAAACTCCTGACGCTGAACTTCTATATATTAAACATACTATATTTTGGCTATAAATTCAAGGATATATGTAATATTTGTAGAACTTTTGCAATAAAAAAGTTTTTTTTTGTGCAAAAAATAGAAGTGAAGAATATGACTCTTCACTTCTATTTTCATCCCCTCAATCGTTCTTCCAATAATGCCTTTTCTTTTTCAAATCCTGGCTTTCCTAAAAGCGCAAACATATTTCTTTTATAAGCTTCTACACCGGGCTGGTCAAAGGGATTGACACCGGCTAAATATCCGCTTATACCACAGGCCTTTTCGAAAAAATACACCAGCTTCCCAAAATAATATGGGTCTATCTTAGGAATATGTACTATCAGATTAGGTACCTCCCCGTCGGTATGGGCCAAAAGGGTCCCTTCAAAGGCCTTTCTGTTTACAAAATGCATCGTCTTCCCGGCTAAGAAGTTCAAGCCGTCAACATCAGCCTCTTCTTCCCCCAGAACAATTTCTTTCCTGGCATTTTCAACATTTAAAACGGTCTCGAATATATTGCGCAAACCCTCTTGAATATACTGTCCCATTGAATGAAGGTCCGTTGAAAAATCTACCGCTGCCGGAAATATGCCTTTACCGTCTTTCCCTTCGCTCTCTCCATAGAGCTGCTTCCACCATTCGGCAAAATAATGCAAGGCCGGTTCATAATTCACCATCAACTCC
>JAKSBV010000041.1 GCA_022360955.1 Bacillota bacterium
AAAACCAGCTTCAATAATATCTAAACCGTATTTGCTTTGAAGGTGTGGAAACAGCCAGGTTAATGTAAAAAAGAAAGTAAAGTTGCTACCGAAATACTGAAACATAGCCAACCACAAATTCTTCGAATTAAAAAGAAGTGAAGCCGATAGTTTTTCAGCTTCTTCTGCTGGCTTTAGTTGCTGCCTGGTTGCCAGAATATGCTCTTTCTCAGAGTCCGAGATCCTTTTATGATCTTTGGGATCATCTACAAACCAAACAAACCATACGGCTGCCCATATTAAACCAATGACTCCAAGAATGATAAAAGTTACACGCCATCCATAGGTGTTAATCAGCCATGCAACAACAGGTAAGGCAAATGCTGCTCCCAGCCTTGATCCACTAAAGTTTATTCCGGTAACAATACCTCTTTCTTTTAACGGGAACCAGGAAAATACAGCTCTTGACATGCCCGGGAAAGCGCCTGCTTCACTGGCACCAAACAAAAACCTTAAAACAAGCATGCTAAGGTAATTCCATGCCAGTCCGGTCAATGCTGTAAATATAGACCACAAGGCCGCAATTGTCGATAATATTTTTCTGGGGCCATATTTATCAGCCAGTATTCCTGCCGGTGTTTGAAAAAGTGCATAGCCAAGTGCAAAGGCAGATAAAACCCATCCCATTTGTTTGTCAGAAAAATCTAAACTCTCAGCTATTGGATTCTTTGCAGCGGAAATACATGCTCTGTCGATGTAAAGTAACAACGATAGCAAAAATGTACCCACTACCAAAAGGAATCGTTTAGGTATGTAAGTAAGTTTCATTCAGTTAATTTTTTAAGTTTTCAGGATTTGTGTACTCAAGGGACATTGCCCATTTATCCATGGAAAAGCCATCCTCACGCATGGAGAACATGATTGTGTGTTTTCCTGCTTTATCTACATTTAAATAGATTAACTTTTTTACACCACAATGAACTTCATCAGTTCTTTGCTTACTGGCCCAGATCCATTGGTTTTTCCCGTCACACCATTGCATTCGCTGACCAGTTTCAGGCCATTCACCATCAATTCCAACATGCACGCCATTATCTTCAGTA
>JAKSBV010000242.1 GCA_022360955.1 Bacillota bacterium
ATCTGGTAATAGCGGCTGGCATTGTCCTTTTTTAAATTATAATAGGCGATAAGCGGACGGGCCTCAATATATAATGCTACAGCAATAAATAACATATGGATTACCCCTCCCGATCGTCCGTTTATATACTATAGATCACGCACACCGGCATTAGAAATATGATAATCCAAGCAATACATGCTCTTAGATTCGGCATACCCGTTGCCGGAGTACTATTATATTTCAAACTTTACAGTTGGTTATCTATAGATACCCAACTTCAAAATTGAATTTATATTTATTATATCACTTTTTAACCCTTTGTTTCACGTCAATTCAGGAACAAAAATAAATTTTTCAAGTCTAATAGATTATCTATCACGTGATAAAAAAAAGAATAATCGTATGCATAAGGAGGCCGTTACAATGAAAAAAACGCTGCGCTTCATGTTCGTATTTGTAATCATCATCTCTTTGTTATCCGTTATGATTGGATGTGGTGCTAAGAATGCTACGGATTCTTCTAGAATCGAAAGGCAGTCAGGCAATACCGGAGAAGATAAGGACGCCGGTAATTTCGACGGTGAAACGGCAAGGTCGGCATCAGAGCAAAACTCACCGGAGAGTGCGGAAGCTCCGGCCACAGACCCTACGTTAAATTTGGCAAATATAAATACGCAACCACTGCAGGACATATTGGGAGACAGAAAAATCATTTTTAATGCCTTTATCGTATTGGATGTCGAAGAATTCGATACCAAATTCAAAATGATTACCTCCATGGTAGAAAGCACCGGCATCGGTTATGTACAAAATTCCGAAATTACGTCGCACAAGATTTTATCAAATCCTGAAATCTATAGGAAATCGGGCACCATTGTGCTAAGAGTTGCCCAAAATAAGTTCAATACCGTCGTAAACGATATTCAACAATTAGGTACTGTTAGAAATTACCGAAGAGGCACGGAGGAAATTACCGACCAATATTATGATACGCAATATTGGGTACAAGCCTATGAAGCCGAAAGAGAACGAATCATGGAATACCTCAGACAAGCGCCCAACCTCGACCAAATGCTTACGCTTGAACGAAAACTGAGTGAAGTGACTTATAAAATCGAAAAGCTTAAAGGTTCTCTCCGAAAATGGGATAATCTCGTTGAATTTACTACCATTACTATTGAACTGAGAGAAGTGTCTGCGGACGGCACTAAACCGTTCAGGTCCAAAGACTATGGACAAAGACTTGCCGCCGCCTTTGCAGATAGCTTTACGGGAGCAATAGAGACTTTTGGAAATTTCCTCATCAATATTATTTATATGCTGCCTACGCTTATTGTTCTCGTAATCGTTTATTTAATTGCCAGGCCATGGATTAAAAAATTTGTACGGAAAAGCAAAACGTTAAATAAAGATATAGACTCCAATTAAGTGCCTCCCATATATATAGCATACTTTAAAATCGAATTTATATTTGGACAAAAAACGCAGAACCATCGTTGTTTGTTCCAAATGTATGGTTTAAAGTGTGCTATATATAAAAGCATATAAAAGCAGCAAAAGATTTCATGAAATCTTTTGCTGCTTTCTTTATCTCTCACCGTGCAGCGAGACTATTGCCGCCTCAACGCTTCTACCGGCGGTACGGAGGATGCGGATACGGCCGGGTAAACCCCGAAGAGAAGCCCGGATGTAAGAGCTACAACCGATGCGATTCTAATCGCCTTTAAGCTTATAGCCGTTTGGAAGCCAATGTTTTCAAATAGCTTCAAGCCCCATATACCCGTAACAATCCCCACAATCGAACCTATGATGCTCACATACAGCGCTTCCAAGATAAACTGCAGCAGCAGATCGCTCTGTTTCGCTCCCAAGGCCCTTCGCACACCGATTTCTTCCGTTCGCTCGTTGACGGCAACCATCATAATGTTCATAATGCCCAGGCCGCCTACCAACAGTGAAACGGCTGCAATGCCGCCCAATAAAAGTGTCATCACGCGGTTTGCATTATCCGCCTCTTTGACAAGCTGGTTCAAGTTCGTAATGGTCACTATGTCTTCACCGACCTCAGGTAAGGGCGGTTCACTCTCTTCTTCCGACTGCGGTTTGCTCCCAACCCACATCTCTCCATTGGACACTCTCATCACTGTTTCTTTTTCCGACGGTCCGCCGCCTTTCCCAGTGGGCGCACTCTGACCCATCCTCAGATCTTTTTTAATAATCCTGCTCAGCTGTACAACCGCTAAATCAGCCTCCCTCTTGCCGGCTGCCTTTCCCCATATTTCCTCTACAGTCCTTTTTTCCGCAATTTTCTGGGCCGATGTATAGGGGATCACGATTTTATCATCAATGTCCTCCGCATTACCGGCACCCTTCTGGGATAATATACCGACAATACGATAGGTTTCACCGTTTAAGGCAAGGGTCTGCCCCACTACATTACGGCCGCCCGACAGTTCGATGCCTATATTATACCCCAGTACCGCAACCTTTGAACGCTGCTTGACATGCAGCGACGTAAAGAAGCGCCCGGCCAGCAACCCATGGTCTCTCACCTGGGGAAATTCATTATTAACCCCTACAATTTCGGCATGCCCTCTGGTTCTGCGCCATCTCATCAGCGCTTTGGTTTGAATAACAGGCGTCGCCATTTCCAACCCATCTACCCGCTCAACCAATTCTTTGGTATATTCGGCATCAAACTCCGCCGACACATGATGGGCTTTGATGGTAATAACGTTGGCACCCAGACTTTCAAATTGGGCAACAACGGCTTGGCGGGCCCCTTCACCTATTCCCATCAAACTAACAACCGACGTAACACCAATGGTTACGCCCAATATCGTCAGAGCGGATCGTAGGGGATTGGCCAGAATACCGTGCATTGCCATCTTCGCCGCAAACCACCATCTAACAAAAATGGAGTAAAAATAATTTTTCTTATCCATTTTCAGACCTCACTTTATCTATTAGTTCGGAATGCAGGGTTTAAGGTTCGGTGAAGAACCCCTTCCCCTTACAATCCGTCGAAATTACTGCCTCTCATTTTGCACTTATTTCTTATCTCCATTTTGCGGATCGGAACCGCCGCCATTACCGTCCGGCGTATCCGGCAACAGACCACCTTCGTTTTTGATGCTCTGACTGGGAAGCAGGTCCGCACTACTTCCGGTAACAACCTTGTCTCCTTCCTCCAAACCACTTTCTACTTCCGCCACCCGGTCATTCATCAGCCCTAGCTTTACGGGCACTATTTTGGTTGTGCCGTCATCCTTTAAAACCTCTACCATTGGTTTGCCATCATCTTCAAATATTGCTTCCTGAACCACTAAGAGTACGTTTTCAGCACTTCCCGCATCAATAAATCCCTTTCCCTGCATCCCAGGCCTCAGTTCCGAACTCCCTGTCACCTTGATTATAGCTTCAAATTTAGAGATCCCATTTCTTTCTTCTCCCGTGGTTTCAACTTTTTCAACGGTTCCCTCAAAACTTTTGTCCACAAGTGCATCTACTACTACTCTGACAGGCGCTCCCTGCTTCACATGCAGTACATCGATATCATCCACGTATGTCCTCAGTCTCATATCTTTCACCGTATATACGGTTCCCATCCAATCGCCCGAGCCCACTTCTTCTCCAATGTCGCTGTAAAATCTGGCAACAATACCGTCCATAGGCGCTTTGACTTCCAGCTTTTCCAGTTGTGCAGTGAGTTCACGTATATCCGTTTTCAATTCTTGTATCTCTTCAAGCTTATTCTCAATCTCCTTCTGGGTATCTTCTCCGGACATCGTTACAATGGGATCTCCTTTTTTGACTGCTGCCATATCATCCACGTGTACTTCAGTTACAACAGCTTCTTCAACGGTATTAATGACTTTATCTTCTTTGATAAACCCTTTTACTTTGGCCGCATTGGAAAAGTTTTGAACAATGCTTTTGTCATTTTCGTTCCGAAGTCCCACTCTCACTTCCATATCCCGCTGCACCAATCCCATATTGTCTGCTTCAATGGTAACCACATGTACAAAGCCTTTTGCAAACTTCTCTTCCGCTTCTTCCGGGATATAGGGAATACGATTTTGATTGATTTTTGTAATGGTTGCCTCATACTCTCCGTTAAAGTATGGAAAAGTTAGGACCACTGTTTGCCCCTCTTTTACCTTCTCCACTTCTCGTTCGAATAACCGGGCCTCCACTTTGAACCTGGAATTATCTACAATTCTGGCAATGGTACCGCGCTTGAGCTCCTCACCTTCTTCAATATCCAAGTCGGAAACAATTCCATCAATCGGTGCCGTAATCGTAATACCTCTGGAAGGATTAAGTTCATCTACCTCCTCCACAGGAACCCTGCACATATCGGAAAGCTGCTTCCTTTTTGTTTTTAAATCTTCTTCTGCCTTCTCTATTTTGGTTAAAAGATCCGGTGAGCTTAATAGGGCTACCACCTGTCCTTGCTTTACCACATCACCTTCTTCCACCAGAATCTCATCAATAATCGCTTGAAATGACCCCCCAGACCTATAAGAACCGGCCACCCTTAGCGCCCCCGAATTAGAAGTGTCCAATCGCCCTGTCACTTCTACACCTACCGAGATATCGCCTCTCGTCACTTCTTTCGTAGCATAAACAATTTCACTCCCCGTATCCAGCTCCGGCGGCATCAGTTCCTGATAGGCATAATACCCACCGCCTACTACAATTACCAAAACTAAAATTGTCATCAGTATACGTTGTACCATCTACAAAATACCCCCTGTTTTTTAGTTGACAGCAGACAGCTTCGCCGGCATACGGCCGACAGGACACAACATACGGTTACAATCATTGTGTATTGCATCCCAAACAATATCTTCTGCTTTCTTTATTCTTATCTCTATCTTACCTGTACGCTGTCCTCTCATAAAATGCTTCGCGTTTTATGACGCATTGACCACATCAATTTTTTCAATTTCACCATCCAAAATGCGGATTACCCTGTCCCCATAGGCTGTCATTTCTTCGTCATGGGTTACCTGGATAATGGTAATGCCGTATTCACGATTGAGCTGATTAAAGACGCCCATGATATTTTTGCTTGAACCGGAATCCAAAGACCCCGTCGGTTCGTCGGCCAGAATAACCGCCGGCTCCATAGAAATGGCCCTGGCAATAGCTACTCTCTGCTGCTGTCCCCCTGACAGCTGGGACGGGGTATGGTGAATCCTATCGGATAATCCCACCATTTCAAGTGCCTTTTTCGCCCTGTTACGCCGTTCTTTGCCCACCAGTCCTCGATAAATAAGCGGCAATTGAACATTTTCCAGCGCATTTAATCTGGGCAAAAGATGAAACCGCTGGAACACAAAACCTATAAATTGATTTCGGATATCGGCCAATACACCGTCTCGCAGCTTTTCGACCCTTTTCCCCGAAAGTTCATATGTACCTGCTGTCGGACGGTCCAAACATCCGATTACATTTAACAGTGTCGATTTGCCGGAACCGGACGGTCCCATAATGGACACAAACTCTCCCTTTTCGATGTTCAAATCAATCTTTTTGAGTGCCATCACCTGAACCTGACCCACTTTATAACTCCGTGCTATATCTTGTAATTTTATAACTGCCAAATACTGCGCCCCCTCTCATTAAAAATAAAATACATCCGAGAAATCGAAGATATTGATTCTCAAATTTGTTTTGCGCATAAAGATAAAAAACTTTAAATTTATGTATATGAACTGGAGTCTTCTCACTCCGATTATAACACAACTTACTATATGACGTCATTGTTATCCTTTTAGTTCCCGTATACCTATTATTTTTTTAAATGTTTTTGTCTTTTTCATAGGATCTGTTGTTTTGCTGATATAGGCAGTAAATTCATATAGATACCCAACTTTAAAATTGAACTTATATTTTAGATTGCCAGTTACTTATCTTTAAAAGTCGTATAAAGACAGACACCTTTTGCGGTATAATATGGTATAATGAAGGTAACAATGAATTTATATATTATTTGCAAAAATGAGTGACCGCTTGGAGGCTTCCAATATGAAAAAAATTCTGTTCGTTTATAATCCGACGGCAGGAACGCACTGCGTAGCCGCAAAATTGGACTATATTGTACAAAGATTCCAAAATGCCGGCGTGCTTGTCCAATTGTTTCGTTTTATCCATGAAGAAACCCAGGCACTCATCGATACTTTACGGCAAAACGATTTCTCATACGTTCTGATTTCCGGCGGAGACGGAACGCTCAATACGGTAGCCAATATTTTATTAGACCATCTTTTTCCGATGCCCATCGGCATTATCCCTTCGGGTACCTGTAATGATTTTGCCAGAAGCCTGGGGCTGCCAAGCTCCCTGGAGAAATGCGTCGATGTCGTTTTAGCCGGTAAGACAATGCATATAGATATAGGGCTTATCAATAAGCAAAAATATTTTCTAAGCACTTGTGCGGGAGGCCTTTTTGTCAATATTCCCATGGATACCCATAATGAACTGAAAAAGCGTCTGGGGCCTTTTGCCTATTATCTCAAGGCCCTTAGTGAGGTGGTTAATATTAAGTCTTTTCATCTCAAATTGAAAACAGAGGCCCAAACGATAGAGGAAAACGTATTGCTGTTTTTGATTTTAAACGGGAAGCATGGGGCGGGATTCTCCAATGTAATACGGGAAGCGGAGCTTTCCGACGGTATTATGGATATTCTTCTGATTAAGCATTGTTCCCATATCGATTTGGCGGCTTTGGCAATTAAGGTTTTACAAAATGATCTGGTTAACGATAAGCATATTGTAAAGATACGGACGCAGGCCTGTACCATCGAAAGCAGCCGGAAGATTGTTTCCAGCGTTGACGGAGAAACCGGGCCCCCGTTACCTTTTGAGATTGAATTTCTTCCCCGAAAGCTGGAGATATTCGTACCGTAACTTTGAACAATCAAGTATATACAACAGAGGAGAAATAATATGGATATGATTTTAACACTGAAATTCGTTATCTTCCTGCTCGTCATCATGCTTTTACTCAATATTGTTTTTGCCATCATTATCATTTTTTTAGAAAGAAAGAATCCTACTGCCACGTGGGCATGGATTATGGTGTTAATACTGCTGCCGGACATCGGTTTCATTTTATACTTATTGTTTAATCAGGATTTGAGCAAAAAAAAGATATTTCGATTAAAAGCGGAGGAAGATCAATTATATAACGACTATAAAGAAAAACAGTTGGAGCATCTGGCCAATGCTCCGGACTATTTCAATATTAAAAGCATCGCCTATTATCAAGAAATCGTTCATCTCAATCTTTTAAGCAACAATGCCATTTTAACGCAAGATAATGAGATTGATATATTCGTAGACGGAAAAGCAAAGTTTGAGGCCTTGCTAAAATCTATAGAGGCCGCAAGACATCACATCCATATACAGTATTATATCATCAGGAAGGATGATTTAAGTCATAGGGTGCTGCACGCACTGATCAAGAAAGCGAAGGAGGGGGTAGAGGTACGACTTCTCTACGACGAAGTCGGCAGCCGTTCTATTCCGAGAAAACTTTTAAAGGCGTTAAAAGCAGCCGGTGGAAAAGCAGCAGCGTTTTTCCCCTCCAAAATACCCCATATTAATTTTAGAATCAATTACAGGAATCACCGCAAGATTGTTGTCATTGACGGAAAATACGGGTATATCGGCGGGTTTAATATCGGTGACGAATATCTGGGACTCAATAAGAAAGTGGGCTATTGGCGCGATACCCATATCAAAATAAACGGTTCGGCGGTATACGAACTTCAAACCAGATTCATATTGGATTGGCGGCATGCGTCGGGAGAGGCTATGGAAGATTTGAACTCTTATTATTCGGAAATCGGCCAAGCCGGCAGCGCCGGCATTCAAATCGTGTCAAGCGGGCCGGATTCCAAAGAAGAACAAATCAAATACGGATATATGAAAATGATCCACTTGGCTCAAGAGAGTATTTATATACAGACACCGTATTTTATACCTGACGAGAGCATCTTAGAATCCTTGAAAATCGCTGCGCTATCGGGCATCGATGTAAGAATAATGATCCCGAATAAACCGGACCATATGTTTGTATACTGGGCGACCTACGCTTACATCGGCGAATTATTAAAGTACGGCATACGCCCGTACATCTACGAGAACGGCTTCTTGCATGCAAAGACACTCGTTATTGACGGACAAGCCGCATCGGTTGGGACTGCCAATATCGATATTAGAAGTTTTAAGCTGAATTTTGAGGTGAATGCATTTATATATGATCGGGAAACTGCGGGTAAACTGAAGCAAGCTTTTGAGGAAGATATCGAGGTCTGTACGCTACTGACGGAAGATCTGTATGCCCAACGTTCAATGATTA
>JAKSBV010000118.1 GCA_022360955.1 Bacillota bacterium
GTTCTTCGCGGTTTGAATTTTATTCTTTTGACAGCCTCATGCAAACCACGTTGATCGTGGGCTTTAGCCTGTCATCTAAAATTTTAACCGGACAACAATGAATTAAATTCGGGATGACCTTATAAGAGAAGGGGATAACTAAAAACTCCATTTCAATCTTCCAAATACCAACTGTCCAATATCGCCAAACTCTGAACCTTCTTCCCCAAAAAATAATTGGCCTGTGAGCATGAGTTCCAGATTATCTTGTAAAGAATATGTAAGGGCTGGCCCAAAATAAAAAGAGCCATCACCTGGATTGATTATACCAGAAAAGCTGCCATTAAATAGTGGCGTAATAGGGTAGGAGACTTGCCCAAAAAGTGAATATTTGGCGAATGAAAGAAATTTGGCAGAAAGGTTATCGTTAGACAATGGATCAAGACCACCTGCTTTTCCACTTTTTCCATGGCTGTTATAAAGGGCACTTGCCTGAATATATACCGAATTTGGGAATGTATAGTCTCCGGAAATTGAAGCTACAGTCGCTTTTTTAGATACTGAGTTTTGTTTTCGAGGCATAAAATGAGTGATTTCTCCACGAAAACCTCCACCTTGAATATCACCAGACCAGCCGGTTCCAATTACTATATCTTCGCCAACCCAACCACCGATAAATTGAAAATCATAATCCCACTGAGAAAAACGGACTAAACCGGCAAGCGCCATTTCGTCTGCATTTTCACCCAGCTTGTAAACAATTTCAGCAGATGAAGTCATTCCCATATAATACTGAACTCTTAAAGCGTCTGAGCCAGGGCGTTCTTCATAGTCAAAATCGAAGTAAGAAAACGAATTGAAAACATCATTGGGGTTCCAAACCGAGTTGATTCCCCAGTTAACTCTCTGGCGTCCGGCACGGATTTGCCACTTTCCCGATGTCCAATCGATAAATGCCCGGTCAATCATAGAGTGCATAAACCAGCTTTTACCATCAAAAGGAACCGCTGATAGATCAAAATAACCATTATCAACGTCAATAATTGATTGGTAATCCTGAAATTCTTTTACAAGGCTTCCTGAAATAATTCGATTACGCATCTCAATCGCAATTGTAAACTGGTCACTTGTGTACCATTTGAAATTCAGACGATTATGAATGGTGTTCGTCGCAAGATTATTTATATCCAAACCCGGAAGTTCTTGCTTGGGATGGTAATACATAAAAAGGTCTTTTACATATCCGTTAAGCGTCCAGTTACGTTCCTGGGCAAAGCTTTGAATAGTAAAAAATATAGGTAAGATGAAAAATAATTTCCGCATGATTAATAGGA
>JAKSBV010000181.1 GCA_022360955.1 Bacillota bacterium
GGGTGTTTTAAAAAATACATTACTCGTTTTACAAATGTCCAATGATCAATATATTCTATTTTTTTGAAACGCCTTTTGAACAGTTATGGATTGGATAGTACCCAGAACAACGATGGTTCTGCGTTTAATTTAATCACGAAGAACCGACTTAGGAGTGATGCAATGAGCGACGGAAAAAGTGAAAATAAAGTTACATTTACCAGAGTGCCGGAGGAAGCGGAGAAGCCAAAAGAGAACAAACAACAAAATATGGAGATGATTAAGGAGTTAGGGGCCGCGGATGTAAAAAATGCTAAAGCACATCTCCATTGCTTGACAATTATCGGACAAATAGAAGGGCATATTGCACTGCCCCCTCAGAATAAGACGACAAAATATGAACATGTCATTCCTCAGCTTGTAGCCATTGAGGAAAATGATGATATTGACGGGCTTCTGGTTGTATTAAACACCGTAGGCGGGGATGTTGAAGCAGGGCTTGCCATTGCAGAAATGATTGCAAGCATGGAGAAACCTACCGTATCCTTGGTATTAGGGGGCGGACATAGTATAGGTGTTCCTTTGGCAGTAGCTGCACAGCATTCGTTTATTGCTCCTTCCGCCACCATGACAATACACCCGATACGTATGACCGGACTGGTCATCGGTGTTCCCCAAACCTTTGAATATTTTAACAAGATGCAGGACCGAGTAGTACAGTTCGTTACAAAAAATTCCGGTATTTCGGAAAAGAAGTTCAGACAACTAATGCTGACAACAGGTGAACTGGCCAATGACGTAGGGACCATATTATTTGGAGAAGATGCGGTAAAAAATCAATTGATCAACCATTTGGGCGGTGTATCCGACGCGATTCGGAAGCTTTACGAAATGATTGACGAAAGAAAAAAAGATCAAGGGCAGCAGGAGAAGCCAAAGGATGAAAAGGATCATGGGATCGATGGGGAAGAAGGGAAAGCAGAATGATTATTTACTCTATTGTGCCTTCGGAAGTGATTTTTGAACAACGGCAGGAAAAGACGGAAAAGAAAAGATACATTTCATACCAAGGAGAAACATTGGAGGTTACCCCCGTATCGGAAAACCGATACAGGGTAAACAGGATTATCAGCACGTGTTTAAAAACATATTTGGACCCGCGCATTCAGCCGGGGGCAATACTGGAAACGGGAGAAGTCAAATAATAATGAATAATGAACAATGAACAATGAAGAATTAAGAATGAAGGGTAATTTATACGCTGTTTTAGGAACTGCCGGTACTACATTTTCAATACCCAACTCTCAGTCCGCAACTACTTTTTAGCTTTGGCATATTAGTTGTCGGATGCGGGAGTTTAGAAGGGCATCATGGCATTTCAAAAAAGTAGAATTTATGCGCCCTGAACTCATTTAATGCTAGTCAAATGATAAAGGATATGTTATATTAAAGATGTTGGAAGTTTTTAGCCGACATCTTTTTAATGTTAAGGAACGTATGTTTTTTATCATTTTTTTATTGCCGGTTGTATAGATAACGCACATTAGAAATAGACATATAATCGTATGGATAAACCGGAGGTCGGAGGTCAGAGGTCGGAATGTGACCCAACAGGAGCACAAAGCAATCAGCAACAAGGTGTCACGAACGGTGGACAGCTTATTCTCAACCCTCAACTCTCAGCCTTCAACTACTTTTTAGCCTTGAAATACCGGTTGCTGCAATACGATTATGTTTCGAACTTTACAGTGCGTTGTTTATAAGGTTCAACAGTTAACTAATCAATGGGGGTAGACAGGTATGGATACATTTACTGCAATTATTTTAGGGGTTGTGCAGGGTCTGACGGAATTTTTGCCTATCAGCAGTTCAGGGCATCTGGTGATTTTTCAGGAAATTTTTGGTATGAATGATATGGAGGAAAGCCATTTGTTGTTTGGTACGCTGCTTCATTTTGGAACGGTGATATCTATTTGTTTGGTCTATTATAAAGATTTATTCCATTTGATCAAAGAATTTTTCGGTATGTTGGCGGATATAGGAAAAGGACAGGTGGATATCAATTCATCTCCCTATAGAAGGATGATTGTATTGATTATCGTAGCAACTATTCCTGCCGGAGTCATCGGGTTATTGTTTAAAGATATATTTGAGATGATGTTTAAATCCATTCAAATCGTAGGTTTTACATTGTTAGTAACAGGATTTTTGTTATGGATTTCAAATAAATTGATGCCCGGTTCCAAAGATGAACGGACGGCAACCTATGGGAATGCTTTTATCGTCGGATTATTTCAAAGTTTTGCAATTATGCCCGGCATTTCCCGTTCCGGTTCTACAATTGTGGGAGGCTTGTTAAATGGCTTAAAGAAAGAATTTGCCATAAAGTTTTCATTTTTCATGTTGATTCCCGCGACCCTTGGTGCTGCAGTCCTTCAAATACCCGAGCTTATGCAGGAGGGCACCGGGGGGGAGCCTCTGTTTCCTTATGTGATCGGCGTGGCGGCAGCAACCATTACGGGATTTGCTGCGATTAAATTTTTGATCAGGCTGTTAAACAGAGGAAAGTTGTACGTGTTTTCTTATTACTGCTGGATAGTAGGGGCAGTGGTGATTATCTATACTTTGTTCAAATAAACTTTGGACGATTCTCAAAGGGTTAAGGTACGCAGGGGGTGTGATGATGGCAAAGCAAAAGATACAGGGGCGAAAGGGAAGATACAAAAAAAAGAATGAACCTGCATTGAATATGCAGGGAGAAATCGCTGCGTTATTGATTATAGCGTTGGGTTTATTAATGGGTGTCAGTTTTTTCTCAAATGCGGCCGGCATGTTTGGCGAACGATTCAGGCAGTTTTGCATGGGTCTGCTGGGCTATTTTGTATTTGCGGTCCCTTTCCTAGTAGTAGCGTACGGCATTCACTATACGGTCAAAAAAGGACAGTTTGATTACAGCTATAAATATGGGCTTGTACTTGGACTGCTTGTTTTAATCAGCGCCCTGGTACATATATTTTATTATAATCCGGATAATGACATGACGATCGGACAGAGCTTCCAGGCCTTTTTCGATTTAGGGAAGGCGGGCAAAGGCGGAGGGCTTATTGGCGGGGTTATTTCGGAACCTATTATCAATATGTTCGGAATCTGGGGAGCAGGCATTATTCTGGTTACATGTGCTTTGATATTGATTATGTTGATTACCCACGTATCCCTGTCGAAAGTTTTCGTCCGTCTCTATCAAGTCATAAAAAAGGGTTTCTGCCTTTTGTTTAAACAAATGGCTGCCGCATTTAACGATCTGAAAGCCGGCAGAAAACAAGACAATGAAGAAGCAGATGAGGAAACGTATGCGGAGCAGCCGGCCATCGAGGATGTTGCGGCTGCGGAGGAACCCATTGCGGTATTTGATCATCAGATCGAACAAAGTGAAGCCGGATCCGATGAGCAGACCCAAGTACGAAGTAATGTCACTATGGGCCCTAAAAAGCAAGAAAGTGATGTCATTCAGGAAGTAGAATCGATTATTTCTTCCAATGAACCGATTGAATACAGGTTTCCCCCTGGAGATTTGTTAACGCAGACCGCTCAAGCGGGTACGCCCAAAAATTCGGCGGCTCGGTTAAGAAACAATGCCAAAAAGCTGTCGGAAACGCTCAAGAGCTTCGGGGTTGATGCGAAAGTATTGCAGGTAAGTCGCGGTCCTTCTGTGACGCGGTATGAGCTGCAGCCCAGTGTAGGTGTAAAAGTAAGTAAAATTGTAAATTTGTCGGACGATATTGCCCTTAACCTGGCCGCATCGGGTGTAAGAATTGAAGCGCCGATTCCCGGGAAAGCGGCAATCGGTATCGAGGTACCCAATGAAGAGGTGATGTCTGTCTACCTCAGAGAAGTTATAGAATCGGAAGAGTTTAGCCGGCATCCTTCCAAGCTGGCCTTTGCACTGGGGAAAGATATAGCGGGCAAATCCGTTGTAGCCGATATAGCCAAAATGCCCCATTTATTGATTGCAGGGGCTACCGGTTCCGGCAAGAGCGTATGTATTAATACATTGATTACCAGTATTTTGTATAAAGCAAATCCCAACGAAGTAAAATTGGTACTGATTGATCCTAAGGTTGTGGAGCTAGGCGTATACAATGGTATTCCCCATTTGCTTATACCGGTAGTCACCGACCCTAAAAAAGCAGCCGGTGCTTTAAACTGGGCCGTGCAGGAAATGGTGAATCGATACAAGCTTTTTGCAGATAATAATGTACGAGATTTGAAAGGGTATAATGCATTGATGCAAGAAAATCAAGAAATGGCTGCTGGGGACGAAGAGGTTTCCAACCATATCCTTTCTCAAATCGTCATTGTGATAGACGAGTTGGCCGATTTAATGATGGCAGCCCCCAATGATGTTGAAAATGCTATCTGTCGTCTTGCACAAATGGCGAGAGCGGCCGGCATGCATCTTGTGATCGCGACGCAGCGTCCTTCGGTAGATGTCATTACCGGCGTGATAAAAGCGAATATTCCGTCAAGAATTTCTTTTGCTGTTTCTTCCCAGGTTGATTCAAGAACGATTTTGGACGCGGCGGGTTCGGAAAAATTGTTGGGCAAAGGAGATATGTTGTTTTATCCTGTCGGCGCTTCAAAACCTGCGCGTCTACAGGGTGCTTTCATCTCCGATAAAGAGGTGGAAAGCATTGTGAAATATATAAAAGAACATTCCGGTGCCAATTATCACGAAGACGTGATGGACCATATCGAAAAAGAAAATGAAGTGGAAGAAATAAACGGGGAAGATAATGACGAATTGCTTCCGCAGGCGATAGAAATAGTTGTAGAGTCGGGACAAGCTTCTATTTCCATGCTTCAGCGTCGTTTGCGCATAGGATATGCAAGAGCTGCGAGATTAATCGATCAGATGGAAACAAGAGGCATAATAGGAGGATTTGAAGGCAGTAAGCCTCGCCAGGTGTTGATCAGCAAAGAACAGTATCAGGAGATGTTGTTGAATAGTGGGGAGTGAGGTGTGGGGAGCAGGGAGCGGAGATACGCAGGATTTTTAAACTGCCTTATAGAGAAGTTGAATGATGTATAGCCATTAGTGTTATTGTTTATGATATGTATATGCGTGTATGCTATTCGGCTAGCACAACACGTTAATGTAAAAGAGACACTATGGCCTATGACCAAGTGTGACAAGGGGAAATTCCTCACTCCCCACCCCTCACCCCCACTCCCCACTAACAGGCGAAGGAAGTGTACACATGGCGGTAAAAGATTTTTTGCCTATAACCAGGCAAGACATGGAAAGGCGCGGATGGCAGCAGCTGGATTTTTTATATATCAGCGGAGATGCTTATGTGGACCATCCCAGCTTTGGACATGCAATTATTACCCGGGTATTGGAAAGCAAAGGGTATAAAGTGGGCATAATTGCACAGCCCGACTGGAGAAACACCGACGACTTTGTAAAGCTTGGGAAACCACGCTTAGGGGTATTGGTCTCTTCCGGGAATCTTGATTCGATGGTGAATCATTATACCGCCGGTAAAAAACCGCGCAGTACGGATGCATACGCCCCTGGCGGCGAGGCCGGACATAGACCGAATAGAGCGGTTATTGTCTATTGCAATCGTGTTCGAGAGGCTTTTAAGGATATACCCGTTATTATTGGAGGCATTGAGGCCAGCCTGCGAAGATTTGCCCACTATGATTATTGGGATGATAAAGTGAGAAGGGCCATTATGGTGGATGCCCGGGCGGACCTTTTAATCTATGGCATGGGTGAAAAGCAGGTGGTAGAGATTGCAGACGCCCTGAACGAGGGAAAAGATGTCGGCATGATCACCAATGTTCCCGGAACGGCCTATGTTACCGATGATATTGATGATATACGGCAGGAATCCATTGTGATTGCATCCTATAAACAAGTTAAAAGCAATAAACGGGATTATGCGGAGGCCTGCAGGATACAGTATGAGGAGCAGGATCCCGTTAGAGGCAGGGTCCTGATTCAGCCCCATGGAGACCGATATTTGGTGCAGAATCCGCCTATGCTGCCTCTGGACAGGAGGGCATTGGACGCGGTATATGCATTGCCCTATCAAAGAACGTACCATCCTGTCTATGAGGAAAAAGGCGGAGTACCTGCCATTCAAGAAGTGCAGTTTAGCATTGTCAGTTCAAGAGGATGTTACGGTGCCTGTGCTTTTTGTGCATTGGCTTTTCACCAGGGGAGGATTGTCAAAAGCCGCAGTAAGCCCTCCATTCTGCATGAAGCCAGAAATATGACGTATCATCCTGATTTTAAAGGATATATTCATGATGTGGGAGGTCCTACGGCTAACTTTAGACATGAAGCGTGTGAAAAGCAAATGAAACATGGTGCTTGCAAAGAGAGGCAATGTTTATATCCTCACCCGTGCCGCAATCTTAATGTCTCCCACACGGAATACTTGGATTTATTAAAAGATATGAGGAATCTTCCCGGTGTCAAAAAGGTTTTTGTGCGTTCGGGCATACGTTACGATTATCTGGTTCACGATAGAAATGACGATTTTTTTTGGGAATTATGCAAACATCATGTAAGCGGTCAGCTAAAAGTGGCGCCGGAACACATTTCGGACATGGTGCTAAAAAGAATGGGCAAGCCGTCCGGGAAGGTTTACGAAAGATTTGTTAAAAAATTTTATGGGATTAACAAAAAGATCGGCAAGGAGCAATACTTGGTTCCTTATCTGATGTCCAGCCATCCGGGAAGCAGTTTAAAGGAAGCCATTGAGTTGGCGGAATATTTAAGGGATCTTGGGTATTATCCGGAACAGGTTCAGGATTTTTATCCTACACCGGGCACCCTGTCCACCTGTATGTTTTACACAGGGCTGGACCCGAGAACAATGGACAAAGTATATGTACCCCGTTCTGCAAAAGAAAAAGCCATGCAAAGGGCTTTATTGCAGTTTAGAAATCCGGCCAATTATGATATGGTATATCAGGCGCTGCTCAAAGCCGGGAGAAAAGATTTGATAGGGTTTGGGCCCAAATGTTTAATTCGTCCGAGAAAAGGCAAAAAAGATAGTAGGACGGAGAACGGTAAAAGACACACAATCCGGAAAAAGAAAAGGAAATGCAGAATATAGATTCAATTTTGAAGTTCGGTGTCTTGACTGGAATAATTTTCTTCGATTAGAATTTATATACACGCTCGATATCTATAGCATTGACAATTAGAGCAGAGTGACATAAAATGGACACAGGGCGTTTGGTGTGCGGATGACAGCTATATGGGAACGCTGTCATCAAGTGGTGAATGTTTACCTGCCCACTGTAAATGAATAAAACGGGGGGATTAATGTTGGGAGAAAAAGTGATAGACGGCAGACAAATTGCAAGCAAGATCAGAAGCCGGTTGAAAGCTGAGGTGGCCGAATTAAAGGAGAAAGGGATATGTCCCGGTTTGGCGGTTGTAATTGTGGGTGATGACCCTGCTTCAAGGGTATATGTAAATATGAAGAAAAAAGCTTGTGCCGAAATCGGCATATATTCTGAAGAATATACCTTGCCCCAAGAGACAACGCAGCAGGAGCTTTTGGATCTAGTCAAAAGACTTAACGGGAAAGAAGATATCCATGGTATACTGGTTCAGCTTCCTTTGCCCGGGCATTTGGATGAAGAAGAAGTAATCGACGCTATTGCCGTTCGAAAGGATGTTGATGCGTTTCATCCGGTTAATGTGGGAAAGATCATGATTGGCAATTATGATTTCTTACCTTGTACGCCTGCCGGTGTAATGGAATTGATCAAAGAAACCGGTATTGAAATCACAGGCAAGGAGTGTGTTGTGGTAGGGCGAAGCAATATCGTCGGCAAGCCGCAATCCATGCTTCTTTTACAACAACACGGTACGGTGACCGTTTGTCACTCTAGAACTAAAAATTTGAAAGAGGTATGTAAAAGAGCAGATATCCTTGTGGTGGCCGTAGGCAGAGCCCAAATGATAACCGGTGATATGATAAAACCGGGAGCGGTTGTGATTGATGTTGGTATGAATAGACTGGAAAACAAAAAATTGGTGGGCGATGTTGATTTTGACAGCGCTGCAGCCGTAGCCGGAGCTATTACGCCGGTGCCGGGAGGCGTGGGTCCTATGACCATTGCAATGCTCATGAAAAATACGGTTAAAGCCGCACAGTTGCAGGCTTAAACAGGTAAATACATATTGAAAAAGGCTATATTTGCAGTTGGTTTTTTGATGAGTTGCTATACACAATAATTTTGTGAACGATGTACAATTATGATTTGATTCTTGACAGAGATTTTAAAAAAGCTTACAATAAACGTATGTATTTATACATTTGTGAATATGTATATTTTCATACTGTTTTATTTGCAATATCCTCAAAATGATTAAAAGTTATAAAAAAATGAGTACTAGAAATAATTTAAAAGGGAGGTGGAGGCTATTTCAGTTGAACATGTTATTATGATCGTATTGGCTGTTATTGTGCTTGCTGAAGCAATAGGTATGGTAATTTCTTTCCGTAAGGGAATTGCATATAGAAAAAAGGTTGCTGAAGTTGAGATAGGCAGTGCTGAACAAGAAGCTAAACGTATTACCGACGAAGCCGGCAAGGTTGCTCAAAGCAAAAAAAGAGAGGCTTTGTTGGAGGCTAAAGAAGAAATTCATAAAAATAGGGTTGAATTTGATAAGGAAGTAAAAGAAAGAAGAAATGACCTTCAGCGCCAAGAGAGAAGAGTGCAGCAGAAAGAGGAAACACTGGATAGAAAGTCCCAATCTCTTGAGGCTAAAGAAGATAATCTGAATAAAAAGAAAACAGAGATTCAAGCGTTACAGGAAGAGACAGTTAAAATCAAACAAAAGCGTTTGGAAGAACTGGAGAAAATCTCAGGACTGACGGCTGACGAGGCGAAGGAATATCTTTTAAAGAATGTTGAAAATGAAGTGAAGCATGAAGCAGCGCTTATGATTAAAGATATAGAAGAAAAAGCGAAGGATGAGGCCGATAAGAAAGCCAAAAATATTGTCAGTGTTGCGATACAAAAGTGTGCTGCCGACCATGTTGCGGAAACGACCGTTTCTGTTGTTCCACTGCCTAATGATGAGATGAAAGGCAGAATTATAGGCAGAGAAGGAAGAAATATTAGAACCTTGGAAACATTAACCGGTATCGACTTAATTATTGATGATACACCTGAAGCGGTTATTTTATCGGGATTCGATCCGATCAGAAGGGAAATCGCCAGAGTGGCGCTGGAAAAACTGATTATTGACGGCAGGATTCATCCTGCAAGGATAGAAGAAAGCGTTGAAAGAGCCAAGAAAGAGGTAGAAAATGCGATTCGGCAAGAAGGTGAACACGCAACCTTTGAAACCGGTGTTTACGGATTACACCCTGAACTGATTAAATTACTGGGAAAGCTGAAGTTCAGAACAAGTTACGGGCAGAATGTATTGAAGCACTCTATCGAAGTTTCTCATCTTGCCGGTATTATGGCAGGGGAGCTGGGAGCGGATGTGAATATTGCGAAGCGGGCCGGATTGCTTCATGATATTGGGAAATCTGTGGACCATGAAGTTGAAGGGTCCCATGTTACGATTGGTGCGGATATTGCGAAAAAGTACAGAGAAGGGCAGGAAGTACTGCATGCGATTTTGGCCCATCACGGTGATATAGAGGCCAAGACAATTGTTGCTTGCCTTGTGCAGGCAGCCGATACAATATCGGCTGCGAGACCGGGTGCGAGGCGCGAAACGCTTGAAACGTATATCAAACGACTTGAAAAACTTGAGGAAATTGCAGATTCGTTTAATGGTGTAGATAAATCATTTGCTATTCAAGCCGGCAGAGAAATAAGAATCATGGTAAAACCCGATGATATCGACGATGTAGGGATGATTACAATGGCCAGGGATATGGTTAAAAAGATTGAAGGTGAATTGGAATATCCAGGGCAGATTAAGGTAAATGTGATCAGAGAGACAAGAGCGATTGAATACGCAAGATAATATAAAATACGGCAAACTCGTTTAGCAATTGCTAAACGAGTTTGCTATATCTCTCGATAAACCTTTTCGATCTATTTAAAAGAATGGCACTGACTGCTAGGAGGAAATCAGTTGAAAGTTTTAGTAATTGGAGATATTGTAGGCAGACCGGGACGAGAAATTGTCAGAGACTTACTTAGAACGATCAAACAACGTTTGGCAGTGGATTTGTGTATTGCCAATGGGGAAAATGCTGCTGTAGGAAATGGGATTACCTGTAAGATTGCCCATGAATTATATGATTATGGTGTGGATATTATTACAATGGGCAACCATGTATGGAATAAGAAAGAAATCATAAAGCTTTTTGAACAGGACGAAATGATTATCAGGCCTGCCAATTATCCTCCGGGAACTGTAGGAGACGGATATAAAATATTGCGTGTAAAAAATAAAAAAGCGGCAGTTGTTAACCTTGCCGGCAGAGTTTATCTTGATGCACTGGACTGTCCTTTTCAAACGATTGAAAAACAATTAAAAATCATCTCTAAAGTAACAAATATCATTATAGTAGACTTTCATGCCGAAGCTACTTCGGAGAAGACGGCCATGGGGTGGTATTTGGACGGCAAAGTAAGTGCGGTATATGGTACGCATACCCATGTCCAAACGGCTGACGAACGAATCTTGCCCAAAGGTACCGGCTACATCACGGATATTGGAATGACAGGACCCTATAATTCGGTTCTGGGCGTACAAAAAGAAATTATTATTAACCGATTTATTACACACCTTCCGCAAAGATTTGAGGTGGCTGACGGGCCTGCCCAGCTTAATGGGATTGTTCTGGAAATTGATGAATCAAATGGGAAGACGACAAGTATTAATCGCATTATAGTTAAATAAAAGCTGCCGAAAGGCAGCTTAAATTCTATATATAATGCATGATTTATTTTTTTTGTCAAAAAATTGTATCTGAAAGAAGGATTTTCCTATTAAATGTAGAATATAAGTTATAGGGGTATCGTTAAAATAAAATGATGGAGGTCACAACAATGGAAATACTAAAAGTTTCATCAAAATCCAGTCCCAATTCTATAGCGGGAGCGTTAGCCGGTGTAATTCGTGAAAAAGGTTTTGCAGAAATACAGGCTATAGGTGCGGGAGCATTGAATCAAGCTGTAAAAGCGGTAGCGATTGCAAGAGGATTTGTGGCTCCTGCGGGCATTGACTTGATTTGCATTCCGGCTTTTACGG
Organism: Bacillota bacterium; assembly: GCA_022360955.1. Classification (GTDB taxonomy): domain Bacteria; phylum Bacillota; class Clostridia; order SK-Y3; family SK-Y3; genus JAKSBV01. Next base: position 11,237 of record JAKSBV010000181.1, read on the forward strand.
ATATTACTATTGAAGGCGAAGAAAGAACGGCTATCAAATTAATTGTAGAGCCGAGATAAGCGAATATTAACGAAGTGCAAAAAGTGATTTGATGGTTTTGCACTTCTCTTTTATTTTGGTGACTTATATGGTATAATCCAATTATATGGGATGAAGTAATCGTCATCTGCATTGGAGGTTATAATGAATATTGGCTTTAGACATCACAAAGTCGGCAGGTTAGAATATCTTACCATACCGGCTTTTGAAAATGCAGGCCTTGTAGCCCACTGTTTTACCACGAGGCTGGGCGGTGTAAGCACGGGGGAATGTGAAACGCTTAATATGGGATTGTATAGAAATGATATAAGAGAAAATGTGATGGAGAATTATCGCATTATTACCAAGCAAGTCGGTATAGATTACAATGGCCTTGTATTTTCCAATCAGGTTCATGATGATAAAATTGCTGACGTAACGGACGGTGACAGAGGAATGCAGCCCTTTGGCGAAGGCATTGAAAGAGGTATTGACGGACTGATTACCGATGAGCCGGATGTACCGCTTATCACATTTTATGCCGATTGTGTACCGCTGTTTTTTTTGGACCCGGTACAAAAAGTCATTGCCCTTGTCCATTCCGGTTGGAGGGGGACGGTGAAACAAATAGGCAAGAAAGCCATAGGTAAAATGATAAATGAATACGGATGTCGCGCTGAGGATATACTTACGGCAATAGGTCCTTCCATAGGGAAATGTCATTTTGAGGTTGACCGACCGGTAGCAGAGGCTTTTTACAAGGCCTACGGACCTTGTGCCAAAGGTTTTATTGAAGAAAAGCAAAACGGCAAATATCATATAGACCTTTGGACGGCCAATATATTGCAGTTTAAAGAAATAGGTATTCGCGAGAGAAATATTACACTGGCACAAGAATGTACCTGTTGCAATAGGCATATTTATTTTTCCCATAGAGGCAATAAAGGAAAGACAGGGAGTTTGGCAGCAATAATGATGCTCAAAAAAGTTGACGGTTAAACATTGCTCATGATCTTTAAAATTGAAAGGAAGACAAGCAAGACCAATACCATTGGATTTCAAGGAGGTTTAAATATATTTTGAGAAATACACTTGTTAAAAAAATCGCTTTTTTTGCACTCATATTGATATTATTATGCGGGGCATGTGCCTGTGAACAGACCGGACAAGTTTCCGAAGGGGAGACACAACCTCAAGAAGAGGAAAAAGCAGAAGATACGGGACCGGTAAGGGGAGGAACACTAACGTTGCAGTCCTATAATGCAGATACCCTTCATCCCTTGCTTACAAAAAGCAATTCTAACATACAGGTATTGGGTTTAATATATGATAGTTTAATTACATTTGACGATCAATTGAATGTAGTCCCCGGTCTTGCTGAAAGCTGGCAGGTTTCCGACGATGGCATGACATGGACATTTCAGTTGAGAAAGGATGTCAAGTGGCACGATGGTACAGGATTGACCGCAAATGATGTTGATTTTACCTTTAAAGCGATTAACGATAAGCGGTATGATTCGGTTTATCAATATAATACTCAGTCTGTTACCCGTTTTGAGGTTGTAGACGAATATACTTTTAGGGTGGTGTTAAATCGGCCCTACGGCGGGTTTATCAGAATGATGTATTTCCCCGTTTTACCCAAACACCAGCTTCAAGGCTTAGAAATAAAAAGTGTTGATCAAGACTTTAAACCGATTGGCACAGGTCCCTATCGGTTTGCCGAGTATACTCCGATGAAAGAGATTAAATTAAAGGCAAGTGACACATGGTGGAAGGACCAAAGTCCTTATATTGATGAAGTCATTGTTCGATTGATGCCGGATAATCAAACCGCATTGTATGCACTTGAAGCAAAAGAAGCGGATTTTGTAGTTACGGATGTTGTTGATTGGAAGAAATATAATGGCAAGGAAAATATAAGAACAAAGGAGTTCCTTACCGGTGCCTATGAATTTATAGGTGTTAATTTTAACCACAATGTTTTAAGTGACAAGGCTGTCCGGAAAGCTATGGCCTATGCAATAGACCGGGAGACAATCATTGATGAAGTGCTTCTGGGCCATGCAAGGTTATCGGATGTACCTATGATGCCGGGAACAGCCCTATATGACGAATCTGCCTATAGCTATTGGCTTGATCGTGAAAAAGCGATAGAACTGCTTAATCAGGCCGGATGGACCGATTCGGATAATGATGGTGTTTTGGATAAAGAGATTGAAGGAGTTGTCACGCCCCTTGCCTTTGAACTCGTTACCAATAATGAGAATATGATAAGAGAGAAATCGGCGGAAATGATAGCGGCCCATTTAAAGGATATCGGGATGAACGTTACCTTAAAGAAGGCGCCATGGGACGATTTAAAAGAGATGGTTGATACAAAAAATTTTGATGCAGTTTTGACAGGATTTGATCTTGCGCCAAGTATGGATTTGTCCTTTGCATTTCATTCCGAGGAGATAGAGAGAGGGACTAATTTTATTTCTTATCGCAATGCTGAAATGGACGATTTGCTTTTTCAGACATTTCGTGCCGTTGATGCTGCCCAGAGCAAACAAGCCTATGCCAAGCTGCAAAAGCTGATCGTAGAAGATGTGCCGTATATAAGCCTTTATTTCAGAACCTCTGCGGTGATATATAATGGGAGACTGCGGGGAGATATTAATCCCATCAGCACCAATTTATACAATGATATTAATAAGTGGTATTTATTACAACAATAGATAAGACCAAAGAAGGGGACAGCTGTACCCTTCTTTTTTCTATTGTCTTAACAATTCTTGTATGCGTGTACGGTTATTTCTTTTTGTGTAACAATTCATACAAATCACATCATTATACCATTCCTCAAGGATCAGTTCGGAACGCCGGCACAACTTGCAGGTTTTGATACAATCTTTATTTTTGTATAAATAGAGTGCGTCTTGCAACACGTCAAGATAATTTTCTTCTCTTGTCCCTTCAAGGGAATCAAAAGAAAATAATGATTTTAATACCATTGTATCCATTGCATCTAGCACCGAGGCAGTATATTTGCTTCGGATATAGGTTGTAGATTCCACTTTTTTTACACCTCTTTGTTTATGATTATAGATACCCAGCTTTAAAATGACATTTATCTATTCATAGTTTAAGCTTTACATAAAATCTTTATTCAAAGATTTTATGATTTTAAAAATTTTTATTTTATAACTTTAATTTTATTACATTATGTACTGTCACCATAAGCATGATCTGCATATTATATATAGATACCGTGCTTTAAAACGGAGCATATATTTGAACAGACCACCTGGACTGTAACTATGCTGTTTTGAGTAAATGCATAACAGATTAGAAAGCGTTTCAAAAAAATAGAGTGGATATAGGTCATTTTATACAGTAAAATCCGATTAAAATTGAAGGCCTTCAATATCCTTGGGGTTTTATCAGTATTGGACATAAGCAAAATGAATCATGTATTTTTTAAAACGTCCTTGTTCAAATGTGTTTGAAGGTTTAAAGTGCGCTATCTTTATAGATAACGCACACTAGAACTAGAAATATAATCGTATGGAGGCAACCTTATCAACCGGAGATCGGAGGTCAGAGGGTGGAGGTCGGAATATAACCCAACAGAAAAAATCAATGCAATGATTCGGCTTCCGGTACGGTGTGTCCCCTTACCTTAATCCAAGCACTACAGGCTCTTAGATTCGGAATACCCGTTGCTGGAGTACGATTATATTTCCAATTTTACAGTGTGCTATCTATATAGATATCCAACTTTAAAATCGGATTTATATTTACACAAAAAACGTAGAATCGTCGTTGTTTGTATAAATAGTATTTTAAGGTTTAAAGTTGGCTATCCTTAGCAGGTCATTATTTTAAAATTGGAGGGAATAAAATTGAGGTCGAATTTAAGTGACTTTAAGGTCCTCGATGTAAAAACATCTCAGCGAAGAGAAGTTATCGACTACGGTGTCAAAATGGTAGGAGGACCTCTGGAATGGGCAGAAACCAAGGGAGCCGGGATAAAAGTTGGTGTTATTGATACCGGTGTAGCCCTCAATCACCCTGATTTAAAAACACGTGTAAAAGATTATGTGAATTTTACATCTTCCGAAAGAAAAAATGTTTTGGATGATAATGGACATGGTACACATGTAGCCGGTATTGTAGCTGCGGAGCGTAACAACCTGGGTGTCGTCGGTGTAGCACCCGAAGCGGATCTGTATATTGCAAAAGCATTTGATAAGGAAGGATATGCCGAATTCGACGCCATTGCTAAAAGTATCCAGTGGATGATGGAACGAGATGTAGATGTAATCAATATGTCTTTTTCAGCTCAAACGGCCGATCAAGGATATCAGCAAATCATATCCCAAGCTTACAATCAGGGGATTACGTTAGTTTGTGCGGCAGGCAATCGAGGGGATGGCGAAAGCGCCGATGCGAATACAATCGGTTACCCGGCAAAATTTGATCAAACTATTGCGGTTACGGCTGTAGATATGAATAAGAGACGTGCTGACTTTAGTTCGGTGGGAACGGAAGCGGAAATTGCGGCAGCAGGAAAGGATGTATATTCTTGTTATCTTGACAGCAAGTATGCAACCTTGAGCGGAACCTCTATGGCAACACCGATTATCACCGGTGCGGTTGCCTTGTTACAGGCAAAAGGTGTCGCAAGGTATAAGAGAAGACTTACGCCGGAAGAAATACGATTGTTGCTTCACGTCTATGCAGAAGATTTAGGCACAGTGGGCAGAGACAGGAAATATGGCTTTGGGCTATTTTCATTTGGTAGAATTAACAAGAGTGATTACGTATCTCGCAGTACGCCTGTCAATATGAGTATCGCGCACAGAAATGCTGCTGTTAGGAGAAACATAGGGATGGAAATGATGATTGCGGCAGCATTGTTAATATTGTAGCATTTGCTATGCCAAGGGGACGATTCTTTCGACACACTTTCCAAAGTCTATCGGAAAAACCGTCCCCTTGACACGCTATTTTTTATCTTGCGGATTCATGACAACTTATGTTACAATAAATGCGGAATTTATTATTTCTGCATTTCTTAAGTAACGGGAAGGATGATCGTATGGCAGGACATTCTAAATGGGCGAATATTAAGCACAAAAAAGAAAAAATGGATGCAAAGCGGGGCAAGATGTTTACAAAGATCGGAAGGGAAATAGCGGTAGCGGTCAAGCAAGGGGGTCCTGACCCGAACGTCAATTCAAAGCTGAAAGACGTTATTGCAAATGCTAAGGCCAATAATATGCCCAACGATACGATTATGAGAAGCATCAAAAAAGCTTCCGGTGATGTAGATGGGGCAAATTATGAAGAAATTGTTTATGAAGGCTATGGACCGTCGGGCGTAGCGGTTATTGTAGAAACAATGACCGACAATAAAAATAGAACTGCAGGTGATATGAGGCATCTTTTCGATAAATACGGCGGAAACTTAGGCACCTCCGGTTGTGTATCCTTTATGTTTGATAAAAAGGGCGTTATGATTGTGGAAAGACCGGACAACATAGATGAAGACGAGTTTATGATGGAAGCAGTGGAGGCGGGGGCAGAGGACTTTTCCGCAGAAGATGAATATTTTGAGATTATCACGGCTCCGGAAGATTTCTCGCAGGTTCGGGAAGCCATTGAGGAGAAAGGATATGTCTTTGCGTCTGCAGGTCTGGAAATGGTTCCGCAGACAATGACAAAGTTGACCGATGAAGATGATGTTAAAAAAATGTCCAAGCTTGTAGATTTGTTAGAGGATAACGATGATGTGCAAAATGTGTATCACAACTGGGAGATATCCGAAGAGACGTAAGCGTTCCGGTTTACGGCATAATATAGAATACAAACAAACACCTTCCGATGACGGCGGAATCCGTCATCAAGGTGTTTGTCCTTTTTTATCCCCTGTTTTATCCTGGATTTCCGATGCTTGCAGCGAATGGTTGCTATTACTAAAGATAGGGGACTGCAGTCTTAGAATACATTAAACAACGATGAACGTGTGTTTTTTGTTCAAAGATAAATTCGCTGTCTATAGGTATTGCACATTATAGATAGAAATATAATGGTATGGAAGTAACCTTATGGAGAATCTTAGAGATTGTTTGCGAAGCGAAGGAAAAGCGGCTTCAACTGTCTGAGCGCCAGCGAGTTTTGAAGCCCGCCCGAAGCAAGCAATACAAGCTCTTAGAGTCGGAATACCTGTTGCTGGAGTACTATTATATTTCTAACGTTACAGTGCGTTATCTATATCTTAAATATCCACTTTATGTTTATCTTTAAGAACTTCCATGCCGGTTAAGGTCAGTAAAGACTCATTACTATTGAAGGGTTTCACAATATATGCTTGAAATATATAATCTTTTCCTAAAAGAGTTGAGAAATTTTTTCATATTATGGTATAATGATAAAGGATTATGTATACGTTTTATTTTATGGTATAAAATAGAGATGTCCTAGCAATTTCCACAGGAGAGTCATGAAAACACAATAAAACAAAATTTATGACAGTGAGGAGACAACGATGGACTTAAACACTTTAAACATTCAGACAAAAGATGAACCGGTTACATTCAAGAGCTTATTCATACGTTATGTCGGAGTATTATCATTAAGTGTTATCATAGCCTCTGTTTTATACGCAACATTATGGGCTAAAAATGCGGCCTTAGCCCATACGGTTTTGGAATTAATCTGCGCATTTATAGCCATAGCCACATTTATTGTTATCTGGTATGTGTCTCATCATTCCTTCGTCTACGATATTATCGGATTCGGATTTTTAACGGTAGCGATATTTAATATTTTCCATATCTGTTTTTATGCAGATTTCAAATTTTGCTTTGAAGGTTATTTCGGATTATCGACAAAGTACTGGCTGTTGAGAAATTTTTCGGAAGTCATGATATTACTGATTATTTCTTTTAAGTTATTTTACTTCAAGATAGATAGACGGGTAGGCTTAATCGTTTCAAGCACATTGGCAATAGGACTTTCCTATTTTGTTTTGTATTTTCCCCAATTATTCCCCGCATTGGTTACAAAAAAAGGGCCGACACCGCTTATGATCTTTTGCGAATCTATCTTTATGGTATTATTCCTGATATGTTTATGTGTTTTATGTAAAAGTATCAATGATAGAGATATCCTGATATATAAGGATATTTTCATGGCGTTGCTGATTGTAATACCGGCAAAAATCAGTTTTTCTTTACAGGGTGAAATCACTTCGTTTTGGAGTATTCTGGGACATACCTTCAAGGTTGTTTATTATTATTATCTGTTCAAAGGCATTTTTGTAAGTGTCATTACCTATCCCTACCAAAAACAGTCGGCCTCCAATCTCCATATACCTCATCTGCCCGATGAATTGTCTATGCAGACCCAAATGATCATGAACGCCATTGGCAGTATTGTCGTTATTACCGATAGTCATAAGAATATAGTAATGTATAACAGCGCTTTTGAAGAGGCGGCCGAAATGACAGCAAAAGATGTTATAGGTGTAAAGCTGGAGAGTATTGTGGAACAATTGCAATTGACAGCGAAAGAATTGCCGCAGCCAAGAAAAAATGGAGAAATAGGGCACAAAAGCCGCTATGAAATTTCTGTGATAACTAAAAAATGCAATAAAAAGGAACTGCTTGCCGATTGCACACTCATTCTCAACGGGGAGCAAAAAATTATTGGGTATATCTTTGTCGCAAAGGATATAACCAATGTGAAGCAGGAACAGCAAAAATTAATCCAGCAGGAAAAGCTGGCCTTGTTAGGACAAATGGGTACGGGGATCGTACATGAAACAAAGAATTTCTTAACAACAATTAAAGGGGCCAGTCAGCTGCTTGTTTTAAAAGCCAAGGATCAGCAATTGATAGAATATGCTCAAAAAATTGATAAAGCGACGAATGAAGTAAATAGAATTATTAGTGACTTCTTATCGTTAGCCAAACCCCGTGCGCCCGTTTTGCATGAGATTTCGCTTAATGAATTGGTACATTCCCTCAAAGGCATGCTGGTCAATTCTTCATTTATCAGGGGGGTAGAGGTTCAGGTCGATCTTTCGCCGCAAGAAGAAAGAGTGATGGGGGATGAAGCGCAGATCAAACAAGTGCTGCTGAATATTAGTAAAAATGCAATAGAAGCGATGGCGGAGATAGAAAAGCCGTTACTCAAAATTAACACGGGGTTTGATCAGACAGCAAATGAAATGTTTATCAATATTGCCGACAACGGGAAGGGCATATCGAATGAGGATAGAGCAAAAATCGGAACGCCTTTCTTTACTACCAAAAAAAATGGGACGGGTTTGGGGTTAAATCTTTGTTTTCAAATCATCAGAGAGCATGGCGGAAGTATTGATATTAACAGTGAAAAAGGAAAAGGTTCTATTTTTACGATATTGCTGCCGTGTAAGGCTAAGATTTAATATTTTTATATAAATTATAGGAACAAACCTCCTGTATTGTCATATGATAATAGGGGAGGTTTCGGTATGCGTATATGGCGTTATAGAGGTTTTGGGAGAGGCTTTAGATATAGAATACGATTTAAGAGACAGAAAAGACAAAAAAGGCTCAGCACGGCACTTATGATCGGCCTTGTGTTTTTGTTATTGTTGTACGCGTTTTCTTTATTCAATCAAAGAATAAAGCCTACGATCCTTTCGATGGCGGAGGTAAGGGCCAGGTATATTGCTACGGCAGCTATTAACCGGGTGATATATGAGCAAATCAATGAACAAAATCTTAAATATGAGGATTTGATAACTTTTCAAACAAACCATGAGGGACAAATTACGGCATTACAGGCAAATATCATCAAAATGAATCAGTTAAAGTCCGATATTGCCATACGTGTACAGCAGGAAATTTTTAGTATAGACTCCACACTGATCAATATACGAGTGGGTAATGTAATTAACAGTGAGGTTCTTTCGGGATGGGGACCGAAAATTCCTATTCGCCTTATGCCCATAGGGAGTGCGCAAACGGATTTCACCAGCAGTTTTGAAGCGGCGGGGATCAATCAAACGAAGCATGAGATATCCCTTGTCGTAAAAGGCAGGGTAAAGGTATTGCTGCCTATGATGAACAGCTCTGCGGAGGTTACAACTACCGTCCCGGTGGCCCAAACCATTATTGTAGGCATAGTACCCCATCAGTACATCAATGTAGAAGGTTCTGACATAGTACCTTATCCGGGTGAAAAATAAACAGCTCGGTGTTATAAAAAATTCTCAAAATATCGAACTTTTTTTTGCAAATTACGTCAAATATTTTAGGGTATTTCTGTGTAGGCAACATAATATGAGGGGGGCCGTTACAGTATATGCTATTTTTAAACAGCTCTTAATGTAAAGATAATAGTTTTGTAACAAGTTTAAGGTATAATGATAAAAATTTCAAGTAAGATTTTAAGGCATTGAACCCGTGGGCTTCCGGCAGAATTTCACTGCGTTCAATGACGTAACCAAAGATAAAACGAAGGAGTGAGGTTATTTATGTTTTCAGGATTACAGCAACAATTGCATCCTACGGCATGGCTGATTATCATACTGATTGTAGTTATTTTTATCAGTGCGGTGATTATTAATTTGATGATTCGTAAGAAATATATCAAAATTCAAAGTGATTTGAATGATCGTGTTCAACGCAGAAATGGACAATACGAATCACAAGTATTGAATAGAATTGCGGAAGATTATAAAAGTGCTGCCACGGGCAATTACAGTGAAGTCAATACGCAGGCCATTATTGAAAAGTGTTTTAACTTGGAATTGAGAATATTAAATGTGGGAGAAAGATTTGTCAAACATTCCGTTTCACTGCTTATCGTATTGGGATTGCTGGGAACATTTTTGGGTTTGACGTTTTCGGTGGGGCACCTTGTGCAGCTACTTGATCCGGCCAGCAATCCGGACATCTTGAGTAGTTTTGATTCCATTGTAACCGGGCTTTTGGATGCGGTTTCCGGAATGGCCATCGCGTTTATAACCAGTTTATTCGGTATTGCCTGCTCCGTAATATTGACGGTATTTAACATTGTTTATAATGTAGAAGAAGCGCGGGAACACTTAATGGTTGATATTGAAGAATATCTGGATAACACGGTAGCGTTGGTGCTTTCGAAGGACAAGCAGACGGAATATACGATGATGAACAATATTCTGAGAACTACGTTTGTAGAATTCGGTGAAAAAATTGAGAACACTCTTCAACATACTGTTGAAACCTTCGGAGAAAAGCTTTCTCATGTGGTTATGGAGGTTGAATTTTCTTCGAGAACGCTGGATAATACGGTGGAAAAATTCGATCAGTCCTTGAAGAATTTTTCAGACAATATCCGAGATTTCAGCGAATTTAATTTTAACCTGAGAAACAATATTGAAAGAATGGATGTTAGCTTCGTGAAAGCAACGGAGGTTATCAGCGGCACTTCCAAAATTATTGCACAAAATTATGAAGCCCTTGAGACCTTCTCGAATAATATTAGGGAAGCGTCGGGAGAGATGACGGCGTATAACAAGCAAGTGCTCAAAAGTATTATCAATCTTGTACAAGAAGTGCAGGCAAGTGTTTTATCGATCAAGGAACTGGGACAAATGTTAAACAAGGACATGGGTGCCCGTATAGAATACGTGCAGCAGTATGAACAAAGATTTAATGCATTAACGGCAAAATTGGATAATGATATTAAAATGATTGGGGAAAAGACGACACAGACATTTTCCAGTGGTCTTGCGGATAATGCAAAGGCGGTTTCCCACAGCATTTCCGAAAATATGAAAGATGTGTTCCATGAGACCTATGAATTGCTTAACCAATTTAGAGAGAACGAAAAAATACTGGCCAAAACTATCTCAATGCTCCCGGACCAAGTACTGACTTATAATGAAGTGGCAGTTACCAAAATAGACAAACAGTTGGAAGAAATCAAAGAGGGATTGAAGGTTGAAGGTTAAGATGATATTGAATTCTTTCATTCAATGGGTATTCGATGCATTTGAGTTTTTAACGGTCAACGATCCTTTGCCAACTGTCAACTAAAACGGGGGGTGAGGTATTGAAAATCAGAAGAAGAAATTTCAAGAAGGATCAAGAGATTCAAAGTTTTTGGCCTTCTTTCACAGATGTAATGTCTACCATAGCATTGGTATTGTTCGTTCTAATGCTTTTGGCCTATATTCAAAATATTATAACGGGTAAGAATTTACAATTTCTTGAGCTGCAGTTAGATGAAACCGAGAAAGACCTGGTCGCTAAAAAACAGGCAATTTCCAAGGCGGAAGAAAGGCTCCAATTAATTGAAGATGAGGTGGACCGAACCCGTGCAGAGGTAGAGCGAGGGGAAAGGATGCTCAAGTTGTCCCAAAAGGAAATTGAAGAGCAGCGAAAGATCATTGCGTCCAGTAATGAAGAACTGGGAAATCTGCGTACCAAGCTTGAACAGGTTGCGGTATTAAGACTGGATATTTTGGAAAAGGTGAAGGATTCCATAGAGAAAGAAATAGGCAGCACCAATGAACAGGGGGAGCAATTGGTAACGATCGGGGATAATGCCAATATCATTATCAACGAAAGCCTGGTGTTTGACTATAATTCCTATACCATTAAAAATGAGGGTAAAGAGTTGTTGGCACAGTTTGCCATGGCTTTTGAGAAGGTGCTGGATGATGCTAACGTCAGAGCCAGTATTGATGCGATCAATATAGAAGGGCATACGGATGATACGGGAAATGCGCAGTATAATAGAGAGCTTTCTACCAAACGAGCCACGACGGTTGTGAATTTTATAATGTCATCTAATCCCAGACTTGAAACCAAATACGGGAAATATTTTGCGGCTACCGGTTATTCGGAATTCCGGCCCATCAGTGCAGGGCGTTCCGAAACGGCGAGACAGAAGAACCGGCGGATTGAAATATCCATTATTATTAAGGATTCCAATGTGCAAAAGATCATTAACGACTATCTTACCGAAATAGATGGAATGTTGGATTAATGCGGAGGGGCAAATATGTCAGATGAAAATATACGATGGGATATAAGAGTGATCAAATATGAAAACTATGTCAAAAGACATCCTCATAAAGCGTACGGACATTATTGCCGAGGAAAACTTTTTTCGGATGCGGGCCAGTATAAAAAAGCCGAGGACTGTTTTCAGAAAGCGTTAACATTAAATCGGCAGTATACCGTTGCTGTTATAGGATTAATCAAGGCCTATGTCTTTCGAGGCAAATTTTTAAAAGCGGTTAAATTATATGATAGACACGCCGCAGAGATTGAGAAAAAGAATATTTATAAGCTTAAGCTTGGCAGAGCGTTGAGTGACTATTACGAAAGCGACGGGATCAAAACCAGAATGGCCTCTTTTCTTTCCCAGCTGACGTTATTATATGCGGTGCATAAAATGCTTCGGCGTTATAGAGAAGGGAGCTCTTCCGTCCGTGAACCGGACAACCGGGTCGTCAATTTGCTATTATGTATTTATTATTTATCTGTAGATGATGATGCAAATCAGCCGAAAGAAACCGGCGGAATATATAATGCTTGTGTGCGTATGCCGGGTATATCGGATCTTTTGAGGTGGGTATTGATCAAAAAGGTATCTGAAATAGATTCGGAGATATACGATAATGCTGAAATTGCAGGCCTATTCTCCGGCATCCCCGATCATGAGTGTCCTCAGCAGTATGCCAATCAAATTGTTAATGTCGGGCTAAAACAGCAGAAGATTCACAAAGTAAATAAAATATGCGCATCGGATGAGGGCCTTTATAAACGATTAACGTCTGCTAATTTATGGACATATGTCTTTATGTGTCAAGAAAAGGGCATTTTTGATATGACTGTTTATCAATGTTGTGCCAGACTTTTAAAGACAGGATGGGTGGATAAAATGCTTGCAGAAACTTTTGGCAAGCTGAAGGATTTGGAAGTTGTTAACCATGTTGATGCTGACAAAGCAGACGCCATCTTGGCGCTTTATGGATATAAGGGATAAGACGGGACTTTTTAAATTAAATAATGCCTTGTAGTGACTATAAATAGTGGTATAATATTAATATTGTACTACTATTTTTTTTTGGAGGAATGGATTGGATGGGCAGAGAGATTGTGAAAGAAAACATAGAGAAATTGAGAGAGCAAATCGAATATCATAGTTATAAGTATTATGTGGAAGATAGTCCGGAGATCGACGATTCTGAATTTGACGAACTCTTAAAGGAATTGGAAAGCTTGGAGAGCCGGTATCCGGAGTTGATTACGCCGGATTCGCCGACACAAAGAGTAGGGGGGCAGCCTCTTGAAGGGTTTGACACGGTGGTCCATCATGTACCTATGCAGAGTTTGTCAGATGTTTTTAATGAAAAAGAGTTATTTGATTTTGATCAGCGGGTCAGAACGACACTGCAGTCGCAGGAAGTGGAATATGTTGTTGAATTTAAGATAGATGGCGTTTCCGTTTCGCTGGAATATGAAAACGGAAGGTTTGTAAGGGGTTCTACCCGTGGAGACGGACGCGTCGGCGAAGATATCACCCAAAACTTGAGAACCGTTAAGACAATCCCTTTAAAATTAAGAGAAAGTATTCCTTTTCTTGAAGTAAGGGGTGAAGTGTTCATTGCAAGGGACCATTTTTTAAAATTGAACGAACGGCGGGAAGCATTGGAGCAGCCTCTATTTGCGAATCCGAGGAATGCTGCGGCCGGCTCGTTAAGACAATTGAATGCTGCGATTACCGCACAGCGGAAGCTGGATATTCTTGTGTTTAATATTCAACAGATAGAGGGAAAGGCGTTTTCTACCCATACGGAAGGGTTAAAGTACTTGCAAGGTCAGGGGTTCAAAGTCATTGACAGATATCCGGTTTTTCATCGTATGAGCGATGTATATGAGGAGATTTTGCAATTAGGAGAAAAGCGAAATGAGCTGCCTTTTGAAATTGACGGTGCCGTTGTAAAAGTAAATCGTTTGGCCCAGCGGGAGGTGTTAGGCAGTACTTCAAAAAGTCCTCGATGGGCGGCGGCCTACAAATTTCCCGCTGAAAAAAAGAAAACCGTTATTAAAGATATATATGTGCAGGTAGGCCGGACAGGGGCCTTAACGCCCAATGCGGAGCTTGAGCCTGTTAAGCTGGCAGGTAGTACGGTGAGCAGGGCTACCCTTCATAATATCGATTACATCAGGCAGAAGGATATACGTGTCGGGGATACGGTTATCGTGCAAAAGGCCGGGGATATTATTCCCGAAGTTGTAGAAGTCGTTGCAGACAAAAGAAAAGGGGACGAAAAGGAGTTCCATATGCCCACGCAATGTCCCGTATGTCATGCAGATATAATAAAAGAAGAAGGGGAAGCGGTAACAAAATGTACGGGGATAGAATGTCCTGCACAGCTTTTGAGAAATATTATTCACTTTGCCGCCAGAAATGCAATGGATATCGAGGGGCTGGGCCCGGCTATTATACAGCAGCTGCTTGATAAAGAGCTGATTAAAGGTGCGGCAGACCTTTACAATCTGGATTTTGACGAGCTTGTGAAGATGGAAAGAATGGGTGAAAAATCTGCCCAAAATCTTTTAAATGCTATTGAGAACAGTAAAGACAATGATCTTAGCCGCCTGTTGTTCGGCCTTGGCATTCCGCTAATAGGGCAAAGGGCTGCTCAAATTTTAGCCGAACATTTTGAGTCGATAGATCATTTGGCGCAAGCGGAAGAAGAGCAGCTTGCAGGGATACATGAAATAGGCGAAAAGATGGCAGTCAGCGTGGTTAGGTTCTTTAAACAAGAGCAAACGATCGATACGATCGAAAAGCTTAGAAGTGCAGGGGTAAACTTTACAAGTAAACATAACGGTGATAAAAAAGATAATCATTTGGAAGGCCTTACTTTTGTAATAACCGGTACATTGGCCAATTATACCCGTGATCAGGCCAAAGAAATGATTGAAAAATGCGGAGGAAGAGTGTCGGGAAGCGTTTCCAAGAAAACGTCTTATGTGCTGGCAGGAGAAAAAGCGGGAAGCAAGTTGGATAAAGCAAATCAACTTGGGGTAAAAGTCATTGATGAGCGTGCGTTTGA
>JAKSBV010000100.1 GCA_022360955.1 Bacillota bacterium
ACCGTTATTGAAGTGGAACTTGTTTTTATTGGTGGAAAGATCAAAAAAGTACGGTTCATTACATAACTGGTACATCTCAACTTCAATATGATTGTCCTTACAGAACTTCGCAATGGCACCTGCCGACTCAGGACTGTCCGTAAAACCGTTTATGGTTATAACCAGCTTAATACCCAAGGGGCCCAACAGCTTCTTATAGTAGTCGCTCAGTCTTTGAGGCCCTTTGACGTATGTCTTCTTCGCGGAATTAAGCTGACCGCCGTATTCCTTTCCGCTTCTGAACATCTCCACCCATTCCATTTCATAAAGGCCGGTTCTCATGTTGAGTGATTTAGCTACGGCCCCTGAAAAATAGCGGAGAAATCCCGGATTGATGGTGGCAGCGCCTTCCTTAAATTCAGGGGATGTATAGTTCCATGCTTGATCCACATTTCTTACATTGGCACCGCTCAATCCTTCGGGGATGGCATGACCTTTCGAGGAATCAATATTAACCGTGGCCGAAGCCGGATTTTTGCTCCCTTTAAAATTGTCTTCTGCAAGGTTAAGGTCAATAATCGCCTGATCCACCTGGGCCTGGGTCGACGTACTGCTGTCCAGTACACCGTTTGCCAAATCAATTTCGGCTTGGAACGCATCGACCGCTGTCTGGGGGTAGAATCCTATTTCCGTGCCCACCCTTGCATCCGCCAAAACTTTTTGCGCATTTTGAACGGCCAATCTCAGGAACATCTTATGGACGGCCGACTCTTCCACCCTTACATCGTCCAGGTAGATAAAGCCGTTATTATTAAACATGTAATGCTGGTGCACCTGCAAAGCCCCTACACTATCCGCAGGCATTAAAAGCGGCTTATCCTTCAACGTATAGGTCTGATTGTCATGAACGATTACAATGGATTGGGTATTATTCTTCGTATTGATCATAAAACCTATATGATATACGCTGTTTTTAGCTAATCCTGTGTTCAATGCGTCTTCTAAAATGGGGTTGTCGTTCTCATCAAACCCCGTAACAAGAAATATTCTTCTATCCTTGCCGAAATACATACGGGATATAACGTTCTCGTTACTATCTTTGATCAGTATAGGTATAT
>JAKSBV010000257.1 GCA_022360955.1 Bacillota bacterium
ACACTGGCGCCCATACACACGCACGTATCCATGGACTGCAACGGAGGTAATGCCCCCAGGGTATAACAAACTATATCTCCGCTTACAACAAGCTTCAATTTGTTAAGCACATAATACATCCCGCGGTGTGGACATCCCGGACACATCACCGGTGGTCTGACCGGAATATCTGCTTCTATTTTAAAAGATTCTTGTGCTTTGATCCCCAATATATTTTCCCTAATCATCTCCGCATTGAATTCTCCTGTCAATGGGAAAAGGGTTTTACCGATAACCGAAATACCTAACTTTTTACAGTGATCTTCAATGATAGGGTCCAGTTCTTCCACCACATAAAGGGTCTCTACCTGACCGGCAAATTCAAGGAGCAGCTTTTCAGGCAAAGGATACACCATTCCCAGCTTTAGATAGGATACATCACCCAATGCCTCCCTTGCATACTGATATGCGATTCCACTAGTAATAACACCGATCTTTCGATCTCCCCATTCTATTTTATTCAAGTCACAATGCTCCGCATATTCTTGCAGTGCTTTCATTCGTTCCTCTACAACAACATGCCTCTTGCGTCCCATTGCAGGCATCATCACATATTTTTGAAAATCTTTTTCATAGGATTTTAACGATACCTCTTCCCTATCCTTCAATTCTACCAAACTCTGCGAATGAGATATTCTGGTAGAAAGTCTGACCAATACCGGCGTATCGAACTTTTCACTGAGCTCAAAAGCCTTTGTCGTAAAATCTTTCGCTTCTTGACTGTCCGACGGCTCAAGCATCAATGTTTTTGATGCTCTTGCATAATGTCTGCTGTCCTGCTCATTTTGAGAACTATGCATACCCGGGTCATCGGCCACTGCAAAAACCAATCCGCCTTTTACCCCCGTATAGGAAGCCGTAAACAACGGATCGGCCGCCACATTTAACCCTACATGCTTCATGGCACTCATGGCCCTGGCACCGCCAATGCTTGCGCCAATGGCTACTTCCATCGCCACCTTTTCATTCGGTGCCCATTCCGAATATATTTCATCATATTCGGAAATTGCTTCGGTAATTTCCGTGCTCGGTGTACCGGGATATGAAGACACAACCGTTACACCGGCTTCATAAGCCCCTCTGGCAACCGCTTCATTCCCTAACATTAACTTTTTCATAAGGAACCCCCTACAGTGATTAATTAATAGTGAATAATGAATAACTAATAATGAGTAATGAGTAGTAGTCTAATTGCGTTGACGAGTAAGGGGGGGAAGGCAGGAATGGTCTGTCTCCGCTCTTTACTCCCAACAACCCCGATGTTACTATTATTATACCATTTATACTTTGCGTAAGTCTATAACCCTTTTTGCTTTGCCCACAAAACGTTCTAACGATTTCGGCTCAACCAATTTTACCTTTGCCTCCAGCCCCAAAACCGTATAAAGCTTATGCCGAATGGTCGCTTCAAGCTTTTCAAGCTCGCTGAATTTCTCCAATATGCTGCCATTCACTAGTTCTACTTGTACTTCAAGCGTATCGACAAACCCTTTTTTATCGACGATGATCTGGTAATGGGGGCCGATGTGCTCTATACCCATCAGTACACTCTCAATCTGAGAAGGAAAAACATTCACCCCCTTAATAATGAGCATATCGTCACTTCTGCCCTGCACTTTTGCCATTCTCGCAAGGGTTCTGCCGCAATCGCAGGTTTCATCGGAAAGCCAGGTAATGTCTTTGGTTCTGTATCTTAATAACGGGAACCCTTCTTTGGTAATCGTCGTAATGACCAATTCTCCTTTTTCACCCCAATTTAACACGTTGCCCGTATCGGGATCAATAATTTCCGGGATAAAATGATCTTCTGCAAAATGCATACCTTTTTTATGCATGCATTCTCCCGATACCCCCGGGCCCATAATCTCACTCAACCCATAATTTTCGGTTGCAAGAATGCCCCATCGGGATTCCAATTCGCTTCTCATCTCTTCCGTAGAACCTTCGGCCCCGAAAAGTCCGACACGGAGTTTGAGGTCATCCTTTCCGATGCCCGTTTCCTGTGCTACTTCCGCCATATACAGCGCATAAGACGGTGTACTGATCAAAATGGTTGTACCGAAATCTTTCATCAACATGAGCTGCTTCTCGGTATTTCCGCTTGAAACGGGTACAACGGTAGTCCCTATTTTTTCAAGACCGTAGTGCAGGCCAAAAGCACCCGTAAACAAACCATATCCGAACGCCACCTGTGCTACATCTTCCTCGGTGCCTCCCCCCATCATGATGACCCGGGCAACTAAATCCGCCCAAGTATTCAAATCATTTTTGGTATATCCCACAACAGTGGGCTTTCCAGTGGTTCCGGAAGATGCATGAACCCTGACAATTTTTTTCATCGGTTCCGCAAACAGGCCGTAAGGATAGTGCTGACGTATATCTTCTTTAGTCGTAAAAGGTATCTCCTGCAAATCTTTCAGAGAAGAAACCTTCTCAGGTGTTAACCCTACGGCGTCCAATCTTTGCTTATAGAAAGGCACCTGATGATAAACCCTTTCCAATGTTTTTCGAAGTCTGTAAAGCTGTAAAGCCGTCATATCTTCCCTTGACATACATTCTTGCTCTTTTGACCAAAACATTTTTAACCCCCCTTTGTATCTATACAGTCATAAATCAGAGGTCGAAGTAAAAATCGCAGAGCAGTTTTTACTTCGACCTCCAACCTCTGATTTCCAACCTTCGACTCGTACACTAAATATCTCGATGGGTCATGATTCCGTATCCACACTTACCGAAACGGTGCTGCGAATCTTGGTATTAAAAATATTTTTAACATGGCTGTGAGAAAATTTAGGTGTTATCACGCTTACCACCGGCACCGTTACCACCGAAACAATCATGGCAATCATTCCGAATTTTGGAGCTTGTGATGCATCCAAATGACTTGTAGCGGCTAAAATAACGGAAGTCAAAAATCCACCCAGCATTCCGGCCCACGCCCCTAGCTTTGTCGCCCCTTTCCAATAGAGGCCGAACAAGAACGGACCTATAAAAGAACCTGCAACCGTCCCCCACGAAAAAGACATCAGCACCAGAATGCCATTGGGGCTATAGGCCACAATGAAAGAGAATATAATAAATACCAGGCATAAGATTCTCATCAGCAGCATGACCGTATCTTTTTTCATATTGGGACATAGCCCGCCCTGTACCAAATCGATTGCAATCGCCGAACTGGAGGTCAGCACGATGGAGGCCAGCGTCGACATGGAAGCCGATAGAACCAAAAGTAAAATAATGCTCAAGACAACTTCCGGAAGGGCTGCCTGCAGCAGCTCCGGCATAATCATATCAAAATTAGGCTTTCCATCTACCAGCGGAATCTGATTATTTAAATAAAGTCTTCCAAAAGACCCTACCAAATAGGCACCACACCCGATAAGCATCGCAAAGCCTGTTGAAACGACGGTCGCCGTTGAAATAGACTTCTCATCTTTGATGGCATAGAATTTATGCACCATTTGCGGCAATCCCCAGCTCCCAAAGCTGGTCAGCACAATCAAAGAAACCAGCGTAAACCAGTGCGAACCGCCAAAGATGCTCACCAACTGCGGTCCGTCATCGGGAATCTGCGATAACCGGGCAACCCCTTCCGCCAGACCGCCCACCTCAGGGTTAAAAACCACAAAGCCGATCATCAATAAAACCCCGAAGATCATGATCAATCCCTGGATAAAATCAGTCATAACCGTAGCGACATAACCGCCCAGCACCAGATAAACAGCTGTTAAAACGGCCATAAACAGCATACAATATACGTATTCAATATTGAAAATAGCATTGAAAAGATAGCTCAATCCTGCGTACACGGAAGCAGAATAAGGCACAAGAAAAATAAATATAATTAGAGCGGAGAAAATCTTTAACGCTTTAGAATTGTATCTTTTCTCAAAAAATTCCGGCATTGTTGAAGCGTTTAAACGATGTGTCATATCTCTTGTTTTCCTAGCCAGCACAAACCACGCCAGTAGACTTCCCAGCAAAGCATTACCGACACCGATCCAGATCGCCGAAAGGCCAAACTTCCATCCGATCTTACCGGCATAGCCAATAAACAAAACCGCTGAAAAATAGGCCGTTCCGTAAGAAAAAGCCGAAACCCACGGTCCCATTTTTCGTCCGCCTAAAAAGAAATCTTGTAAAGTAGACGCTTTCTTCATACTCACAAGTCCTATACCGATCATCAATACTACGTAGAGTATGACCAATATAAATTTTAACATGCTACCATCCTCCTATTACAGATACCGCACTTTCAAATGGCACTTTGAATCATGCACTGTAAAGTTTAAAGCGCGTTATCTTTATACAATTTTAAACCGTCTTACCCGTACTACCAAACCGCTAAACAATAAAGGGCGCAACTAATGCACCCAACGGTAAACAACAGACAAAGGGCAAAGATTCCCCCCTATCTGTTATTGACCATCTCTTATATATTACTACATTTCTCTTAAAAACAAAAGTGCTATTTTAACACCGAATGTACCCTTTTTTCCAAATCTTTTACTCTATGCAGCAGCATTTCCACCGTATCGTCATCGTTATCATTCATGACCAGGGTTTTAATATAGTCCGAAAGATCCATGATATCTTCTTCAAGCATTTGTGCATATTCCATTAATTGAAGCCTGTTATACTGATATCTTTCGGCTTGTTCATTCTTCGTAGCCGCGATGGCTCTATTCGGTGTAACGGAATAGGTCTCTCCTTTATTGGGAATGACACACTCAATGTTATACAACTCATTGATCTTTTGCGCAAAGACCTTCTGGCTTTTCTCTTCCCCGTGTACGATAAAGATTTTTTTAGGCTTCTCGGAAAAAGCACCGACCCAGTCCAACAAGCCTTTTTGGTCGGCATGACCGGAAAAACCGTCAATAGATTCTATCCGGGCGTTGACCGAAATCTCTTCACCAAATATTCTAACTTTTTCCGCGCCGTCCAGCAGCCGTCTTCCTAATGTTCCCGGTGCATTATACCCGACAAAAAGTATTGTGGATTCAGGTCTCCAAAGATTGTGTTTCAGATGATGCTTTACTCTCCCGGCTTCACACATGCCGCTGGCGGAAATAATGATCATTTTCTCTTTTTTTTCATTGAGTTCCTTCGATTCTTCAGCAGTTCTGGTAAATTGAAGCGTGGGAAACTCCAAAGGATTGCGGCCATTTTCAATATACGCTCTTGCTTCGTCATCATAGCAGTCCAGATTATTCCGGAAAACTTCCGTAGCCGAAATAGCCAGCGGGCTGTCCACATACACCGGTATATCGAACAGCTTTTTTACTTTATCTTTATATTTGGCAAGTTGATTATGAATTTCATAGATGACTTCCTGCGTTCGTCCTACGGCAAAGGAAGGAATAACTACATTGCCGCCTCTTTCGATGGTTTCCAGTATGATGTTTACAAATTTGTCCACTTTATCTTCGTTCTCAAGGTGCAGCCGATTGCCATAGGTTGATTCAATCAATAAATAATCGGCACTGTCAATAATAGAAGGATCTCTCATAATGGGAATCCCTTTATTCCCCAGATCCCCCGAAAATACAAATTTTGTTTCCCGTCCGTTTTCATTCACCCACAGCTCTAAAATCGCCGAACCTAAGATGTGTCCCGCATCGTTGAAGCGAACGGTCATCTTCCCGGGAAGCTTGATCAATTGATCATACTTGACTTTTCTAAAACATTCCATACAATCGATGGCATCCTGATGGGTATATAGAGGATCAATGGGGTCTTTGCCGGCCCGCAGCCTTTTCCTGTTAATCCATTCGTACTCCATTTCCTGGATATGTCCGCTGTCAGGCAGCATGATTTCGCACAATTCCACCGTTGCCTTTGTTGCGATGACCTCACCTTCAAAACCGTCCTTATATAGTTTCGGGATTCTTCCGCTGTGATCTATATGACAATGGGTTAGCAATATATAATCCAACTCATTGGCTGCAAAAGGCAGAGGTTCAAAATTCAAGCTTTTGTCTCCCTCATTTCCTTGAAACATACCACAGTCTACGAGCAGTTTTTTGTTATTAACCTCAAGATAATAACATGACCCTGTCACGGTTTTGGCAGCACCTAAGAAAGTAATATTCATACATTTCCCCCCTTTATATGACTTGTACGATGATGAATTATTTTAAAGAATATTATTATTAGTATACCATAAATATGCGATGTAAGCGAATAGAAATCTTATAAATCAATGGCGTATCAATTTTGGTTGAAACCTAAATTTGAATGCGGGCAAGAAAAAATCCTGCACAAAGGCAGGAAAAAAATGATAGTTTTGCTTTTGAAAGGAGAGCATTTGCTCTTGCCGTTTAGGATGAGCAACTATTTTAACTATAAGATATCCAGCAGGATCAATACGTCCCAGACGAAAAATCCCACTTTTATTGAGTCACTATTAATATATGTACCGGATACCATGATGGTTACAACTTTCCGCTTTTCGGTGCTCTTTACTTCGCCGCAATCGCACTCAAAAGCTTAACGGCATTCGTTATATCGTCATAGTCGGCCGTCTCCCCAGTGCTGTGGATATAGCGGGTGGGAACGGATAAAACCCCCGAAGGGATGCCGCCTTTGGTCAGATGTATCGCACCCGAATCCGTACCGCCTCGTTCCAACACTTCCAACTGATAGGCGATATCGTTCTCTTTTGCCGTCTCAATCATCAGGTTGCGGACAAAAGGATGGGTGATAATAGAATTATCTTTTACTTTGATTGCCGGGCCCTTCCCTAGCTTTAGCGCCATTGTTCTTGAACCGGGCGTGTCGCCGGTATCCGTTACATCCACTGCAATTGCATAATCGGGCGTTACGGAAAAAGCGGATGTCTTTGCGCCTCTGAGGCCCACTTCTTCTTGAACGGTAAAAACAAAATACAAATCGTTAGGATGATGAGAACCTTTCAGGGCCTTAATGGTCTCAATCAGAATATAGCAGCCCACTCTATCGTCCAAGGCTTTGGTGGTAATCCTGTTTTGTGCAGAATGAAACTGCCCCATAAAGCAGGCGGCATCGCCTATGCTTACCAATTGTTCTGCTTCCTCTTTGGTTTTTGCCCCAATATCGATATACATCTTTTGCAGCTTTAAATCCTTCATTTCTTCAAGTTCTTCTTCATAGCCTATAACGCCTACGGTCCCGTTACCGAATTGTACACGTTGATACAAGGAAAAATGAGGGGAAATCCCGCCTATATTTGAAAAGCGTAAAAATCCTTCTTTGTCGATATATGTAACGATCACACCGATTTCATCCATATGGGCTGCAAACATCAGTTTTTTGCCGCTGCCCTTTTTCCTTGCAATCAAGTTCCCCAAAAGATCCACACGGATTTCGTCCACATCGTCTTTAATCTCATTAAAGATGACATGACTAATTTTTTCTTCATTTCCCGACGGACCATAGCACTGGGTTAATCTCTCCAATAATTCAATCATTTCATTCCCTCCCAAGTTTCCATTTCAAAGGTTTCCAATTCTTTCAGAAATAATTTTACGATTTTTTTACAAGCCTCAAAATCATCCAGGTTCATGACGGATACAGGCGAATGAATATACCTGCACGGCACCGATATCGCTGCCGTAGCCACGCCTTCTCCGGTCAGGTGAATGGCCCCGGCATCATTCCCCCCAAAGGTAGTACGTTTATATTGAACCTTGATATTATGTTTTTCCCCCAGATGGTACAGCAGCTTAGACAAGGTCTTATTGGAAATAGAAGCTCTATCCATAATTGAAACGGCCGGTCCTTCTCCCATACTTGTCGCGTGCTCATGCTCTTTTACCCCGGGAACATCGGAGCAGGTGGTGCCTTCTACGACAAGGGCCATATCCGGCCGGACCGTATACGCTGCCACTTTGGCCCCTCTCAAGCCCACTTCTTCCTGTACGGTAAAGCATGCGTACAGATCAAACGCATACTGTTCTTTTAACATCTCTATCAGAACGGCACAGCCTACACGGTCATCCAGCGCTTTTGCCTTGATCAGCTTGTCCCCAAACGGCGTATAGGAACTGTCAAATCCGATATAATCTCCTAAATGAACGCTTTTCTCTACGGCTTGCTTACTCTTTTCACCGATATCGATATACATCTCTTTGATATTCACCGCTTGCTTTCTTTCCTCGGGCTTTTGCAGGTGGACAGCCTTCAAGCCGATCACCCCCGGGATCTTTTGTTCGCCGATTAAAACTCTCTTAGCAATCAGAATCCTGGGATCTATGCCCCCTACCGGTTTAAATTTAATAAAGCCTTTGTCCGTAATACCTGTGACAATCAAACCCACTTCATCCATGTGGGCCGATAGCATCATTTTTTTGCGATGCTTTGCCGTGCCTTTTTTATAGGCGATCAGATTGCCCATACGGTCTATGGTTATATCCTGACAGTAGGGCTTGATTTCCTTTAAAATAATTTCTCTTACCTTTTTTTCGTTTCCGGAAACACCAATGGCTTCCGTAAGTGTTTTTAATAGCATAATAAGTCCTCCAAATCTCCTTGAAGCGTTCGGATGAAGAAAGCCAGAAGTTTTCCGGTTCCTGCCACATCGGTATAACATAAGGTTTCCACCGCTGTGTGCATATACCGCAGGGGAAAGGATAATAAAAGCGTAGGAATGCCCGAACGCGTCACCTGGATAGCCCATGCGTCGGTTCCCGTATTGCCGGGCTCTACATCCACCTGAAAATCGATATGATATTCTTTGGCGGTCTCCATTATTTTCTTTGAAAGCTTCGGATGAATATTGGGGCCAACCGTGATCACGGGACCTTTGCTCGTTGTATAGGTTTCTTGTGCGGGCGCATCCGGTGTCTCCCCGTGGCACACATCTATCGCGATGCCGATATCGGGGTCAATGTGATAGGAGCTTACGATTGCCCCTCTGAGCCCGACTTCCTCCTGTACGGTGGCAACGGCATACAAGTCAACATCAATTTCCGATTTTTCCAGCTCTTTGAGGCATTCCAGGATAACGGCGATTCCTGCTCTGTCATCCAGCGATTTCCCGCTTATATAGTCGTTGCGCAGTGCCGTCGGCGTACTGTGGAACGTAATGACATCCCCTATATTGACAAGGTTTTTCACCTGTTCGGCATTCATGCCCAGGTCAATGGCCATATCTTTCATTTTGACGGCTTTGGTCATTTCATCCTTGCCTTGAAGATGGGGAGGCTTTGCACCGATGACCCCAAAAAGATCTTCCTTGCCGTGCACAATCACTTCCTGGGCAAGCAAAACCCTAGGGTCGATGCCGCCGACATTGGTAAAGCTTATAAAGCCTTTATCGTCTATGTCTTTTACCATTAACCCGATTTCATCCATATGCGCAGCCAGCATCACCTTACAAGCATTTTCACGCTTTGCTTTTTTGATGCCGATTACATTTCCCAGATTGTCCTGATATACCGAATCACAGTATTTTTCATAGGCTTCTTTGATTTCAGCAGCATACCTGTACTCGTGCCCCGAGACGCCGGTCGAACTGCTTGAACTCATTAAAAAATCGCGTATTTCCATACCTTCACCTCGCGTTAGATTAGTAGGGAGTGGGGAGTGAGGGGTGGGGAGCAATACCGTAGTATAACTTAGATATCACACACATCATAATTTTTCCTTCATCCTGTTGTAACAGAGGTTAGCTTAGAAGGAAAGAAAGATTAGGATGTGGCTTTGATTCTGCTCCCCACTCCTCACTCCCTACTCTCCACTTATTCTATTAGATATTGCGAATGTTTGCAATAAGTATATGAGATATTTTTACAAATTTTTTTAAAAAAATTTTTAAAGTTTCCTATTGACATATAAGTCAATATGTCGTATACTATTTTTTGTCGCCGCAAGAGCGGTTGTAAGAATTGTTTATTGTTGGTTCTTACATGAAGACTTGCCTCTGTAGCTCAGTCGGTAGAGCAGAGGACTGAAAATCCTCGTGTCGGTGGTTCGATTCCGCCCGGAGGCACCATCGAGCTGGTGTAGCTCAATTGGCAGAGCAGCTGATTTGTAATCAGCAGGTTGCGGGTTCGAGTCCCATCACCAGCTCCATAATTTAATACGGAGGAGTTCCCGAGTGGCCAAAGGGGGCAGACTGTAAATCTGTTGTCAGTGACTTCGATGGTTCGAATCC
>JAKSBV010000113.1 GCA_022360955.1 Bacillota bacterium
GCTCCAGCCCTTTCCAAGTGATTTTTAATTCTTCGTGTTTGTCATAATCTCCTTCCTGTATGATCCGGAATCCGGTAGGCGGTTCAAGAATAAGGGTCGTAACAGGAATAGTAATCCACCTGGAAAAAAGCTCTTTTTGTTCACCGTCAACGCTCACTGTTTTCTTTGCTCTGATACTGAAGAAATACACTTTGTTAGCTGTTAGCCCTGCTGTTTCCAACATGAAATCTCTCGTCCCGGAACGGTAAGCATTTTCAATGTCGCCGGCATCCACCAGCAAACCCGAATAGATAGCGGGCAATGTGGCGGGGTCCCCATCCCAGTCCGTTGCATTTTCAATAGATCGCGCTGTCCTTAACACTTCATAGGTTACATTTCCGTTCGGATACTCCAGATTATCAGGCGTATTATTATCACGCCATGTCAACACAGCACTGTAACTATCTACCATCTTATTCCCTTCTGCATCCTCTGCAACTTTAAAGTCAGCGGGAACAAGCGGGTATTCCTCTTCTCCCGGGTCTACAATCTCCGTTTTTAACGTTGTGGCGGTAAGGGTTTCGGAATAGGCAGAGTATTGGGGTGCATACACATCTCCTTCTACCGTCAATTTCGTCCTTAACGTGATGTAATAGGTTGTATTCGGATC
This sequence comes from Bacillota bacterium, assembly GCA_022360955.1. GTDB lineage: Bacteria > Bacillota > Clostridia > SK-Y3 > SK-Y3 > JAKSBV01. The sequence goes on from JAKSBV010000113.1 coordinate 650, forward strand.
AAGTTTCTTGTCCGCGTCATTGGGATCATCGCCATTGATGCTTGCTTCACGGGCCTTCCCTTTTTCCGCCGGAAAAAAGGTCACTAAATGGTTATCTGTTTCACTGGTAATCGTAAACATCGGGTCTAAAAATGCGCCGTATTTTCCGTTTATCTCTTCTTCCCAGTCATCTTGGTCTATGACTTCTCGATCTCGCTTCTGACTAATGGCAACTTCATAATGGGCAATGGGAATACCGGAAGGAAAATAATCCCCCTCTTTTACTTCTACACGCTCCCATGCGAGTTTAACATGATTACTGCTCACTTCAACGACGTCAAGGTGCAGCGGTAACGGCGGTTTGTTTGCTTTATGCCTTGGTGTTGTAAAACTAATGGGAAGCGTCTGATTGGAAGAAAGCGTATCCGTTCCGTCCTTTCTTACCGTATGCATCTTCAAATAATATATTTTATTCAATAATAACCTGTCAGGGTAAGGCTGGTCCTGTGCAAAAAGGTTTTCACCTACAAGCGTATATTCTACCCTGTCTTTCCCCGTATATAACTCACCCGGATTAACCTGGGTAGAAGGTATCACCTTGAGCTGTCCCCCGGCATTTGCGGCTCCCATTTCCAAATGAATGGCTTCCCGGTATTTGATATGGTAAGTGCCCAATAAATCCCCGTTATAGTCGTATAAGTTTTCCGTAATCGGATTATTGAAATCATCGTATAGATCTTTTATAGCCGTATTCAATGATAGGTGGTAATAATATTCCTGGCTGTCTCCGAGGTCCGTCATGCTCTGGTAATCCACAGGCTTATCCCACCGGATTTTAACGCTGGAAACGGTTTTGTCATCATTTAAAGTGATATCAACAATTTCCAGGTTTTCAGGCATAGGAGGCAGGGTCGCATCTACTTCGCTTAAATTAATATGCAAAGGCTGAGATACCAATTCAATAGCGTTTCTTCCGCCCTGTGTCTCATCGGTCGTTGCCGTCACCTTATAATAATTCATAAAGGTGGCCGTATTGGCCAAAAAAGCTTCAATATAGTTTTCTGCCGTGGACCCTGCATCCTCTTCCCGTTCAAAATAGGCCCTGCTTAAATTGTTTCTATCCGGCCCCACCCAGAATTCATATAAAAAGTTGGGAACTTCAACGAAGGTTCCGTCGTTTCTGACTCTATACACCGTCATCATTGCATTCTCAGCACTATGGCGTGCAATCTTCACATGTAAATAAGTGGTTGTAAAATCCTTATCCAATTCTGTCTCTATATATTTGGTCTCCGCAAACTCACTTGTTTGATCGAATCTGGGATAAATTTGCATATAGTATATTGATCCGGGTTTTAACGCGCTCTCTTTAGCAATCCCGCTGGCATCATCCACTTCTTTCGTCCATTCGAAACTGATTTCATCTCCGTTGTCAACCAGCTTATAATCGGACGCAACACCGGCAAACTGGCTGCCATCCCACCTCTTTAGCTGATATTGACCGCCATCATATTCTATGTAGAATCTTTCCACCGTATCTGCCGTGGATGACTTGGATTTTCTAATATTAATCTCATAATCAATATGATCGGAGGCTATAGGCTCCAACACATGGCTGCTATTCACATGCTTAGGCTTCTGCCACGAAAGCTTCAGCCCGGGATTGGTCCCGATTTCCGAATCATTACTAAAAGTAACCTCATCGATTTTACTGGCCTTAAAATCGGCAATCTCGGTAAGTACCTTGACTTTATAATCGTCATCATTTCCGATTAACTCCGTATCCGTATGGTCATGTGCCTTCAATCCGAAATCATATACGATCCCGGGCAATAAATTCTCAACCATCGCCTCTGTAGCGTAGACCTGCTGGGAAACTGTCGTCCCTCCGTCCACAGGATATTCCACCGTATAGCTCACAGCATTTACAACACTGTCCCATTGCAATGCAACGCTGCTTTCGGTAATACTATACTTTTGATTGACTCTTGTTACTCTTAATGCCTTATCTTGTGACGCATAACCCCAAGGCAGTCCGCAAAACAGTGTTGAAACAAAGGTTAAAAGTACTACTATTGAAACCCATCTTTTTATTTTTAATATCATAAAATTCCACTCCTATTTTTATTGCAATCCTAAATATATTTATCGACATTTCCGCATACATATTTAACACATGGCATCCTATTCCCACCTCTAAAAACAAAAAATATTTTAAAATATGCCCTATTTCCTGTATAATAGTACTATAATCAATTTATTTTTCCTGTGCGTACTGTCACAGCCCACTATTTTTACGGAAGGTGAATTTTTATGGATTTTAATATGTGTAATAGCATTGAGCTTAACCAACATTTAAAAATCACCCCTCAGATTCAACAGTCGATTAAAATTTTGCAAATGAGCTGCCAGGAGCTGATAAAATATATAGAACAACAAAGTTTAGAAAATCCTATGATTGAAATTGATCCCCATTATGAAGAACTGGACTATCGTGAAAAGCTTAAAAAGAAATTGGATTGGCTGAACGAATGTGACGAAGAAAATAGGGTCTACTATCAATCTCCTGCCGACAGAAATGACTATGATTATCCTATTGTGTCCAAGGAAGAAGATACCTTGACGTATCACCTTTTATACCAGTTGGATTTATTGTCCTTACCCGATACGGACCATAAAATCGTCAAATTTTTGATTGAGTCGTTAAACGAAAGCGGATATCTTGAAACAAGTATCCGGGATGTTGCCGGCACTTTACAGATAGATGAAAAAAAGGCCGAACAAATGCTGAGCATTGTCCAATCCTTTGAGCCTATGGGGGTTGGGGCACGCAGCTTGAAAGAGTGTCTGCTCATTCAGTTAACCCATAAAGGGATTCAAAATCAGCATTTATGCACCTTGATCCATCATCATCTGGAAGAGCTGGGTAAAAACAAACTCAATGTTATTGCCAAAAAACTCAACATTACGATCGAAGAAGTGAAAAATCTATATGCTGTTATAAAGACCTTGAATCCTCGTCCCGGCAATACATTTAATACTGTGCAGCAAACACGATATGTTACGCCGGATGTCGTGGTGGTTAAGTTTAAAGATTACTACGAAGTATTACTAAACGATTTCTCATACCCCAAAATAAACATCAATAGCTTTTACAAAAATACATTGTCAACTAATCCGGATCTAAATACCCAAAATTATATTGCCAAAAAAATGGAGCAGGCTTGCTGGATCATGAAATGCATCGAACAGAGAAATAATACTTTGCGCAATGTGGCCAAAGCCATTGTGGACACCCAAAAGCAGTTTTTTGATCTGGGGCCGGGGCATCTTGTGCCTATGATATTAAAAGACCTTGCCGAAACAATAGGCGTACACGAATCTACTGTGAGCAGAGCGGTCAATGATAAGTACTTGCAGTGTTCCTGGGGCATTTTCGAACTAAAGTATTTCTTCTCTTCGGGGCTGAGCACATCTACCGCCGCCGATACTACTGCGGAAAATATAAAGTTAACCATTAGAGAAATGATTCAGAAAGAAAATAAGAAAAAACCCTATAGCGATCAAAAGATTACCAATTTATTAAAAGAAAGCGGATTGCACATATCCCGGCGGACGGTGGCTAAATATAGGGATGAGATCGGTATCCCCAACGCGTCGGGGCGAAAGGAATTTTAAGTATTGTTGAGGGTTGAGGGAAAGTGTTCCGGTACGCACTCAGCCTTCATCTCTCAGCCCTCAACTACTTTTTAGCCTTAGAATACCAGTTGCCGGAGTACTATTATATGTCTAACTTTACAGTGCATTATTTTTATAGATAACCAAAACCAAAAATAGAAATATAATGGTATGGAAGTAACCTTATGGAGAATCTTAGAGATTGTTTACGCAGCGTAGGAAAAGCGGCTTCTACTGTTTGAGCGCCAGCGAGTTTTGAAGCCCGCCCGAAGCAAGTATTACAAACTCTTAGATTCGGAATACCTGTTGCTGGAGTACTATTATATTTTTAACTTCTATTTTGGTTATCTATAGATACCCAACTTTATTGTATCATGTTTTCCGTATAGGCATTGTCCCACCTGTTTACGAACACATAATTCCCAATATCTTTTTCGGGATAATGTTCTTTTTTTTCTTGAACTTCTCCTATTGGGGTCATGGCCACAACTTTGTAATTGTTCGGGATAGAAAGCACCTGACTTATTTTGTTCTCGTCTACGGATGCAATCCAACATGTACCATAGCCTTCATTAGTCGCTGCCAGCACAAAATGCTCCAATGCAATCGCCCCGTCTACCAGATAATATTCTCTGCCTTCTACAATGCCCGAATCTGCCGGGGCCCCTACCACCACTACGGCCATAGGCGCTTCTTTAATCGCTGCTGCCGCTTCGTTCGTGTCGTTCATAATGGCTTGAGCCAGCAGCTCCTTTTCTTTCGGATCATCTACCAGAATAAACTTATAAGAAGTATGGTTTTTCCAAGAAGGTGACAGCATTGCCGCATTCACCATCCTGGCCAATCTCTCCTGATCGATGGGTGTACTTTTAAACCTTTTTACGCTTGTCCTGCTTTGGATAACGTCATAGAATTGCATATCATCACACTCCTTCGTGATTTATTATGCACCGATATGAGAGGATTCATGTATGATAGTTTGGAGTGGGAAAGTATGATACTTTTCAAGCTCTATAAGCTTAAAATCTAATATGTTTATCGTAATTGTTTTGCTTCATTCATTGAAGTCTTGTCCCCCTACTTTATCTTACCGGACACTTCTCAATTCATAAAATACCAGATATTGATCCCCAATGGGCTGATGATGGATATCCGTATTATAGGCAAAGCTCCATTCTGCAAAAATGGATTTACCTTCATTCAAAACATCTCTGAATCTATATTTGATGACATTGGCATATTTTTGGAGTGTTTGCAATTCCTCTTGGCTCATAAAAGATGGTTCACCGATATACCGGGTCTCGTCTTTAGACAATATAACAGTCACATTTTTTTGTCCGTAGGTCACTAAGTTCCAGAGATCTTTATCCACCGCTTCTATAACGACACGTTCCCTATTCACCTCAAGGACACCGCTTTTTTCCGCAATGAAGTAAGGGTAATACACGACTAAACCATGATCACCGTATTTTGATAAAAACACCTTTCCTTTTTCATAGGCTTCTTCCGCTCGAACCCCGACCACCCGAGGCAGATTTAAGTCATTGCTGTTTTCAACGGCTGCTCTTAACGTCCATAACAAATGCGTATCAAGAATAGTATGCTCCGTAAAAGGCTTCCAAGGGACTGTCGGAATGTTTATATCCTTTAGTTCATAAAACCCCATATACTTGTTCACCGTATCACCCCTCCAAATCACAGAGCCCGGTTCCTTAATTTACAACTTCCGCACCCAGTTATAGCTTAGCCCTGTATCCTTGCTATATGTCTATCCATATGACATTAAGTCCTTTTATTTTTCTATTATTTTATCCCTTTTTTCTTTTTCAAAGCTTTGTATCTCACTGATATTTTTAATTCCCGTCATATCTTTATGATTTCTCTCGCTGAAATTCTTTCACCCTAATAGCATTATATTGCATATTCCTTCCTAAAATCAAGGGGCTTGTCCTCTTGATTTTAAAAATAAGCGGCAGCCCCATTAACCTGGGACTACCGCTTCATATTACTGCGCCGCAGCTCTCCGCGCCTGCTCGACCATCATATCTTTTACCTTCATGAGCCTTGTCAGGTTTCCTCTTTCGTTTTCGTCCAGCTTCATGGTGATATATTTGATGGTTTCCTCTAACTGCGGAATCATTACATATTCCAGTGCATTGACCCTTCTTCTGGTCTTTTCTATTTCTTCCGCCAACAGCTGTGCCGCTTTTTCCATTTGCGCAAGCTCCAGCATATAGGGCAATACTTCCGATAACGTCCCGATGGCTCCGTCAAGTTCTCCGGAAGTTGTTGCAAAACCGTAGGGATAAATATTGCTTTCATCCTCACTCCGGGTTTTGAAGTCAAATACCGGCACATCTACACTCATAATATTCTTGATAGATACATCCAAGGACACACTCTGCTTCGGAAACATAAGCGCTTCTTCCAATATCTCCGACGACATCACTGCCCTTGCAATCAAGAAATTATCATGCACCTTCATTAACATTTCTTCAACTTTTTCTCTCAGTTCTTTGTTTTTCCTGACCAGTTCCAGAAACTGCTTCATTAATTCGTCTCTTTTATCTTTTAAAAGTTTATGTCCTCTGCGGGCAACCTTTAATCTCTTTTTGAGACGCGTCAATTCCATACGGGTAGGATTTACACGCATAATGGCCATAATATCGCTCCTTTGATTAGTGGGGAGTGGGGGGTGGGGAGTGGGAAGGTTTTTTCCGCACTCCTCAGTATCCGCCAGCTACCCGTTGTACACTAATTTTGATACCATTGTTGGATAGTGAAAAGATGAAGGTTAAGAGCTCAGGGATAGAATCTTTTTATTTCTCCCCACTCCTAACTCCCCGCTCTCCACTATTTCTCCGGTAAATACTTATCCAGGTATTCGTCCCTTATACGTTTTAATTCTCCCCTAGGTAGTATGGACAGCAGCTTCCACCCTGTTTCAAGGGTCTTTTCGATGCTTCTGTCTTCTTCAAAGCCTTGCGACACATATTCTTTTTCAAATGCATCCGCAAATTGCGCATATAACTTGTCAACATCGCTAAGCGCCGCTTCCCCTAAGATGACCGCCAATTCCTTTGCTTCCTTTCCTCTTGCATAGGCTGCAAACAACTGGTTCATTGTATCCGCATGGTCCTCTCGGGTTTTGCCTTTTCCGATCCCTTTATCTTTCAAACGCGATAAGGAAGGCAATACGTCAATCGGCGGCATAACGCCTTTCCTGTATAATTCTCTTCCTAAGATGATCTGGCCTTCCGTAATATATCCCGTCAAGTCAGGAATAGGATGGGTTTTATCATCCTCCGGCATGGTGAGAATCGGTATCAATGTGATACTGCCGTCCTGTCCTTTTTTTCTTCCCGCTCTTTCGTACAATGTGGCAAGGTCGGTATAGGTGTATCCGGGGTATCCTCTTCTGCCCGGCACCTCTTTCCTGGCTGCCGATACTTCACGCAGCGCTTCTGCATAGTTGGTGATATCCGTGATGATAACCAGCACGTGCATATCCTGTTCGAATGCCAGATATTCCGCTGCCGTAAGGGCCATACGCGGTGTTGCAATACGCTCAATGGCCGGGTCGTTCGCCAAATTGACAAACAATACGGCCCGGTCGATGGCGCCGGTTCTTTTAAAATCCGAGATAAAGAAATCGGCTTCTTCAAAGGTAATACCCACCGCTGCAAATACCACCGCAAATTTACTATCCGTACCCAATACCTTCGCCTGTCTTGCAATCTGTGCCGCAAGCTGTGCATGGGGCAGACCGGACCCGGAGAAAATAGGTAGTTTCTGCCCTCTTACCAATGTGTTCAGTCCATCTATAGCCGATACCCCGGTCTGGATAAATTCCGACGGATAGTTCCTTGCTGCAGGATTCATCGGCAGTCCGTTAATATCCAATCTTTGTTCCGGGATAATATCCGGCCCGTTGTCGATCGGATTGCCCAGCCCGTCAAATACGCGTCCGAGCATATCTACGGACACCGGAAGCTCTATGCCTTTTCCTAAAAATCTTACTTTACTTTGCGCAAGATTAATGCCCGCCGCATTTTCAAACAGCTGTAC
>JAKSBV010000467.1 GCA_022360955.1 Bacillota bacterium
CTCAACTTTTTTAAGTGTATGCCGTTTTTGCCAAAGTTTCAGGAATACGTCCTGGATGACATCTTTTGCTTCTTCTTCATTTTTTGTGAATTGGATAGCAAAGCGCAACAGCTTACTGCTTAAGGGCAACACCGATGTCTTAAATTCTTTGGCTAACATGCATTTAAGTTCGTTATCAATCTGCTTTCAAAGTTAAGACGGGGTGGCTTAAAAATCATTACATGAGGAGTAAAAAAATATGGAAGAGGGGAGTTTGGAGCTGGAAGAAATTTGGACAGGTGAGGATGGGATTGCGAGACCGTGTGAAGATGTGGATTGGAAGTATATTGGTAATTGGTTATGTGTTACGTGTTGCGAGTTTCGAGTTACAGGTTTGTTTTGATCCCGAATACTGTCAACCGCGACTGCGACTGAAAACTTTTTATTTGTCATTAGTCCCCGGTCATTTGATTTTTTGTTATTTGTAGTTTGGGTCTTATAGTTTCTGAAAAAGAAAAGGCATCAAACCTTTGGTTCAATACCTTCAAAGTAATGTTTCAAGAAAATAATTTACCATTGGTCAGCTTTGGCAACTCGTTTTGCTGCTGTAAGTTCGCCTTCAAGAGGCCAGCATTCCAGACCAACAAAGTCGTTATATCCGAGTTTCTTTAACTCTTTCAAAACACGAGGATAATATATTTCACCGGTTCCGGGCTCATTCCGGCCAGGGTGATCAGCAAGCTGGACATATCCAATTTGATCAAAACCTTCGTTAAGGTGTCCGCACAAATCACCTTCAGTAATGTGCATGTGATATAAATCCCAGTTAATCTTTATCATTGGGGAATTAACATCTTTACATATTTTAATTGCAGGTTCGCTTCCATAAAGCGAGTGTCCTTTGTGGTCAACCCGAATATTCATTGGTTCCAGGATCAGCATTAAACCTGCTTTTTCAACCAATGGTTTAACACGTTTAAGGGCAGTCGTAATATTAGCATGCATTTCTTTTTGTGTCATGCCTTCCTGGTCATCACCACCTACAACCGTTGCTTTTTTGCAATTAAGTAGCTTTGCAATTTTAATAGCCTCTTTTATCTTTTCTTCAAAAAGCTTATGGTTCCCGGGGTTGTTCATTCCAGGTTTAAAGCCCCAGGCTGTAAACTGACATATCGTTAACCCCAGTTCTTTGCAGCGTTTTGCCATTGCATCAAGGTCTTTATCATCAGTAGTCCAAAACTCAA
>JAKSBV010000427.1 GCA_022360955.1 Bacillota bacterium
AGTAGTGTGATTTTCTTTTAACATACAATCTACCTCCTGCATTGTACTTTCTTCCTTTTTTCCAAAATATTAAAATATATTGAATTTTTCACATTGAATGGATAAATGTATATATTTGCTAAGTTGGAAATAAAACCTACATAAAAGGTTTATCGAAAAATATATAGTAATTAATTTTATTTTAGTCCCATAACGAGACATTGTCAATACGTATTTTTATTTTGTCCCTAATTAGAACATACCAATCTTTATTTATCCATTCTTGCTATAATATAGACATACACAGGAGTTGATTGTATGAAATTTGGAGAAATCTTAAAAAAGTTACGTAATGAAAAAAATATGACACAAGAAGATTTAGCACAAGTACTTAATTTTAAACGTTCTACAGTTGCAGGTTATGAAACTGATGATCGAGAGCCTGATTTTAAAACATTAATAAAAATTTCCGATTATTTCAATGTAAGCGTTGATTATCTGCTGGGAACGACTCAAATAAAATACGATTTTAAAGAACTTAGAGCTGCTGCGGATCATGATGCCGGGTTGGCTGATTTTATAAACGAACTCATCCGCAGGGAAAATCTTCAAACCTGTTCAAAATATCTATTAACATTTTCCAATGAAGAGTTAAATAAATTGATTGCTGTTTTCAAGGTATTACAAGATGAGTGCTAATAGGATATATTAGCACTCATTTGTTTTATTCTTTTTTATATTTCTTCCGTCTGTGACTGTCCCTCCCATTGTCCGAAACCTTCCAGCACTGCTTCTTTTGTTTGTTTGCATATCTCCGGCAGGGCACCGCCCCAAGCTTTTTCGGCCTGTTCATAGCCTTCCAGAAAGGCCTGCTTTAACATTTCGGCTTTGGCCGGATCATTGTCCGCTACCGCTTTGGCAAAGCTCAAAATCCTCTCCGATGTTGCTTTTACGCTCCACTGGCCGCCTTCCGCAATGTCCTGCTGTGCCTGTTGAATACGTTCCGGTGTGGCAATTGCTTTGTTTTGCAATATTTCGCTAACAGCTTGCTGCATACCGATATGCTGGCGCTGCATGATATCTCGTACCATCCTGATGAACGTATCGGTTTGCTGCCTGCTCAATTCTTCCCTCATCTGTTTAATGGTATCGGCGCTAAGTCCTTTCTCTTCTTTTTGCTGCACAGGCTTCTTATAGGTTGCAGCCTCCTCAGAGGGCTGCTGAGTTAATTCCAGAACAACACCTTGCCCGCCGTCTGATTTGCTGTCTTTGGCCGCAGGCTTTGCAGGGGCTTTCGTATTAGCGTTATGAAAGGATGCTTTTCCCGCAGCTGTAACACTATTAATGTTCATCACACTATCCCTCCTTATCCTTGTTGATCCGAACTGTTTCTACTATATTTATCGGAAAATCCCAAGGAATCTTTATAAGGGAGTAAATTTTCCCTATATAGACTTGCTGCAGCCTGTTAAGTGTATATGCTCATTAAAATTCAGAAATAACGGAGCAATTAATAACAAAAAAATAATCACCCTGCCTCGCACACAGAGTGATTACGCTTCCATCATGACAGGTTTTTCTTCATCATAACGGCAGGCAGGATTTTACCTGTCCAATTTAATGCTATATCTTTGCATTTCTTAAAGCCATTTCTAACCCAGAAATCAAGTACGGTATCATCATAGTGAGTAACTACATCGATTCTCATACATCTGCTTTTCAATGATTTTACATATTCCTCCAAGGCCCCATAAACCGATTTTCCAAACCCTTTATGCTTATAGGCATGATGGATCATCAACAGGGACAAATAGGTTTCTTCACCTGTTTTAAAATCTATAAAGCCGATGATTTTCCCCGAACTCTTTTCAACTACTTTACAAGAACAAAAACCGGCCTTTTTCATGGACTCGTATTCTTCAAGCACCCATTCATATGTAACCTTATCGGTCTCCATATGATTGACTAAAAATTTTTTATTCGAATTATATACATCAATAATGGCATTTAAATCTCTATCTTCTACCAACTCTATACTAAAGTCGTCTGATTCGAAAACCATGCTCATTCTCCCATCCTTTGCTCAAATATGTGCTGCGTATCCTTTTACAGTGATATCCTTTACGCCTCTTCGACCACATACTCATCTTTGCCGCTGAATATGATCAGGGCCTTCTTCACATTATCCTTTTCAGCAAACTCCCTGCTCTTCATATATTTCTCCAGCTGCCGGCGTCCTTCCTCTTTGAGCCGGCCCATTTTCCCCTTCTCATCTTTCTTTAGGTATTTAAGCTCAATGATCCATTCGTATTTGACATCGGGCATCCTAAAATCTTTTTCCAAATAGATGTCAATATATCCGGTTTCCACTTCTTTTTCACTAATGGGCCTGTACAAGTTGCTTGTGGTTAAATAAGCAAACAAAATCACTTTGAGATATTTCTCATCAAATTGTATCAAATCCCTGTTGGACAAAGCCTTTAATACATTACTGCCGATGAAATCCAAAAACGGCTTCAATGTGCCGTCGAAAGCAATTTCCCAATTTGCCTTTGCCAGCTGCACCGTTTTATATTGAATATTAAATTGTTCTCTCAATTTTCTTTGAAAATACTCCCAGAACAAGGTCTTAACCACATAATTCGGAATGCCCAATTTTGTTTTGCCATAGGCCGTACCTTGTATTGTCAACAATCCCATATAAAACAATAGGGACACAAAATACCCCTGGTCGTACATCCTATCAAAAGAAAAGCGTGTGACAATCTCTGTGACAATACCCTCGTTCATAATGATTTCGTCCAGCACCTTTTTGTTTTGCTCATTCCCTACCAATCGATTCAACCGGCCGTAATCGGTTTTGACATTATCATCAATCAGCTCTTCGGGATATTTTCCCGTCATATCCAACTCATTGAAAAAGTGCAGTATCATATCCGGATTATAGACACGCTGCTTGGCATCCTTATGGAAGAGATATCCGTTGTAATTTTCCCTTAGTTCGTCCAAGAGTATCCCTTTATCTCCGTTATAGTCTGCTTTATCAATGATGCCTTCTACTTCCCCTTCCGTAAATCCTAGCATTTCATTGACCGCCATATGCATTGTCAGGTTGGCAGCAATGTTAAACCCGCTTGTAAGGTCGTCCAGCATGACGGGAGAAATACCGGTAATGAATATTCTATCTATCACGCTTTTGGTACCTATTTTGACAGCTTCATAGAAATCTCTCACAAATCCCGCGGCACGAACGATTTCTTTGTAAAAGGCTCCGTCACCCATGGCAATGATGTCATTGGCAAAGTGATCGTATTCATCTATGATTAGATATATTTTTTTATCGGTTTTCTTTACACTTTCCAATAAAGCACCCAAAATAGACCCTACGTCGGCCATCTCCTTCATTCTATCTTGAAGCGCAGAAATATCCGCAAAAAATTCTGAATACTTATTTAAAAAGCCGGTAATTGAATCAATCAGCCTTAATTTAAATGTCCGTTCCAATGCAGCTTTACTTTCCGTATTCAATGCAGAAAAATCAAGTTCCAGCACAAAATAATCGTTTCTCAGCTTTGTGGGATTCTCACCTATGTATAATCCGCCAAATAAGCGGTCAAATGCCTGTTTAAAACGCATATCATAATAATGGGCCAAAGTTGATAAAAACAGGCTTTTCCCAAATCTTCTCGGTCTTATGAAAAACAGGTATTTACTGTTGAGATTCTCCAATACCTCAATATACTTTGTTTTATCGATATACAAATAGCCTTCTTCTCTTAAGGTCTTAAAGCTCGAAATACCATAGGGCGTCTTCATCATATCCCTCTTTTCAGCTGCTATTCTGTTCATCATTTATTATATCACATCTGGAAAATTTTAAAAGCATTCTTTGTCCTAAAAAAATAAGGAAGCAGTCCTTTACTCAACTGCTTCCTCATCGACAAATCCGTTATAGATACCAACTTCAAAATTGAATTTATCTTTACTAATGCTGTTCCGAATCATCCGAACCATTTTGCTCGAATTTTTCTAGCTGCGCTTTTACAGAGGCCAATTGATCTTCCAGCCTCTGTGCTTGTACCTTTAGCATTTCCTGTTCATCCACGGCATCTTGTACCGTATCGGACCCTGCATATCCGTAACGCGCCCATGCAGGCCGACCGGTGCAGTCATACATCCGTCTATGACCTCTTCCTTGACCGAATCCGGTTCCGCAAAGCGCTCTCTTACGAGCAGGACGCGATGCGGCGCAATATCCGTTTCCCTTACCGCTCATCGGGCCCAATCCCATAGGACCCATACCGTCTCCTCTTGGCATATCGTATTCACCCCTCTCCTCATTATAAGCAGATTCGAAAAATCAAACCTATTTAAATCCCGTAATCCAAAATTTGTTTTTCGAATATACTTCATTCATAAAATGGTCTGCCCCATATATTTTGGGCATATGTTCTTTTCACGCATTAACCTTATCATGTTTTTGGGTATATGTCAATAACTTTTTTGAATATTTATTATTTTTGTATTGTTTATAGATCCAAACGACAGACCCATTCAGGAAAGTGACACGGACGAACCCACAGACACACTAAAACCAGTTAGCTGTCTTGATTGAAAAATAGGCAAAAAAATAAACCCCTGATTTTACAGAAGTTATAGCATCCATGTCCTTTTCTCTTCTCTTTCCTTTTTTTGAGCTTTTGTCATCTGTTTGCGCGGTTTCTTGTTTTTCTCAACCCCCGTTATTTACGCCATACATGCTTCTTAAATAATCCATACCCGTTTTGGTTTTAAAGTATTTTTCTTTGATGCTTTGTATTTGCTCTTCATTCATATCATCCTCAAAAATATTCACAAGAAAATCTGCTTCAACCAATATTTGAAAATCTATGCCGTCAATGTTATTGTACGTATGGTGATTCCCTACTAAAAAGCATACCCTCTCCACCCATTGTGCCTCTAAATCGTATTTTTTCAAAAATTCACGCACTATAGGGGGACCTTCTATTTCTTGATATCTGCCCGCAGAAGAATGATACTTTCTTTCACTTTCTTTGATACCTATATCATGGAGTACCGATGCAACTGCAAGCGTGAAATATTGATCGTCCGACACATGCTCCCTTTGGGCGATATTAAGGGCAAAGCCGTAGACCTTCAAAGCGTGATTGATTCTCTTGACGTCCGTACCGAAATATTCAACCATTTCAAACATAATGTTATGTACCACATTTTCCATAACCTCACTCCTTCCGCCGGCCTCTCATGGGTTGCAGCCGGTTGTCTTTAATGGAACATACGGGATATTTCGCGTTATATGCAAGAGCATTTGTTAAAATACCGCAAGCCCAAAACTCAATTGAATTTTGGGCTTACCGAAATGTTGATAAAGATAACCAACTTTAAACCTAAAAATACCATTTACACAAACAATGATGATTCTACGTTTTTTGTGTAAATATAAATTCAATTTTAAAGTTGGGTATCTATCATAAACCGTTCATCTTTTATTTGCCTTTTATCCATATGATACGGCACTTTAAAACGGCATTTATATTTGAACAAAAAACGCACAACCATCGTTATTTTTGTTCAAATATATGAATAGGATTTAAAGCATACTGTCTTTAGCTGGACCAATTTGCAACTACATTGCCTTCCTTATCCTTGAAATTACCGGTAATAATCATAATAAGGTCAACCAATGCCCAGATACCCAGACCGCCTAGCGTTAATAACTGCAAAACGCCCGTACCTATTTTCCCAACATAAAAACGATGTACGCCTAATCCTCCTAAAAAAAGGCATAACAAAAGTGCTGCCGTCCGGCTTTTTTTAGATTCCACTAGAAACCCTCCTCTAAAATAATATAAATATTTTCACATACCTTGTTTATTATATCATAAGAGGAAATAATTAAAAAGCATTATGTGACTTTTTTCCGCAATATCCGACTTAAACCGATATTTCCAAATATTTTCCAGAACACGCCTATTCTTGAACCGAACTTTATTTTAGAATGATTCATAAGTCCCCAAAGATCTAATTCTTCATTATTCATTGTTCATTATTCATTCTTCACCCGGCCCAATGCCCCTGAACTTCTATTTTCTTATATCGGGAAATGCATGTCTTTCGGCAAGGCTTTCGGCTGTATAGGATTCACCTTTTTTCATAATTTCCTCCGGTGTCCCTTGGGCAATCACCCTGCCTCCTCCTTCACCTCCCTCAGGGCCCATATCGATCATCCAGTCGGATTCGCGTATGAGATCAAGATTATGCTCAACAACACAAACAGTATTGCCCGTATCCACCAGCTTGTGAAGGAGGTTGACAAGCTTTCGCACATCCTCCGAATGGAGCCCGGTCGTCGGTTCATCGAGCAAATACAGTGTATGTCCTTTTCCATTGCGTCCGAGCTCCTTTGCCAGTTTTACCCTTTGCGCCTCACCCCCGGAGAGAGTGGTAGCAGGCTGTCCAAGCTTCAAGTAGCCTAACCCCACATCAATCAGCACCTGCAGCCTGGAAGCAATATCTCTTTTGTCCTCAAATAATGCGTGGGCTTCTTCGATAGACATGTCCAATATATCCGATATACTCTTACCGCAATATTTGACTGAAAGAATATGCTTTTTAAATCTCTTTCCTTTGCACACAGGACAGGTTATCTCCGCATCAGGGAGAAAATGCATTTCTACGTTTAGCACGCCTGCACCCCCGCAACGATCACACCTTCCGCCGGGTACGTTAAATGAAAAATCTCTGGCGGCAAATCCGTTGATTTTTGAATCGGACAATTTGGCGAAAAGGCTGCGTATAGGTGTAAAAACCTCGGTATAGGTTGCGGCATTGGACCCGGGATTTCTGCCAATAGGCGTCTGGTCCACAGTGACGATTCTATCTATATCTTCAAACCCGGAAACAGATGTGTGCTTGCCCGGTTCGACCTTTGAGCCGTACAACGTTTTAGATACGGCCTTATCCAGTATATCAAATACCAGGGTTGATTTTCCGGAGCCGGAAACACCGCTTACTGCAACCAGTTTCCCCAAAGGAACGGAAACATCAATATTTTTCAGATTGTGTGCTGCAGCACCCTGTATGACAATACATCCTTTTGAGTTACGCCTTTTTCCACGGACTTCTTCCTCTTCATGCAGCCGTTTTAAGGATTTTCCTGTTACCGAATCAGGATTCTGCATGATCTCTTCCGGTGTTCCGCAGGCAATCATCCGTCCTCCGTTTTTCCCCGCACCCGGTCCCATATCTATGATATAGTCCGCTTGCAGCATCATATCCGTATCATGTTCTATAACCAATACCGTATTCCCCATATTTTTAAGCTTTTGCAGCATGCCTAATAGTTTTTGCGTATCCCTTGCGTGAAGACCGGTTGTGGGTTCATCCAGAACATATAATACGCCGGTCAGGCCTGAACCCAGCAGAGAAGCCAGACGAAGCCTTTGTGCTTCACCACCCGAAAGTGTCGTCATTCCTCTACTCAAGGACAGATATCCTATGCCTCCTTGCAAGATCCTGCCGATTCTTTCTTCCAAATCATTCACGATCGGCGCTGCAATCACCTTTGCTTGTTCGGACAGGCTGCTTCCGACAGTTTTAATCCACTGAAATAATTTGATAAGGGGCATTTCCGACAACTCAATAATGCCTTTGCCCTCTACCGTTACCTTTCTGCTGTATTCCTTCAATCGCCCGCCGTTACAATTCGGACATTGCCGTTTTATGAGGAATTTTTCCATTTTCCTCTGGTAACCGGCATTATCGGCTTTTTCGGAATATCTTCTGAGAATATTGGTGCCTATACCTTCAAATCTGCCTTTGCTTGCTGTTTCCGGAGCTTCAATACCCGGAAAATACCTGCTGAATTTCTCATGATTGACACCGTAAAACAGAAGGTCCTTTTCCATATCATTTAAAAGTCCTACCGGCTTCGCTACATCAAAGGTAAAGCCGTAGTGTTTTCCGCAAGCGCTTAACGTTTCTCTGTTTCTTTTGATATAGTGTATGTCCCATTCCCTTACGGCCCCTTCATTAATGCTTTTTGTATCGTCAATAAGGCTGTCCCAGTGGGCCTCATGAACAGTCCCCAGTCCCATACAGGTCTCACAGGCGCCTTGAGGCTTATTGAATGAAAAATGCGACATGGAAAGCACCGGGACAATCCCTTCACAATGGGGGCATTGAAAGCCATCTTCGTCCATTTCTTCATTAAATGACAATCCCCCGGCTTCTTCTGCTGCAAAGGGCGGCTGTATCCTGTTCCCGCATTTTGGGCATCCCCGGACCCCAAGCTTTGCAAAAAGTACTCTCAAGTACGTAAATATTTCCGTCGCAGTGCCCACAGTAGAACGGGGACTGCGATTTGTAATATGCTGATCAACACTGATCGAAGGGGACAGGCCTACAATGGACTCAACTTTGGGCTTGCTTATAAAATCGGTCCCCATGCCCATAGACTCCATGTACTGTCTCTGACACTCCTTCTGCAGCGTATCATACGCCAATGAGGATTTCCCCGAACCGGACAAGCCTGTCAGTACGACAAGTTTGTTTTTCGGTATGTTTATGTCAATGTCCTGCAAATTATTTTCCCGGGCTCCCCGGATCATTATTTCATTATACATATCAACACTCCTATTCTCCACCCGAGTTCATCTTTTTTTCATTTACTGCCTTTGCTATTCCGCGCCCCAACCCATGCACCCCAAAAGGCGCATGCATCAGGTCGGAAATGGAGGCCGGATCCCTTTACCCTTTTGCGCTGCCCGGTTCTCGGCTACGCGGTTTCTTCCGTCACGTTTGCCCCGTCTTGTCCCTCTATTGAAAGGCTCTTGACTTTATTGCGTACCATACCGTAGCCGATGATCCCGCCTAATAAACTGCCTGCGGCGATGGAGATCCAAATGTTTTGTACGGTTTTCCCAAAAATGAACTGTAGGAGAAGAATACAGGGAACCGTAATAAGCAGCAGTCTCAGCAGCATAATGAAGGTTGAATGAATCGGTTTCTCTATGGCTTGAAAGATTGACCCTGCACATAGGCCGAGTACATTTCCGACAGTTGTCACAATGGTCAGGTAATATACTTGTTTCAAGGCCAAAGAGATTACCTCGGGGTTATCGGTCATTGCTCCGAACAGCGGTTTTGCAACGCCCATGTAGAGCAGGCCTGTCAGGACGGAGAACACCATATTCAACCCTATACCCCGTTTTAGAATAGATTTCATTTTATGCATATTGCCTGCACCGTAGTTCTGCCCTACCATGATTGAAAGCCCGATGGAAAATGCAAGGGTAGGGGTAATCAGAATCCCGTCAAACCTGTTGACAATCGTATAAGCATTCATGAAGGTCTCGCTGATGGAACTGATAAACCAATTCACAAGGGCAAAAGAAACCGACATAATCACAAAATTGGCACTTTGCGGAATGCCCAGCTTTAATATCTTTTTGATCACAGGAAAATCAATGGAAGCTAGTCCTCCTACGGACATTATTTTATCTTCCCTTTTGAGCATAACCACAAAAACATACGCAAATAAAAGTACTTGTGCGATGGCTGTCGTCATTGCGGCCCCTTTCACGCCGAACCCCAGCACAAAAATAAATATCGGGTCCAGAATCGCATTGATAATGGTTGATAGGGACATCGCCACGCCCATGTGTTTTGTGTTTCCTTCACCCTGCAAAACCGCGAGATAAGCCTGGGCGCAGAACAAGAAGAATACACCCGGCAGGTAGAATGCCAAGTATTCCGAAGCATAGCCTTTTGCGGCCGCTGAAAGCTTATTTCCCGCCAGCAGATTGATGATATCTCCGGAAAAAATGTACATCAGGGCGATAATGGCTAAGCTTGAGTAAAAACTCAGATTGAAACCGTTTCTGCCGACCGTCTTGGTATATGCCGTATCCTTCTTGCCAACAGCAATGGCTACTATTGTCGATATACCCGCACCGATCCCCTGGGCCAGTGCCACCAGCAGAAAAACAAGCGGATATGTGAGTCCGACTCCGCTTACAAGCGCCGTGTCCTGCGGATTAATTCTGGCAATCCAGAACATGTCCAGCAGTGTACAGATTAATTCAAATATCATTCCGATCAATATAGGCATGGATAATTTGGTCAATTCCTTCTCAATATTAAATCGTTCTACTTTTTCACACATGCCCGATCACCTCCTCTCCCTTTACCGCCGCTCGAAAAACGGCAGGATATTGCTTGCTTGATAATTGCAGCATAAAAAAACCTCCTTCTGCCATGTTGTTATCACATTATAAACCATCATAACAACCCTGGTGGCATACTGGAGGGTTTAACATTTTGCCGCTTATTTTTTCATCATTTTTTTAAGCTGTATGATTACCTCTTTGGCATCTGATTCCGTTTCCGTCAATGTGGATATCCATCGATCGGTCGCACTAACGATATCCTCTCCGGGAAGGGGGGTATCCAATATGCCTCGTACATCTCTCTTCTGTCCCATATCAACACGGTTCATCATGCGAAGGATGGCCATCATGCTGTAATGAGCACTTCTTAACGTTCTGATGATCTTAAGCCGGCTCATCTCTTTAGAGCCATAAATCCTATAATTATTATCGGTCCTGGGAATATCGATCAATCCGTTCCTTTCCCAATTCCTAAGTACATCAATGGAAACATCCAAGCGTTCGGCAACATCGCTTCTCCTAAAGTATACACCCGAATCCTCCGGGAGTTCTCCTTTGACCCACTTTTGGCATAGCTCCAATGCTTCCTCGGCTTTTGTACGCTCATTTTTGATATGGGATAAATATTCACGGGCTTTTTCAAGTGCCTCATCAAAATGCCCAAAAGCTGCTGCTTTAACAATGGCAGCCGCACGTTCACGTATCTTTCCTTCCGTGAACTCACAACGCAATGCCATTCGGGCAAGGCGCATCTGTTCCAGATGTTCCTCGGTATAATGCCGATAACCGTTTTTATTTCTAGGCACAGGCTGTAACAGCCCCCATTGTTCGTACAATCTCACGGTATTGGGATGCACGCCTACTGCCTTAGCGATTTCAGATGTTTTCAAAGGCTTGCCGCCGGCAATCCTATTCTTCACGCAGCACAACTCCTTTTAAACTGTAGATTCCTGTTTGAATAAGGTGCCTCTTTAAACGGATTCTTTGAGTACCCTTGCCGGCACTTTATTAAACAAGGGACTTACCGATTGTCTATGATGTATTCTTATAATTGATTCTGCAAATAGGGGCGCTACCGATATGGTTTTGATCTTATCACTGTGAATGAACGCTTGATTATCAACGGAATCGGTGCCGATCAGCAGCTCGATAGGGCTATCTTCAATCTTTTTTACGGCTTCTTCGTTCAGCAGCATATGGGATAAGCAAGCAAATATTCTGCTGCTGCCTCTGTCTTTTAATCCTTTTGCCAGGTCAACCAATGTCCTGCCTGACAAGCTGAAATCATCAACGATCATTGCAGTCTTCCCTTTTACGTCACCAATGATTTCAAGGATTTCGGCCTTCTCATCATGTCCCTTTCTTATCTTATCTCCAATGGCAACAGATACCCCTAAATAATTGGCATATTTTCTTGCCTGCTTTGCAAATCCCGCATCGGGAGAAACTACGATCATATTATCAAGGTTAAGACTTTTGATGTACTCACATATGACCGGCAGTGCAAAGAGATGGTCAACGGGCTTCTTAAAAAAGCCTTGTATTTGCGGGCTGTGCAAATCCATTGTGACAACTCTGTCGGCTCCGGCTAATTCAATACACTCTGCGCATACTCTTGCCCGGATAGATACTCTCGGTTCATCTTTCTTATCCGCCTTTGCATAACTGAAGTAGGGAATAATAGCAGTAACCGCATTAGCACTTGCCCTTTTAAAGGCATCCATCCAAAACAAGATTTCAACGAATTCATCGTTAGGGTTAAGCCCTATAGGCTGGACAAGATATACATCTTTATCTCGAACTGTTTCTTTTGCTTTGACATAGGTGTTTCCTTCCGAAAATCTGATGACTTGTGAGTCGCCTAAATGGGTTCCGATATAACGACACATTTTCTCCGCAAATGCTCCCCCGGTGCTTCCTGCAAATATTTTCATTTCACCGCTTTGCACGATCGCCTCACTCCTTATCTTCGGTTTTGAGATACACGCCACGAACTGCAGCAATAGACAATACATTTAATAATATTCTATATCCGTTTGGGAATTCCCTTTTAAAATATCACTTTTTATTTGGCAGAAGTCGAGAATGTTTTGTCGTCTTGACTAGGTTATACTTTTTTGGTATGCTTTACTCGTAAAAAGGCTTTTTTGTTTACATGCGTAAAGTGATTAATATTAAAGGACGGTGTGTGAAATGTTGGGCAAAGAACAAAAACTTTATACCATTAAAGATTTTATGAATCTTCCCGAAAATACCCGGGCAGAATTTTGGGATGGCACCATTTATAATATGTCTCCTGCGCCAAATACAAAACACCAGCAAATAAGCCGTGAATTGTTAACCGCTATATCAAATTATTTGAAAAAGAAACCCTGCCAAGTTTTTCACGCCCCATTTGATGTTTTTTTATTGCACGATCCTAGCGCTGATATTGAAACCGCAAAATATGTGGTGCAACCGGATATCTCTGTTATTTGCGATAAAGCTAAAATCATTGGTCAAGGTTGTAAAGGGACACCGGATTTCATTATTGAAATCGTTAGTCCTTCGTCTAAAGCTATGGATTACGTAAAAAAATTAAATCTTTATAATGATTATGGCGTAAAAGAATATTGGATCGTAGACCCCGAAAAAGAGACCATCATCGTATATGTAAGAGAAGATCATACATTCACGATTCCTCAAAAATATGATTTCAATGATACCGTTGCGGTAAGCATATTTGAAGATTTATTGATAGACTTTACACAATTTGACGTTGATTGATTTTCTCAAAATGCCTCGCTAAATCATGACCACCGCTAAAACGGGTGGTCACATCTGCTTTAGGATACAAGTTCATCACTTTCCTAATCATTATATTGACTGATCTCAAGTAATCTAATACGTCTTCCGATGAGAAGTTCTTCTTATGCTTGCCTGCCATTGCATGAATGAATTTGTATTAATCCGATACTTTAAATATTTTGATAAACATTTTTGTCAGACAATATGTCGCTTAATTTTTTCGTCATACTTGGATTACATGCAATATTTATTCTCTCTTCATTAGTTTTTTCTAGTACTATCATTTTGTCATCAATTACCATATACTGTTTAATTAAATTATAATTCAATAAATACTTTCCATAGCAAATATACTTTTCTCCAACGATTAATTGTGGTGAACCATAAAATAAATAGACTAAAGTTATACATATATAAGCCATAACATACTGTGATTCATCAAATAATAAAATTAAAAAATATACAATAACGCATATTATACTAAGAACAAAAAATATCACATTAATATATCCATCAAGTATTTTTTCTTTTATGATATATTGGTCATAAGTGTTAATAAAAATAATGTTAGCATATTTTTTAAACAGTTTAAAAAAACTGAAAACTATCAGCGTTATCACTAATATAATTGATATAAAATCTATTAACCCAAAATTTATTTCCTTTTCGTAAAATGCTTTCATTGCAAATTTTATGATTGGAAATATCAATATGATTGAAGTAGCAATTGAAAATAAAAAAACTTTAATTTTATATATCATGGTCAATAAAATCTCCTTTTAAAAACAAAATTCCAAGATACTTCTATTCTTTATAAACTAATTCACACTATCTATATCCGCTAAAATATTAGGATATTGGAATGATAAGTCAGTATATCATTGTTGTTTGTGTAAATAGTATTTTAAGGTTTAAAGTTGGGTATCTCTACTTATAGTAATGTGCTCTTACCACATTTATGTAAGGGGCTGTATCTCCCAAATCAATGTTAACTTTTTCACGATCACATTGATTTGGGAGCGTTTATTTTAAGTGTCCACTTAAAATCCTTTTTCATTTACATCAGTACCTTAACTTGGAAAATAATTTGTTATACTTGCAAGCACATCTAGTATTATATACAAAACAGCTTTAAAAAATTGTCGAAGCATGTAGAAAAGCCTATATTTTATACATAGGAAAATTAATACAAAAATGTTTATTATTTGTATTAATTACTATTGACATCTTACATATTTATCTCATAATAAATCTTATGAATATATAAAGCAAGGAGTATTTTCATTAACTTTTGGGCCTTGAGCACAGCCAAAGGATTGATGCTTAAAATAAACGGTTTGCTTCTAAGTCGCTTGTTTAGTTTTATTTTTTTTCTTTCCAAATATATAACCTATTGTAAAAACAACCATCATTATCAAAGTTCCGATCACATACATGGATGTTATTGAAGTTTGAGATATAGTATTAGGTGACTTGTCAAAAAACACGACAATTCTTGCAGTGAAAATACTTAATGGTGTCGTAAATGTCTGTGATATGCCGGCCCAAAACATACTTCTACTATGATCATCAAGTATAACGAATTGCCAATAATAGATAAACAGTGATAAAATTCCGAAAAAATTTCCTCCCATCACTGCTAATAATGGACTTGAAACAGCATCAGCAAACTTTGAGCCTACCCAAAACCAATAAATGAGCAAAATTATCGACGCTATATAAAGTAATAATACTCCTATTCCTGGCAACAGCGCCATTAAATTCACAAAATAACCAATAACCATTGGTGAAATGGCAAATAGTAATAAATAAATTCTTTTCATTCTATTTTTCTCTCCAATCGTCATTATAAACACTTTTAGTACTATTCTATATTTATTTAAAAATTCCTTCTTTAAGGATAAATATAATGCCCCCTTTTGTCAAGACATCCTTTTTTTAAAATAAATTTGTCGGTGTACTCCCTTCTTTGTATTTATGTTACAAATCTTAGCTACTGCTTTTGCAAGAATACTGCTTCCAATTTCACAATGTAAAGGGTCCGCTTTGCCAGGCTAACGCCTGCCCTTGACATTGTGAAATCTCCAGCAGTTCGTATTATTAAGCAGTTGCTAAGCCTTGCGCTGCATCTAATAGCTGCCCATAGTAAACATTGGCTGGTTTATCGTAGCCTAGTGCCTGATGATGCCGTTCATAATTGTATTCATCAATATATTCTCTAACAGCTCTGTAAACATCTCTGGGGCTATTTAATTCACAGTGGTAAATCTTTTCCCATTTCAAGTTCCGATTTTTCTGTTTCGTACGCCCTTCTCATTTTTTCAACCTCTTTGGCATCATTGCGAAATACTGCAGCCATGTTTTCTTCAGCCTCTGCCTTCCACCTGTGAAGTTGATTCGGATGAACCTCGTATTCTGACGCTATTTGTGAAACTGTACGCTCCCCACGGATCATTTCCAATACAATTTTTGCTTTTTGTTCTGCTGTAAAACTTCTTCTCTTTTTCATAACACTATTCTACCGCCTCTAACTTAACTTTTCAATCCTGTGTCTGGCTCCTTGGGTTCATTATACACTGATGAAAAAAATTTTTCAAAAACTTAATAATATCATTATTATCTATAATTTTATAACATGTTCCATTAATTAAACATTTTTCATTTGAAATAAATGTATACCCCAACAACACAGAATCTTTTGAATATATTTTTAAACTATATGTCCATCCTGTTGAATCTTCAACTTTATCAATTTTTTTATAATTCATATTTACTAATTGATTTATAATACTACTAATTTTTTCTTTTTCAATTATTAAAATATGTTCTCCAGTCATCCCATCTCTAATTTGAATTTTACTAATATTTTTATTTTTTAGACTCTTTATAACTTCTTCATTGGCAGTCTTAGTAGTATTATTTGTAATTATAAAATATGACCCTGTTAATAAAACTATTACTAATGCAAATATAAATACTGTAGCATGTTTCCACATATGCAAATCACTTCACTCTCCGAGTATATTATTGCAGGAGCTAATGAATATTTTACCATGCATATCAACTTATTGCTTTACATTTTTAAAAACCGAGAAGATACACTATAGTGTATCTTCTCTATACTTACTTGTAAATTTACATTAATGATCTGAGGAAGTCATAAGTTTTATCTGCTAATACTCTCTTATAACGTTTGTTTCACCTTTTTGATTGCAATAGATTGTTATTTTTACACTATTGTTAACAGAGTTATCACCCGAATTACGCAAAACAAACTTTACTTGCCCATAAACATTAGTAGGCGTAAGATTATTTCTTTTTTCATCTTCAGCCTTAGCTATAAATGGAGCATTATCATCTACCATAGTAACTGTTGAATCAGTATCGTAACAAGTAGCCAAAGTATTATCATAGCTAAAATATGCTTTAAATGTATGTTCAGAAATTTTTGCTAGA
>JAKSBV010000109.1 GCA_022360955.1 Bacillota bacterium
GATGTCCTTATTCTCTTGTCGTCCGAAAATTCGCTGAAATATAAAATCATTTTTAGCTTTTAACCTTTTTTTCATCGGTACCACCTCAGCTTCATTATACCATAAATCGGAATATAATTAAAAGATAATTTCAAATCAGTTTCCGGCTATATCGGCAGCAATGAGGCTGATGTCTTTTACGCACTCCTATGTTTAAAAGAATGTTTTGATTCACTTGCAGGATTCAAGACAGTGAAAATATTGCGGACTCTTTCTATATACTTTACCCAAAGAAAATATCAACAGCGTATCTTAAGTCCGCTCTACAAACACACTACGAAAAATACCGGCTACATCATCCTCGTTAAGCTTGCCTCTCACTTCGCTCTGCCAAGCTGCTTCATCCGTAATATGCTCAAAATGGTCATATAGATTTTCAATATCGGTACGGGAAACACTATAGGTTGTACCGGTAAAATGATAGGTAATGTTGTCAAGGTTATCTATTAATGCAAATGACGCGGTTGCATTATAAATTTAGCGTAACTTCACTTTTTCATCGCCAATATTTGACACGGTATCCTTATAATTAACAATCAGCGTCAATTCGTCGGGAAGCAGCTCAAAATCTTTATTGATGTCCGCTAACGGCAAACGGTGATATAAGTTTGCGATGTTCGATGCGTTTCCCATGTATTTGTTCTTATATTTTAAAATATAGTTTATATCATGGGTTATCGGATTCAATTGCTCCGATAAATATTTTTCTTGTTTTGCGTTGTTATGGGGAATTATAATAAAATTTACTATTGCATACATCACTAGGCCTATCGCTATCAATCCAATCATTAATTTATTTTTTCTACTCATTATTTACACCTGCCTCATATTTTAATAATAGGCACACATATTGATTGATGGCCAAGGGCACAATAACCCAAATAAAAGGAATCGCATATTCCAATAGGATTTTTGCCCATTGATAGGGACCGTCTATGTGAATAGGCCTTGAAAAAAATACATTGCTTCCGAAGAAAATGCCCGATATCTTTACAATACTTATGAAGACATATATTATCCAGACAGCCCACCCTATTTTTTTCATTATCTGATATGGTTTGATAGGAATATCTCTTTTTTCGTTGATAAAATGTTCATCTTTCTTTGCACTAATGATCAAATAAAGTATTCCGGTCAACACAGTGAATACAAACAGCGTCAGATTCGCTCCATAAGCCGAAGGAAATACGGACAACGGAATTGTAATGACCCACGCTGTCAATAAGTACAATAAAGCAGCCTGTAGCCACTCCCACCTCACTCTGTTAATGTAAACACACCTATTATCATCAATCAGATAGTCAATCGTGCCAACATCTTTTTTGGCTTGTTCTACGGCCTCTTTCTCACTCAATCCCTTTGAGATCAAATCCGCTTTTTTGGCTTCGAGATTACTCAATATTTCTTCTTTCAGTTCATTTATCCTTGGATAGCGTTTATATTTTTTGAACAGCCCATCGACATGTTTGTTAAGCTCATTCATTTACACCCTTCCTTTCTATTAAATCAGATATGATTTGTTTAGCCATCTTCCATTCTTTTATGGCCTTATGGTAACATTCTTGGCCTGTTTCCGTAATCTTATAGTATTTTCTTCTTCCCCCCTGGCTTTCATCACCCCAATAGGACTTTATAAACTGCTGTTTTTCAAGCCGCTTCAAACTGGTATAAAGGGAAGGTTCTTTTAATTCATACTTACCACTGCTATTAGCATAGATGGTTTTTATAATTTCATAGCCATAGCTGTCTTGTTCATGTAAAATACGCAATATGATTGTGTCAATATGGCCTCTGATCAGATCACTGCTGATTGTTTTATCCATTTAATCACCTCCCGCAATAACTATCGTATCACATATTACTATTTGTGTCAATGTAATATGCGATGGATAGGTGTGCAAATTCTAGTTGAAAAAAATGATGCCAACAAAGATACCAAACTTTAGAATCAAATGCATTTTAAAGTGTACGTTCGTTATCTTTAGTGATGATTATAATGACAGTATTGAAAATTATGATTATAATATAGAAAAGGCATCTGCTATCTTGAAAGAAGCCGGATATGAAAAAAAAGACGGCTACTGCGACAAAGGAGGAGATATAACGATGGATATTATATTTACGCCGATTGGGTATATTCAATCTCCCTTTAAGGAATTGGAGGATATCCCCAGACAAAGCATCTATGCTAAGGATAAGAGAGCAACCATAAAGATTCTAAGTGAGTATATTGAAGGCATTCGTGATATAGAAGCGGGAGACTATATTGTACTATTATTTAACTTTCATAAGTCAAAGGGATATAAATTACTTCAAATACCTGGGGGAAACAAGACACCCAAGCACTCGAATCGGCCTAAAGGCGTTTTCTCAACCCGGTCTCCCCATAGGCCCAATGCCATAGGGATGTCCATTGTAAAGGTTATAACGGTTCACAATAATATGATCGAAATTGAGGGCGTAGACATGTTAGACGGAACCCCTGTCATTGACATAAAGCCCTATAGTCCGCAGCTAAATCCCCATGGGTGTATTTAGTGAAGGTGAAGAAATTTATGGAAATGACCTTATGGAAAGGGTTAGAGCCTGTTAGTGCCGCAGAGGGAGGAAGCAGCAACTGTTTGAGCGGTAGCGAGTTTTGCTGCGGCCCGGCGCAAGCTTACAGGCTCTTTGCCTTGGAATATCAGTTATTGGAATAATTTTCTTTAACCAAAATTTATATACCCAATCCCGATAGCGAAGAGACAACCGACTGCGGCAAAACGCCAAAAGGGGGATAATCAATTGTTACGGTTTTACCATACCCCGGATAGTACCCAAAACAACAACTGCTCTGCGTTTTGATTCAAAGGGAGATATTAATTGTATTAACACATCTCATTATATAACTTTAACACATCTTCTAAAACATATTCGGCTCCGTAACATCCATAGGCCGTTGTTGAAAGAGCACCTGTACAATTAGCCATTTTCATACAAGATTCAATACTCATGTCTTGATAAATACCATATATTAATCCTGCCATGAAATGATCGCCGGCGCCTGTTGTGTCAACCGTCTTAATATTTTTAGGCGCCTTCACATGAAGGATGTCACCGTCAACGATTGTCTTGCATCCCTGTGCTCCACAGCTTACAATAGGATATTTCACATATTTTTTCAGAACAAGCAGACTGTCTTCTACCGATTCCGTTTTGGTCATTTTCATAGCTTCTTTATCATTAGGGGTAAAGTAATCAACATAATTTAAAATGCCTTTGTATCTGTCAATATTTAAATTATCCGACCAACCGATATCAAATACAATGGAACTTCCATTTTCTTTGAATTTAGGCATTATGTCTATATTCCGCTCAAGGGCAAAAACCACCTTTGAATTTTTTAATCTATCCACGAGAAACGCATCATCAAATAAAAAGGCTTTCTCATTATTATAAGAAACAAAACTTCTGTCGGATTCTAATGAAAGCACAGCTGTTGACATAACAGGGTTAAAGTCTACAGCTTTTACAATTTCGATTTCTTTAACAGCATATGCTTTTAATAGCTTATAGGCTATATCCGATTGTATGGAATCGGACTTCTTGACTATTACCTTACAGTCTATACCCATTTTAGTTAAAACAATCGGATAAACCAGTGTGCCTCCACCCAGTTGTATATCAGACGTAGAAGCTATGACTTCTTCTCCTGATTCAGGCAATTTCTTTATATTCCCAAATATGTAATCTAAGCTTAATTGGGCTATAAAAGTCAACTTACTCACTATTTCCACTCTCCAATATAGTCTTTATATTCATTTAGATATTCGTCCAACAGCTTGGATGCTATGGGATATGAATTAATCAGCGGATGGAACATCAATGCTTTAATCCCTATATTTTTATCTTTTAATTTAATCGCTTGTACCGTTTTCCTTTCGTAGTATTTTATCGTCCGGATTAAATTCTTCTGCAAAGGGGCTATGTTATCCACCGGCATAGGTGTTACTTTTCCTTTCTCAATATGGCAGGTAATTTCTACAACATCATTATCTTCCAAAAAATCCAATGCGCCATTGTTAGGTACCGATAATACCATATCAACAGGTTTTCCTGTAACATAGGCTTTGATAAAAGTCAATGCAACACCTGCATATCCGCCTCCGTCCGATTGATTAATAAATTCGTCTAAGGTCGGAATCCTTAAATCCGCCTTTTTCGCAGTACCTGATTCAAGCGCAAAGTATTGATTCTCTCTATCTATATAAGCGGATATAAATATTTTAAACGCCTCCTGAGGATTCTTATCTATATCCACATTCTGTAATGCTTTAATCATATGTTTATTAATCGCACAAATTGTTTCACCTCTTGTACTATGACTGTTAACAATAGCATCTACAGCTTGATCTCTATAATAATAAAAATATAAATATTCATTTGGAAGATCATTGCAACCTACTAAATCAACAGTTTTTTTATCAAAATACCTTAATTCCGTATCAACAAATACATCCTTTAAACCCATAATCTTATCATATACATCTTTGCCATTAATTTTAAAATCTCTAAACCAGGACAAATGATTTAACCCAAAGCATGTCATCTCAAAATCTTCGTCATTTATATCCAATAAATGAATCAATTGCTTTCTAAAATTGCTTGGGGCATCACATATGCCGTAAACAAAATCATATCCTTCGTTTCTTAATGCCTGGGTAACAAGTCCTGACGGATTGGTAAAATTAAATACCAAAACATCTTTATGCGAATACTTTACAATTTTCTCACATAAATCAATGAGTACGGGGATAGAACGCAGCGCCATAGCAAATCCTCCGGCTCCTGTCGTCTCTTGGCCTAATACACGATGATTTAGAGCAGTCCTTTCATCAAAAATACGGCTCTCATCTCCACCGCTTCTTATGGTCGTAATAATAAAATCAGCATCTTTTAATGCTTCGACAACCTCTGTGGTTACTTTAAAAGTAATATTAGTATTAATCTTAGCAGCAATATGTTGACCCAGTTTACCAAATAATAAAAGCTTTTCTTCGCTTATATCCATAAATACTATTTCTGTGATTCCTATTTCATCGGCATTCATTACCAAAGATTTTGCAAGAAATGGGGATCTTACCCCTCCTCCGCCAATCACCGCTAATTTCATGTTATTCCTCCTTATGCTATGTGATATTCTTTTCTTTATCAAAAAATATTGGGTTAGACCATGCTATCTTATGATTTGAATCAACAACTTCGATTCTCAAATATTTAGTATCTTTTTCCACCTTCAAAGAAGCACTTGTTATGTTTTTATTATCTTTATCATATATTTTTAAACCATGCTCAGGATATGTAATAAAACTAATGGATTTAACTTCATTTGTTGTAACAAACACTTCATCCTCTGTCATTTCTATTTTTTTGATGATTGGTCCTGTAGACGCATAGAAATCCCCTTCTTTAATACTGTTTACAATATCAATCTGTCCCAATCTATCACTAGCGACACATATCCATCCGCCAAAATAGGCACTTACCTTGCAATTCATATCATTACCATGGGCATCATCCGATGCAAAACCATATAATCTTTTTCCCTTTTTAAGGGCATAATCCCAATAATCCACCGAATAGCCTGTCGCATCTTCCAAATCGCACCCTGTATTATATATTTCAACGCCTATGTATCCATCCGTATTTACCAATTCTTCATAAGCCAATGAACTCCATCTGGGATGATTAAGGATACATATATTCCCTTGGTCTGCATATTCGGTTATTGTTTGATGGGGTCTTTGTTCCAAATCTATGTCATAGAATTGATCCGGTACTATACGTTTTTCTACGTCAACCGAATAATCTGCAATAGCATGAATATGATACCGACTATGGCCTACACCTCCCTCCATACCATCTAAAATAATAAACGTTTCATTGTCTTCTATATCACTTTTATAATAATTATGATGATCTGAAATACATATGAATTGATAATTATTTTTTTTATACCCTTCTATCACTGTTTCAAGGTCATAATACCCATCCGAACGTGTCGTATGAGAATGCAAATTGCCTTTATAAATATGCTGATGTCTTGGAAAAAGAATTTTTCTACTCATTCTATCACTCCTTATACTGTATAATGCCTAGAGAAGATTGCTTAAATCTTTCTGCAGCACTGCTTTTATCTATTTCTTTTCCCCACTCTATCGTATAGGCAAGACGAAGGTGATTGCTCTCTCTGGAAAAAAAGTTTACATTCCACATCGTACAAATCGGCCATGAATATAATTCAAACTTTTGGATTTTTTTAATATCGTCAAACATTAGAACAACCGGTTCGTATTGATAAGATTTCAGTTGTAATAAATAAACATCCGGGCATGACACTTGAATGTTTGTATCATTACGTTCTATCAAAAATCCTCCGTATATCGTGTTATGGTCTGTTAAGGTACCCGGCAATTGTTCTTTCCAAGCTTCTAATAATCTATCGCCTCTATCCAAGAAAAGCTTGTTACGGTCAGTAGTAAATGGCAAAGAGACATACAAATTATGTCTTTCTTTAACATAATTTTTTGTTAGAACAAGATTCATTTCAATTTTCCTTATCGTCTTATAAACCCTTAAAGTCTGTTTATACATATTAAAATTTGCAATGGTATAATAAAAGTCTATTTCAAAATAATAAGGATTGTCTTCTATTAAGTCAACATAATCCAAGGTTCCAAAGGCCCGCTCACTTGTAAGGGTTTTTTTATTTCTAGCAATTACTGCGTACCGTCTATTCGCCTCAATATTGTCTTGCACTTGTCCTTTAGGCTCCTTGGCTATCTCAAAAATAGGCGCACCTAAGCAGCCCCTGCCATTTAACAAATCAATGCTTGTTGTTTTATCTATTATTGAATAAATGCCTTTCTCATCCCATTTTATAGACACATTTTCACCATTCGCTTCATCTTCCGACATCATGACACGATGGAAGAGAAATTTTGATTTTGGAATAGATATGGGATTTATATCCGTTAGTCTTTCAAACCCTACGGGTGCATTCACATGAAATGCCTTTTCAAGCAATGCAATTTCAAATGCTTTATTTTTATAAGGTTCTACCCTTATGTGTAATTTTTCTAAAGGTTTTAATTCTACATATATATGCGGCATTGAGGCCCTTAATTCGGCTATTTCTTTCATATAATAAGGATATATCCTTCCGGTCCCATCCATTATTTTATAAGGCGGACGATACGTATATAAATCGAATTTATCAAACCGTAAGGCAACAACCCCTTTATAGGTTTCTTTTGAAGGATTGCTTAATACAAATTTGTTACTTACATGAACATTATAATGATTAGCTCCGTTTGCATTATAATACCGGTACTTAATATCGTCTACCATTTGAATAAGTGTTCCAATATAGCTTTCTTTTACAAGCTGAATCTTTCCCGAGTCTTCCAGGTACGGGTCAGACACACTCATAAAATGTCCGAATGTGTGTTCGGCAAACAGCGCTATCTTCGTTTCTATTTCTTCTTCATATGCTTTTGTTATATCCCCTGCAGCATCTTTGTAATAGAGATACTCTGTTTGCAGCCTTTTAAAATACTTCATATGCCAAGGCGCACTCCCTATACCGTCACTCCACCAATCCGGCCAATCACCTTCATAGGTTTCTATTTGTTCATCATCTTTGATGGCATTAAAAAATTCAGTTAATGTCACAAGCTTGACCTCTACCCGATCGCCATACTGCTCATTCCATTGTTTGATACGCGGTACAATATTAGGGTTCGGTATGGCATTATCATCATCTGTTCCGTGGATACCCATAGCAATAAAATCAAATGCATGATCCGTCTTTTCCAAGTGGCCCAACAATTCATTGAATCGTTTTTTAGCTAAGTCTAACCATTCATCCATTTTCTCATCATAGTTATAGGCCTTTGCATCATAACCCTCATCATCTATCACATCCGAGAAAGCGCCTCTGGGACAAAATCCGAATTCATTGCCATAAGTATATAAATCCCCATTATAGGTTAATAGTTTCTTGCCATTTGGTAACTTCCAATAAAATGGAATTAGTTTTTCATTCAGCGCATAGATACCATGTCCTGAGTGAACATTGGTAAATAAATAGTCAACCCCTTGGTTAACAAGTTCAACAGCATAATTAACGTTAAATCCGTTAACATCTGAGAACATAGCCGCTTTACATTCCGCATTTGTCTCTCGTGCTAACTTTTTAGCCCTGGAAACCAATGAACCGTAAATGCGCGGATGAATGGAATCTGTAAAATTAAAATAGGACCCTGTTACTTCAACATACCCTTCTTCAATTGCTTCTTTCATTTTCTTAATTTTATCCTGACTCGACGATTGAAAATAATGATCCAAAATCCAAAAACATTCTACCGTATATCTATACCCTTTTGTTTCATTTTTTCCTGCCTTTATCAAATCGATTTCTAACAGGATATCATCTAAAAACCGATTATATCTGGCAGATATTTCCGATATGGTATGTGTATAGCCCATATCCAGATGAGAATGATGTATTAGATAAACCGTCCACTTCTTTTTTATATTCATCTCTACACTCCCATTTTCCATTGCGGTTTTTAACTATTCAGCATCTTGCCGCATCTATGCTTTCACAGATCCTGTAAGGGAATTAATAAAATTCTTTTGCATCACGATAAACAGAATTAATATCGGAAGTACGGATATCGCCGCACCAAGCATTTTAATCGGTGCATAAGTCCATGTTCCGGCATGCGGATACATTGTTGCCAATGCAACTTGAAGGGTATATTTATCCGCCGAGCTTGTAACAACGAGATTCCATAAATAACTGTTCCAATAACCCATAAACGTTATGATTGCAATGGTCGATACGATGGGTTTTACGTTGGGTACCACAAGGCCCCAGAAAATCTTAACCTCGTTATAGCCGTCTATTCTGCCCGACTCTATTATCTCAGTCGGAAAATCCATTAAAATCTGTCTCGCTAATAGTGTATTATAGCTGGAATAAACACCTGGTAGAATAATTGCAAACAAGCTGTTATACAGTCCTAAATTTACAATAATTTCAAATTGAGGGATCATAACCGCTGCCCCACCTATAAACATGGTTACTAGAAAAATATTAAATATTATGCTTTTATACTTAAAATCATATTTAGCAAAAGCATAACCCATTGATAAATTGATAAAGAGGGACAATAGTGTTCCGATAATCGAAATAAAAAAAGTATTCTTTAACACCGTCACCATATTGAAGGATATGGATATGGTTTCATAATTATTAAGAATATTATTTCCTGGGATTAAACCAAATACAAAATCAACTAAAGTCGCGGCATCAAAGGTTCCTGCAAACAACATCCAATAGATAGGATATACCGTAAATATCAACATTGCTATTAAAACAGCATATACTATTATTTGACCCTTCATATGCTTAAGCCTATTCATATTAATCTTTCTCCCTTCCTATATTAAATTGGATAACTGCAATAAGAATTGTTATAATGGCAATAATATAACTCAATGCAGAGGCATAGCCAAAATTGAACTGTTTCCAGGCAACATTATATATTAATAAAGCCGGCACGTAAGTACCATAATTGGGACCTCCGTTTGTTAGCAGCTGGGTTTCTGCAAATAGATTCAATGTGCCGCTTATCGTCATTATCGTTGTAAAAAAAATGGTATTTTTTAATAATGGTATAGTTATTTTAAAAAACTTTTGTGTATTGCTGGCACCATCAATAGCAGCAGCTTCGTATAGGTGTACGTTAATATTTTGCATCGCCGCCAAAAAAATGACCATGTTATATCCTGCCCACCTCCAAATAATCATAATAGAGACGACCCATTTAGCCATAAACGGATCGGACAACCACTGTATCTGCTGTAGACCGATCATGTCCAAAACTTGGTTTAAGATACCGTCATTTGATAACAATAGCTTAAACATAAAAGTATACGCTACGGCGTTCGTAACATTAGGTAAGAAAAAGGCGGTTCGGAAGCCCTTTCTAAATTTAGTTGTGCTTAAATTTAAGATATAGGCCAATATCAAAGATAAAAAAATCATTACAGGCGCATGCATTATAAAAATGACTAGTATATTTTTTAAGCTGGTTAAAAAAATGGAATCCTCAAAGGCCCTTATATAATTACCTAATCCAATAAACGTACTGTCCCGTGTTCCCATTTTGTTTTGAAAACTATAGATAAATGTCTGAATAATCGGATAAGCCCCAAAAACAGCAAATAAAATAGCTCCCGGAGCCATAAAATAATAGGGTGCGGTTTCAGATGTTATCTTTAAACAAGATTTTTTCATAGGCTTCCCCCTATATAAATAATATAAATGAATGTGTTGTGTCAATTAATATTTTATAGATATCCAACTTTAAAATTGAATTTATATTTAGTATTATCAGTACATGCAGATCACTCTGCATGTACTGACATAACTAATGGATGATGCTAGTATTCATTAACCGTTCTTCCGGTTTGTGAGGCCAGTAAATCGGCGGCTTCTTTTAATAATACCTCTGCCGTTTTATCCGTGCCGCTTGCAATCGGGTGAATTATAGTATTTGCAACTATGTCTTCTCCTATCGCATAGTGTTCATTTATGTAAACCGGCAGGGTGTCAATGGCCGACTCGTTTAACAAAGCCCAGATCTTCTGTCCTTGGTAATATGGTACTTCGTTATTAAAGGAATCTAATGCACTTGCAGGCAAATATCCCGGCATTAACCCCTCTGCTAATGCTATATCCTGTGCTTCCATATCCGTTGTAATAATTTTCCCAATTTCGTATGCAATATCTTTTACCTTTGAAGTCTCGAGGATAAAGAATGAGCTGCCGCCATGATTTGCCGAACTTGTATAGCCTTTCTCATCTTTTATCTTCGGCAGCGGATATAATTTCACCTTTCCTTCAATCTTCTTTAAAACAGCCATATCCTCACCAATGGCCCATGCAGGCTTTATAGCCATCGTAACAGTTCCTTCGCCTACTTCTGATGCCGAAGCAGTTTTATCGGAAGCCTTAGCTTTTTGTAATCTAATAAACATATCTATTGCTTCCACTACTTTAGGGTTTAATAAATCTATATTCCCTGCTTTATCATAAATACCGACACCTGCGCTTTGAAGCAGTGCAAATACTTCACGATTTTCGAATTGTGCTTGTACGGCATAGCCGGCTCCATTTATTGCCTGAGTTGCAGCAATGACATCTTCCCAAGTTTTAAGGGACTGAGGGTCCACTCCGGCGGCTTCCAGAATTTCAGTATTCATTTGCATCATCAATGGAGCTATATCAAACGGAAAAGCATAAATACTGCCTTCATAAGATAACAATTCCCAATGTGCTTTTGAAAAAGAAGTTTCGTATTCATCAAAACCTAATTCAGATAAATTTACAAATTTGTCCGGAAACTGTTGGAGAAATGCTTGAATTCGGTTATTGTCCATCAATACAAGATCCGGCAAATCCGTACCCACCCCGGAAGAAAAAAATACGGATAATTTATCCACAGTATCCGGAACACTTTGAACAACCACTTCTGCATTAACATTAGGATAAAGTTCTTTGTACTTAGTCTTCGCATAATCAATGACCGGCAAATTCTGATCCCAGGCCCAAACAAGCACCTTCTCCGCTTTTGTATCGGTACCTTGAGCATCCTTCCCTCCATTATCATCGGTTGCATCATTGTTGCCCGATCCACACCCTATTAAGCTTAATATTAATATTAAGCTTAACAGA
This sequence comes from Bacillota bacterium, assembly GCA_022360955.1. GTDB lineage: Bacteria > Bacillota > Clostridia > SK-Y3 > SK-Y3 > JAKSBV01. The sequence goes on from JAKSBV010000109.1 coordinate 11,828, forward strand.
CAAACTATCAGTTTTTTCATACAACATCTCCTCCTTGTTTTCATAAATTTAAACTATAAACCAGCCTATAAAAAGTATATACTTTTTACCCCAAAAAGTCAAGGTTAAGTTTTGTATATACATATCCGGCACTTTTTTACATTCCTTTAATATACTCATATGATATTTAACTTATATTTGAATAAAAACACAGATCACCGTTATTCTGTTCAAATACACGAATTAGGCTCTAAAGTGCGCTATTTTTACTAAAATCAACAATGCTCAACTTCTATATAGAAAAACTTGCCCCGAAACGCTACTCTATATTAGCTAAAATATATCCATATATGCCGTAAGTAACTCCTGACCGATCCTTGAATTGGGTAACATGGCCGGCAATACTTTTCACTTCTTCTTCTGCATTATTCATTGGGATTGAAAGACCCGCATAGTCTGCCGTTTAGTTGTTATAAAAAAATTGTGCTAATAAGAAAAGTATATACTTATCCATCGCCAAACCCTGCTTTTTATGCCGAATGTATATACTTTTATGCATTGTATTATGTTTTTGATATTCACTAACTTTAAATGTTTATTAACGTCTCACCTGCTTCTTTTACATACTTGTTCAAATTCGTAAATATCGTGAACATAATATGTATGAACCAACTCAAAGGGTAATTTATCTCCATTATATGTCACACTTGATATCTTTAAAACAGGTTCCCCTACGCATATTTCCAAATGCGCTGCCAAAAACTCGTCGGCTGCAATGGCTCTGATCTTTTGTATGGAATAATCAATATCTACACCTAAATCCTTTTGCAAATATTCATATAAGGAAGAACCCATTGTAGAAAAATCTATTTTCCCTATTAATTTTTCATTCAAAAAGGTGATATCTAAGGCTATCGGTTTTTGTTCATTATATCTTACACGTACCAATTTATAGATTTTATCTTCCTTCTTAAGGTTTAAACTTTTTTTTTCTTCTTCATATCCAATAGAGGTGTATGCAATTTCTATTGTTTTTGTAATGGGGATTATCCCTCTGTTTTTCATTTCTTCGGTAAAGCTCGTTAATTCATTTAATTTTTTATTTAATGCTTTTTGCTTCACAAATGTACCTTTGCCTCTTATAGAATATATATATCCTTTGCTCTTTAATATATTTAAAGCTTTGTTCACAGTCATACGGCTCACATTGAATTGGTCAATTAATTCGGCTTCTGTAGGTAATCTATTCCCCTCTTGGTACTCATTTTCCTTAATCTTTGCAATAATATAGTTTTCTATCTGCTTCGTTTTACTCACGCTATCTCCACCTTAACCATTAATATATAAGATTTATTTTGTATATACTTTTATATATTTAGTTTATCACTTTAATATGAAAATGCAAATAGTTTTTGATTTTAATAATGACTGCTTCTCTGCCTGTTCTTTAGTTTTCTTCGTTGCTCTTAACTCTCTAAGTATTTATCCTACGACTTTGTATGTTCCGGCATATCCGGGCTGCAGTTTCTAAGGCATCCGAAATCTTCCTCAGTTTCAACGCATCTTACTGACCTTTTGTGACACTTCCTTCAACTTTTATTTCTGTGCGCAAACCTGTCCTTTGATATAGATAATAAACACTAGAACTAGAAATATAATCATATAGGACATAAAAATATTTTATATTTTATATTTTTCTGGTATAATAAAGCTTAGATACAATTATATGCCATTATAAAGTGAGGTCAGCGATGAAAGAGATTAATTGTTTAGGTGAATCATGTCCGATACCGGTTCTTAAAATAAAGCAAACGTTAAAAACCATGGGCCCCGGTGATTGTGCTAAAGTCATCACCGATCACAGCTGTGTACTCCAATCCGTCCTCTCCCACTTTAAGAAGACCGGCGTGACGATCGAACACGAAGAAGTCATGAACGGCATTTGGGAAATCTTTATCACAAAGCACTAACAAAAACTTTTTTCTCCCATTTTTTTTATATATTGGATAAATTCCCGTACGCTTTTATCCATATTTTTATTCCGTTTATAGATAATATATATTTCATATACCATATCAAAATCCAAAACATTGATTTCTTTTAGCTGCTTTGTATACAATTCTTTTTTAACCGATATATAGGGCAGAAAAGACAATCCGTATCCTTTCGCAACGGAAGATTTGATAGATTCGGTAGAATCCAAACTAAACAGTATATTGTAATCATTCGGATTATAACCCAGGTCGATAAAATAATTGTTTAACTCTTTCCTGGCTTTATGGTTGCCGTGCAGCAGAATCAAGGGATAATTTAATAAGTCTTCACAATATATATCTTGCTTGATGTTAAAGTTTTGTGACGCTACCACAACAACTCTATCTACGCCTACCTTTGCACAGGCCAATTGGCAATCATGGGGCCTTCCTTGAATAAATCCAACATCACATAAATCATTATCAACGCTCTGTTCTATCTCATTGGAAGCATGGGAGGTTAAATTAAACGTATAGCCGGGAAATACTTCCTTGATCTTATAGATTGTACACGGTAGTGCATAAGTAGCGACAGATGGCGTTGCATAAATCCTGATGGTATTATTGCTTTCATTGACGGTATTTAAATCTTCAATCATCATGTCATAAGTCTTCATCAAGCTTTTGGCATATTTCTCCACGATACGGCCTGCTTGTGTCAATTCAACACCTTTATTGCTTCTCGTCAGCAGCTTATACCCCAAGCTATCCTCCAGTCTTTGAATCTGCTGACTCAAAGCCGGCTGCGATATATGTGCGTGATTTGCAACTTTTGAAATGCTTCTCACATATGCTACTTCACTAAACAACCTAAGATACTCTATATGCATAAGGCTCCTCCTCTCAGACGCAACATTGTTACTTTCTTAACAATGTCTTAACACTATTATATCACAAATTTAGTCATAAGAAAATGTTATACCTAAAATTGAATAATAACTTATCTTTATGCAGTATAAGGACATTAAATATAAGAATACATCGACGTATGTTATAATTATAACAAGCTAAAGATTTTTTATATGCAGCTTTGTGAATTTTATGTCAAAGAGAGGAGGTCATTCAATGTCTGAAGTAAATGTTACTCCTAGTCCTGCTTCACGTATTTCTACCGGAAGAAGAACCGGTACCAGAAGGAAGCCCAAGAAAAACCAGATTCCTTACGGCATTGCGCTGTTTGTCGGCATGCTTGCGTTTGGTATTTATTTGACTGCCGTATCCGCCCGACTTGGAATTTTCTGGTTGATTGGCTGTTGTTTTGGATTTATACTGCAAAAATCCAGATTCTGTTTTACCGCTTCCTTGAGAGATCCTGCACTGACAGGAAGCACCTCGTTATCGCGTGCCGTTCTAATTGCCTTTGCAGTAACGTCAATCGCATTTACTGCTGTTAAGTACGGTGCGCACATCGGAGGATTACCCATACCCGGTCAAGGTTCTGTCGCCCCCATCAGTCTCGCTACCGCCGTAGGTGCTTTTCTGTTCGGTATTGGCATGGTCATTGCCGGCGGTTGTGCTTCCGGTACATTAATGCGCGTGGGTGAAGGTTTTGGCATGCAGTTTTTGTCACTATTCTTTTTTATCGTCGGCTCGTTATTGGGGGCCCATAATTTCGGATGGTGGAAAATCACTTTTATTGACAAAGGACCGAGAATTTTTTTACCGGACATCTTCGGATGGGTCGGTGCAGTAGCCGCTCAGCTTTTAGTCATTGCTCTTTTATATGTACTTGCGGATAAATGGGAAAACAAAAAATTAGGTTAAAAAAAGAAATGTTAAGGGGGATTTTATGATGGCACAAGAAGTTTTATTAGATTGCTTGGGAGAAGCCTGCCCTGTACCGCTGGTGAAAACGGAAAAAAAATTAACTACGTTGGCAGTCGGAGATATATTAGTCGTTCAAATCGATCATAGCTGTGCTATGAAGAACATTCCGGAATGGGCCAGAAAAGAAGGTCACAATGTTGAGATCGAAGAAGTGGACGACGGAGAATGGGAAGTCATTATCGAAAAAGTAAAATAAGCGGCGTTTATTTATTCGAAATCTATTCCATAAGATTCTTGATGCAGCCTTCGGGCGGCAACCTATCTTTAGGGGGGTGAAACTTTGGATCTAAAAAGCAACAAATTCTATCAACAGTGGTTTAAAAATGCCTGGACCTATGTGACCGGTGCTATCTTGCTGTCTCTATTTCAAATTGTTACCTTGGTTGTTACAGGTAAGCCCTGGGGGGTGTCAAGCACGCTTACAAATTGGGGTGCATGGCTGTATAGCGCCGTAGGCGGGCAGGTGGACAGCTGGTATTATTTCAGCAGCGAAAGGGCACAAATAACGCTGGATGCCGGATTTTTCAATGATGCAGGTTCTATGAGAAACTTGGGGATTATCTTCGGGGCTCTGCTGGCAACTTTACTTGCTTCTCAATTTAAATTTAAAAAGATTAAGTCGATGAAACAGGTGATAGCGGCCATTTTAGGCGGATTGCTGATGGGTTACGGCGCACGGGTCGGACTTGGCTGTAATATCGGCGCACTTTACAGCAGCATCGCATCTCTGTCGGTTTCCGGATGGGTGTTCGCCATATTTTTATTTCTGGGCGCACTGGTCGGAAGCAAGTTATTGACAAAATTTTTTATGTAATATATATAATGGTATCATTTGTTCACGGTTCACGGTTTGCGGCATATTTTCTTTATGATAGCCTGTTAGCTGTGAACTGTGAACTGTAAACCACTTAAGCATATTCAAAAAAATATATGCTTGTTTTTTTAAATAAACTTTATGCACGACGAAAAAGAATTTAGATTAAATGATTTGAATTTCGCGATATATAGAAGAGAAGTCATGCAAGATATTAACCGCAAAATAGATAAGCGTGAGGTGTCAAAATGAAAAAAAAAGTGGAACAATATGATGTAGTAATCATAGGCGGCGGCGCAGCAGGTTTGACCGCCGGCATATACTGCGGGCGCGCAAGATTAAAAACTTTGCTTATCGAAAAGTCTCTTGTCGGCGGACTTGCCACCTATACCAACGAAATTGAAAACTATCCGGGTTTTCCTGACGGGGCAACCGGTTTGGAATTAATGAATTTATTCCATAAACAAGCTAAAAAATTTGATGTTAGATTTAAACTAACGGATGTCAAAAGCGTTCGGTTAGAGGGTGAAACAAAAATTGTCGAAACCTTCAGAACGATTTACGAAACAAAGGCTGTTATCGTTGCAGGCGGCGGCAAGCCAAGATTAACAGGTGCCAAAGGGGAAGAAGATTACTTATACGATAAGGGCATCTCCTTCTGTGCCACTTGTGATGCGGCGGCAAATACGGGAAAAACCGTTATGGTAGTGGGCAGCGGTGACGCTGCCATTGAGGAAGGCATGTTTCTCACAAAATTTGCAGATAAGGTGATTGTTTCTGTCCTGCACGATGAAGGCAGGATGGATTGTAACGAAATTGCCAAAAGTGAAGCATTGGCCAATCCAAAAATGGAATTTATCTGGAATACGGTTGTAGATGAATTTACAGGCGAGGGCCGTTTGGAAGAAGTGATCCTCAGAAATTTAAAAACCGATGCGCTGCTTCCTGTCAAAGTGGACGCTTGCTTTCTCTTTATCGGCTATATACCTAATACGGAAATATTTAAAGATATCCTGAATATGAACAACTCCGGCTATCTGATTACCAATGAAAAGATGGAAACCAATATTGAGGGCGTATTTGCGGCCGGAGACGTAAGAGACAAATTTTTGAAGCAGGTAGCAACCGCAGTAGGCGACGGCGCTATCGCAGGATATGGCGCCGAGAAATACATTGCCGAAAGTGAAACCTTCCATAACCAGATTATGCAGGATGATATGCCCGGATTGGTATTTGTATGGAATGCGGTAGACCCAAAATGCAGGGATCTAATGCCTATAATAGAAAAATACGAAGCTGAAAACCAAGGAAAAGTACGCGTAATCAAAGTGGATATTTACAAATCTGCCGGCATCGCAAATAGGCTGGGTGTCTTTGAGGCCCCATGCGTAGCAATGATCAAAGACGGCAAAGTATTCAAAATTATAAAAGACCGTATTTGTGAAGACGAAATTATAGCTGCTATAGAATAAATAAAATGGAAAAGGCATATTTCCGGAAGAGCATGCGCCTCCGGAAATATGCCTTTTTAAAAGTCCTTGATTTAGCTCAACACACAGGCACCAAGCACTCCAAAATGCTTTGCCCCATTTTATTATCTCATGCAGCGTGAAGCAATAACCCCGCCCCGTCGCTTTAAGATTACGAAATGAGATAAGAAAAGCGCTACTTAGAAATCAATTGATTTTTAATACTTATTTCATCTTTTGATAAATCGGGCCTATTCTATCCAATTCGTCTCCGGCTCTCCCTAAGAAACCAATAATACAATACCCTTCCGGAGCCGTAAATGTTTTAGAGTTGTTTGTTTTAGTCCCTCCGGAGATGCTTCTGCCCCTATTCGTCGTCACTTCTATATAAAATATGCGTTCACTCCCTTTTGCTCTGCCTTTGCAAACATATACCTGCTGAATATATTCATTATCTTGAAGGGAGAGTGTTTGTTCCGTGCACACGTCTCCATTGGATAATACCGTGCCATCCTTATATCTTAACTCTAAACCATCTACACGTTCACCCGTCCAGATGGTAAACGCTGAGAGTCTTGAATCTAAATCAATACTGGTCATATGGCAAAATGGACAACCGCCTTCACCGCCAAATTCCTTATCAAACAAAAAATCCTGTTCTTCCGTAAAAGGGTTAACAATGTATTCGGTCCCTGATTGTACGTTGTAATGTTCGTTAAAATATGCTGCGGGATCATAAAAATATACCTTTTCCCATGGGAAAATACCTCCTGCAGGCTCATCACGCCCGTTTAATTTCCCGTAGGGTGTCTCAAACGTAGTTGTAGCATCGTCAGTCGTATCGATGTCAAATCTTCTCTGCCATATTTCGTCTATATCCAATAGCTTATAGGTATAGGCATGTTCATATTGGCCATTAATATTGACAGGATATTGGGCTTCAGGCCCCACATTATAGATGATCGCATCCCCGCCGATATATTTTGAGCAATTATGTTTTGCCGGATCATAGGCATATATTGAATGTCCGTGGGCGCCAAAATCCAGCGTCGAATTGATAACATCACCGTTAGAGCTAATAAAGATTTTAGGGTGGTTTCCGTCAGTTTTTTCAAACAATACATCATTTTCATAGTATGCATATAATTCACGGTGTCTTTTTGTGACCATTACAACAAAATTGCCATAACCATTATTTTTTTCAACACATATATACACATATTCTACATCATTTTCATGCCTGTCGGCTTTTATGACCGCATCATCCATCGCATGATAATAATAATACCCTAGAAAATGATGGGTTTCCGTTTCCAAGTATGAACAATAGGCATAGGCAGGCAGTACACCATATTGGTCTTGTTCGTCACGAATCCTGTCCCAACTGTTGCCTGCATCCCAATCACCGTCAAAATTCACTTTCGTTATTTGATCTCCTGCCGCATAATATTGATAGCCTAACACCTTATCCTGCCGTACATCTTGGTAAACTTGCGGTGCCCAGTAAGTCAGCAAATCCCATTTTGTTAACTTTGTTGTTTCGCCACGAGAAACACCGGGGATTGCAAAGGATATACAGGCGATTAAGAGAACAGCGCAAATTTTTTTAAGCATCACGTTCACTCCTTTTTATTTTTTTAACAATAATATCCTATTATGTTTAATTAAAAAACATGTTAAATACATGATAAATGATTGTAAAATTTTACTTATTATAAAATTTTTTTTTATTTTCCACTATATAAAAAGACTGTGCATGGTTCTGTCTCTTTATACAAAACCATATAAAGTCTCAATCCTAAAATTATTTCACAAATTAACAAATACATGCGGCAGAGGGACGACCAAAGCAGCAACCCCGTCCCCCTGCTTCGTCATTCCGCAACACTGCTTCTGCTTTGATACACACCCCTTATAATGATTGTTGTGATGACAATCGTCCCTCCTGCAAAAGCATAAACGCCCGGTGATTCTCCTGTCACCAAAAACACCCAGACAGGGTTGAGCAAAGGCTCAATAATAGGTATTAAAATCGCCTCAATAGCCGTAACATGCTTGATGGCCGCCGTATAGAAAATATAAGGAATCCCCAGCTGCAGCACACCCAATATCACAAGCCCTGACACACTGCTCAAGCTTGGGACGGATAGGAAGAAAAACGGCAAGCCGACAGCAAAGGCGAAAAGGTTGCCTAGTAAGCTGACCTCAACCGGCGAGTCGCTGCCTTGCAGTTTTAGAAGAATCACCATTGCTGCCATAGCAATGCCGCTTAAAACCGCTACAAGATTGCCTATCATATTGCCATTCCCAAAATCTCCGACAAAGAATAAGACCATGCCAAACATGATAACAGCAATCGCAATCCAATCGGACTTTTGGCTTTTCTCTTTCAAAAAACATCCTGAAAATAATGCAACCCAGATAGGTGCTGTAAATTGGAGCAATATGGCATTCGCTGCAGTTGTAAGCTTGTTTGCAATAACAAATAATATCACCAGCGCCGCATAGGCGCACGCACCTAGTAGTTTTAATTTCCCTATAGGCTTTGTCAGCGGTTTCTTTAAATACAACCTTATAATAAGCGCGGCAATGCCGCTGCGGGCTCCTGCAATCGCCATTGGATGCCAATCTACAAGCTTGACAAATAAACCGCCAATACTCCATAAAACAGCTGTTATGACAAGATATATGAATGCCTTTTTTCGTTCCGTTCCCATACTTAAATTCCTCCTATGATTCCTTCTGCAAATATTGATTATAAATGCGGACTATGCTCTAACCCATGTGCCCCTATCCCTTCTTAAGAGTATCATGCATGTGTTTTGTTTTTTACATGGGCTTTTACTTTCTCCACACTATAATAGATTATATGCTCAAAAACCATAAAACACAATAGCCAGAACTTCATCTTTTACCGGTACAGTGGACCTGTCCTAACCGGCAGCCAGAAAAAACTCCAAAACGATTGGAGTATAATAATGAAAAAGAAGTATGAACGGAAATATAGATACCCAACTTTAAAATGGCATTTATATTTACACAAAAAACGCAGGATCACCGTTGTTTGTGTAAATAGTATTTTTAGGTTTAAAGTTGGGTATCTTTAAACGACCTGTCCCGGCATTCAATGTAAAGCAGCAACCCCGTCCCCTTGCTTCGAAAGGACATCTGGCACCGAGCCGTGCTCGATCAGGCTGCCCTGCTGCATGACGTATACCCTATCGGCAATCTTCCGGGCCAGCGCCAAATCGTGTGTAATATACAGCATGGCAAAGCCTTTTGCGTTTTGCAAACCTTTTAGAAGCCTTAATATATTGGCTTGTGTGGAAGGGTCCAGCATGGAACTGATTTCATCGGCAATCAGCAGCTTAGGCTCCATCACAAGGCTTCTCGCAAGTGCGACCCGCTGTCTTTGTCCTCCGCTTAAGCTATGGCATTTTCTTGATATGAACCCGTCATCCCCGGGAAGCTGAACATCCTTTAGTGCTTGCTTTACTTGTTGAATACGGTCTTCTTTTGTACCCTGCTTCAAAATATCCAGCGGTTCCGCAACGGCTTGTCTGACGGTCAAATGTTCATTCACAGCCGTGAATGGGTCTTGAAATACCATTTGAATGCCGTTTTTACGGCAAGCAGCACGATTTCCTTTCACTTTTTCACCTTCAAACAAGACCTCACCTCTGTCTGCCGCCAATGTTCCTGCCAAAATACTTGCCAGCGTGGTCTTACCCGAACCTGACGCGCCAATCAAAACCACTATTTCTCCCGAACGTATAGCCATACGGCAATTATCACATACCTTAACCGTTTTTCCTCTAAAACTAAAGCTTTTATAAATATTTTCCCCCGTCAGCAGTGTCACAATACCTCCACGGTTGCAGGCCACTCTTCTTTCTATACCCACATAGGCAAGCCGGGGCAATTTTGTTTTACAGTCCGAAACCTTCTGGTTGCACCGGTTATAAAAAGGACAGCCCTCGGAGCTATTCCCGGCCTCTTCCCCGGGTATCCCCCAAAGGTCGCGGTATGGGTTAGCAGACGGGGACGCGTGGATCAGCCCTCTTGTATAGGTGTGCATAGGATTTTTTAAAACATCCTTTGTTAAACCTGCCTCCGCCATATATCCCCCATACATTACCATCACTCTGCCGGCAAGCCTTGTAATGACCTGCATCTCATGGGATATCACGATCAGTGCAAATTTCTTTTCTTTGTGAAGTCTTGCCAGAAGCTTTATCATTTCATCCTTTGCAGCAGCATCCAGCGCAGTCGTCGGTTCATCTACGATCAAAACCTCCGGATCACAAGACAATGCCATTGCAATGAGTACCCTCTGCCGCATGCCGCCCGACAATTGATGGGGATAATATTGACTCCATTTGGCCTCAAGGCCAACCAATTTAAGCAACCGCAGCACTTTCTTGTCCGCTTCCCGAGGCGGCAGGGGCGTATGCCGACGAAGACATTCCAGTATCTGTTCATCTACGGTCAAGACCGGATTTAAAACATCTAAGCTGTTTTGAAATACAATGGCCATCTTTGCCCAGCGGTAAAGGTTTCTCTCCCTTTCCGATAATCTGTTCAAATCCGTATTTTCATAATAGACCTGCCCGTCGACCCGGGTAGGCTTTTTAAACAGCCCCATCATCGCCATAGCAAGGGAGGTCTTTCCGCTGCCCGATTCACCGATGATGCCAAGGCTGCCGCCCCTGTCCAGACAGAAGCTGACATTGTTAACAGCCCGAGAACCCCTTTTATCCGCATGATAGCAGACCGAAAGGTTTTCTACCCTTATAATCGAATGTTCCATAAGCCACCTCCTTATATTTTTGAATTCACGATTTTTTCAACATCCCTGCAAATAAATGCGATAGCCGTTACCAGAAGCATGATTGCGGCACTGGGACCGACAATCCACCATTTCCAGTAGTCTGTAAAATATATGCCCCTAAAGTTGACGGCATGATTTAAAATCAACCCCCAGCTTTTTGACGTAGGATCACCCAGCCCTAAAAAGGCCAGCCCCGCTTCCGCGACGATAGCTTTACTGAAAAGCCGGATAACGCTCACCATAACAACCGGGAGGATATTGGGAAGAAAGTGTCTGATTGTCAAATGCCAAAATTTCGCTCCATAGTTTTTGGCTGCAACAACATATTTTTCCTCTTTTACGGATAATATCTTTGACCTTACGATCCTCGCCGGTACGGTCCATGAAAAGAGAGCCAGCACAATGATTATATTTCTGATGCCGGGACCAAAAAAGGCACCCAATACAATCATGGTGGGCAAATCCGGCAGGACAATGATTATGTCGGTAACACGCATGACAATCTTATCAATCAGTCCGCCAAAGTATCCTGAACATATGCCGATGAGACTCCCGCCAATCCCGGCCAGCAGGGCTGTGCCGAACCCTATGATCATACTGACTCTCGCACCGAAACAAATCTGAGCCCACAAGTCAATCCCCAGATCATCCGTTCCCAGCCAGTGTACCGGCCCAGGCGCTTCAAAAGCGCTTCCCGAAGGCAGGTTATAGGGGTGGACGGACAGCCGGTCGGAGAATATGCCTAAGAATAAGACCACGCAAACAACGGCCATCCCTGTCTTGCCCATCAGGGTAAACCCTTTGATATTTTTCATTCCTTGTTTTACATATTTCATCTAACTCACCCTCGGGTCCAATCTTCGATAAATGATATCCGCAATCAGATTCATGGTTAGCACCGTAATCGCTACCAGTAAAAAAATACCTTGCACCAGCACATAATCCCTTACCATCACCGCTTCTCTCATCAGACGCCCCACCCCCGGATAATGAAACACATTTTCCACCAGTATTGCACCACCGAACAGGGCACCAAGGGATAAAAATACCCTCGTTACAATAGGCAGCATCGCATTTTTGAGCCCATGGCGAAATATGATGCGCATTTTACCCAGGCCTTTTGCCCTTGCCGTTCTCATATAATCTTTTGTGAGCACCGATATCATGCTGTTTCGCGCAAGAAGGTAGAATTCACCCAATCTGACGACGGATAGGGTCAGCACCGGTAAAAATGCATGGTGCAATATATCCATGATGCGATCCGCAAAGCTGCTGTAATTTGCAAAGGATTTCATGCCTCCGGCAAGCGGAAACCATCCCAGCTTTGCCGCAAGGATAAAAAGAAAACCAATGCCGATTAAAAAAGCCGGAATTTCCGATAGGGTCATCATCAAGGTATACAGCCCTTTGTCAAGCACTCCGTTCCGGTTCCAGGCGGACAAGCTCCCAAGCACAATGCCGGTCAGGCTGCTTATTACAATAGCGGCGATAACAATCGAAATGGTCCATCGTATCCTTTTCCCGATAATCGTACTAACATGGTCATTGTAATAAATGCTATACCCTATATTCCCCCGCAAAAGGTTTGAAATATAGCTTGTATATTGCACAAGGATCGGCTTGTCAAGTCCGTAGTAAGCTTTGTATTTCGCTATTTGCTCTTCCGAATACGTAACGGTTACCTGTCCTTCATCGGACGACAAAAAAGTAAAGGGGTCCCCGGGCATCAGCCTGGGGATAAAAAAATTCAATGTAATGATGACCAAAAGTGTCATCAAATACTCAGAGATTTTTGCCAGCATCCTTTTTCTCATTTACTGCCTCACATCCAGATAAGAAAGCTTATTGTGCGTCACTCCATGATGGTCGAACATATACTTCCACCCATCAAATGCCGCAGGTCTGAACACAATATACCCCGTCGTATTGTATAAAGGTATCTGCGGGATTTCTTCCGCAATCAGCTCTTGGAGTTCAAAAATAATTTCCTTTCTTTTGGCGGCATCTATTTCGAACAATTGTTGTCTGCACAATACGTTGATCCGGTCATTGTCATAGCCCGGTATCCCTCCCACCGCAGGACTCCGGTTAGAAGTTTTCTCGGTGAGATACATCGTCCGTAATATATCCGCATCCCTGCCCCAGCCTCCATGTCCGTTCAACACAATTTCATAATCGCCTCTTTTAACGGCCGCATCTCTGGTTTTGAAGTCCGTGCTGGTGATGCTTAACGTGATCCCCGCTTTTGCAAGGCTTATTTTAAGCAGTTCGGCTATTCTCACTTCGTTATTGGAATTGCCCGTTAAAAGCTTAAAAGAAAACTCTTCTCCATCGAGCAGCTGCTTTGCTCTTTCAATATCAAACCCATAGTTCTTTGCATGGGCATTATGCCATATATGTCCTACGGGAAGGTATCCCGCATTTGCCGGTATTGCCGCTTCCCTTGCGATCTTTTCCACAAGCTCGTCTTTATCTATGGCATGGGCAAAGGCCTGACGAATCTTTTTATCTTTGAACTCCGTTCGCCTCTCCATGTTGAATAGAAGACGGTAGCCCCAAAATGCAGGATTGCGCAGCACCTTGTACTCTTCATTGCTTTGGTACTTGGAAAGGATATCGGTGGTGATCCTGGTCAGGTCTATTTCACCGTTGTCAAAAGCGAGGATCGAATCACTTACCGGCACAAACTGCAAAATTTCTACCCTTTGCTTTGGCCCCCAAAAATCCTTGAACGCTTCAAATTGGTAGGCCCCCTGTTCCTTGATATAATCCTTAAGCACATAAGGACCGGTACCTATAACAGCTTCAGGCGTATTGAATTTCTGCGGGTCTTCTACCTTTTCCCATATATGCTTGGGAATAATTCTTGTGCTCCCTATTTTACCGAGAAGGATAGCCAAGGGCTTCTCGACTTTCAATTTTACCGTTTTTTCATCCACCGTCTCCACGGATTGTATAAAATGTTTGCCATCTACCGTTAAATCACTGAACACGGGCGGATATTCGGCAAAATATTCAAAAGAAAACTTCACATCCTCCGCTGTCATCGGCTGACCGTCCTGCCATTTCACATTCTCTCTAAGCGTAAAGGTATAGGTAAGACCGTCCTCCGAAATATCCCAGTCCTCTGCAAGCCAGGGAATATATCCTTCTTCCCCTCTTTCCAGCAAACTATCAAAAATCAAGGTCATTTTATAGAGCCCCGGTCCTCTGGCGTAATGACTGAAAGGTGTAGGATAACCCCAGTCCCCGCCTTCCAGGTTTACAACAACCGGCCTATCTTGATTGCCATTTTTATTCTCCGAAAGTGTTGAATGACCGCAGCCCGTACTGCCCGCCAAAATAATTGCACTGAGCAGGATTGCCACTGTTCTCTTTGCTATTCTCTTAACCATTTTCATCCCCCATTATCTTTCAATTTTCCGGTGCATTCACCCGTTAATCTTTTCTTAAAACAGCTGATAACTATGCTTACCAACCCCTTGAATAGTCTTCGAAACAGTCAAGACATACTTTTTGACCGTTCTGTAGCCTCATTTTATGTTCCGCCACGCCCTCCCCGCACTTTTCACAAATGGCAGAGACAAACAATCTTGCTTTTGCCGGAAGCACCAAGGTGGGTTTGCTGAAATTAAAGATCTCATCCACGGCGGAATGCAATATGTACGCCTGCTTCTGCCGTCTATTCATTTCCTTATTGAAGGGTTTTAAGATCATTCGAAGGCTCTCGCCGTTGGTTCGGTTAAAGAAATTAAAGGCCATTTTACCCGTATCCTTATAAAGGAGATTTCCTTTGCCGAAAGTGCATCCCAGTATGACCTGGACGGCATCTACACCACAGGCATCGTTTTCGGTCACACATACAATTTCCTCATCCTCTGAAAAGGTGATACCCAGCTTTTCTATTGCAGCTTGACAGGCTCTGACACCTATCGCAAGCCCGGGGCACTCATGTCCGTGAAATGCCACTGATTTTTTCCATAGTTCCTTGTTCATTTTGATCCCCTTTCGTAGAAAAAATAAAAACCACGAATAGAGCCGTTCCTTACGGCATCCCTTCGTGGTTTCATTTTATCGCAAATATCAATTTCAACATTAAAGTCTTCTTGACTTTATTTTCAAAAAATAATATATCATACAAACATTATAATGTCAATTGGAAGTGAGAGAACGGTTTCTGTCAAGTGATTGACGGCAACATTTTTTATAAATCAAAATCATCTTCACTTAGTTGCAGTAATTTTAGTATTGCTAGCGTTTCCACTAATCAATTTATCAAGGTCAAAGATCTGGGGTCTGCCTTTGATAAATTGATTTCGCTATGCTTTTTTCTCTGATGTGTTTTGATGCTCTTTTATTATCTTGCTAATATCTATATCCACTGAATCTTTATCCACAGAATTTGCACTGGATAACAGTTTCATGACATAAAAAAGGCGCTGCACACAGCTATTTTTTTATAGCTAATGCGACAGCCCCTTATTTTTTCCCTTTTCTTGCTTTTCCATTTTTTCTGCCTTCATAAATTATACATTAACTCCAGGAACTGAAATTCCATGGCTAAGAGTCTTTCCATACCATTTAACCGGCCTCCATAGAAGTTCACCTCTTATCGTTTGCAAATTATTTATTTGGCTGGTAATTTTTTATTTAAATATCTATTATACGC
>JAKSBV010000139.1 GCA_022360955.1 Bacillota bacterium
GGATTTGAGATCGCCGACGGTGAACATCCTATCGTCCCTATTATGCTGTATGATGCCGTTATCGCTCAAAAAATGGCGGAAAAAATGCTGGAAAAAGGCGTATATGTCATTGGATTCTTTTATCCTGTCGTACCTAAGGGACAAGCAAGAATTCGCACACAAATTTCTGCCGTGCATACAAAAGAAGATCTGGATTTTGCGATCAACGCATTTATGGAATCAAAAAAGGAATCGGCGCTTTAGGAAAAACAAAATAATAAATTCACATAAAGCTTACTTTAAAGGCCGGAGAAAATTCTCCGGCCTTTTATTTAGGGACTCTCTATTCATGTATATTTCATTCAACTAGGGCCTAGAGTCTGCTAGCGCCAGCGCCGCATTCTCAACCCTCATCTCTCAGCCCTCAACTATGTTTTAATCTTGGACTATCAGCTGTCCCATACCGAACTTTAAAATCGAATTATATACGCTCTCTATTCTGCCACTTTGACAGGTCTGCCTTCTTTGAATGACTTAGTAGCCGCATCGGCAATGAGAACCGGTTTTAACCCATCCATGCCGTTCACAACAGGTTCCGTATCATTGACAATTGCATCGACAAAGGCTCTGATTTCGGCGATAAAGGCATCGTTATACCTTTCGAGGAAGAACCAATGGGGTTTATCGCTGAACACACCTTCCACCGTGCTTAACACGGTTGTACTGGGCGTATCGTTAAAATCCTGTACGCATCCTTTGGAACCGAAAACCTCTACTCTTTGATCGTAGCCGTAAACGGCCTCTCTGCTATTATCAATCACACCGATTGCACCATTTTTAAATTTCAACGTAACAATAGCAGTGTCCACGTCGCCCGCTTCTCCGATGGCCGGGTCTACCAATACCGCTGCCTGGGTATATACTTCTTCCACTTCGCTGCCGGCAAGATATCTCACCATATCAAAATCGTGAATCATCATATCAAAGAAGATACCTCCGGACACCTTTACATACTCAACCGGCGGCGGCTCAGGATCTCTGGAGGTGACCTTTACAATGTGCGGCTCCCCTATTTTTCCTGCCTGAACAATGTCTCTGACTTTTTGATGGTTATGGTCGAATCTTCTTACAAAGCCTACTTGTAATTTAACTCCTGCCTCTTCAACCACTGCCAATGCTTCTTTAATTCTATCGATATCATGATCTATCGGCTTTTCACAGAAAATATGCTTGCCTGCCCTTGCAGCCTCAATGATAAACTGTGAGTGGGTATCAGTGGACGAACAAATAAATACCGCATCAATGTCAGGGTCATTAAACACTTCATTAGGATCTTTGGAAACATTTTTGACACCGATGCCCTCTGCCCACGCTTGCGTCTGTTCATTTGCAAAAGGGTCCGCAATGGTCTTAATCTCCACCTCAGACATTACAACCACATTTTCAGCATGTAATTTCCCGATTCTACCTGCCCCGAGAATACCTATTTTAATTTTATCGCTCATTGGCCTCTTCTCCTTTTTTACATAACTTTTTCACGTTCCGCATTCTATTCAACACGAAAAAGCATTTGCTTTTTTACCTGTACGCTGTATCCTGTCAGCTATAACCTAAATTACAGCCCTGTTTTTTCCGCTATATATTTTCTGGCCTTTATCGCGTATTCCAGCGGATTTGCTTTTGCAGGATCTTGTTCCGCTTCTACTACCATCCATCCCTCGTAATCGACTTTTTCCAATATATCGAACAAGGGCCCAAAATCAATCATGCCGTCTCCCGGTACGGTGAAGGCGCCTGCATAAACCGCCTGCAAAAAGCTCATTTTCTCACTTTTTACTTTTTCCAGCACTTCCGGCCTTACATCTTTTAAGTGCACATGGGCCACACGTTTTGCATATTTTTTCAGCACGTTTTCTGCCGCTACCTGTGTACCTTCGGAAAATACGAGGTGACCGGAATCAAACAGCAGGTATACATTGTCATGGGTCATTGCCATAAATTTATCAATTTCTGCCGGTGTTTGGACTCCTGTGCCCATATGATGATGATAGGAAACGCTCATCCCCTTTTCTTCCGCCAACTCAGCCAGCCTATTCATACCTTTGGCTAACTTTTCCCATTCTTCTTCTGTAAAGCTGGGTTTTTGTTCAAATACCGGTACATCCATCAACCCTTGAATGCTATGTCCCTGCTCTGCCACACCAATCATTTTACAACCCACTGCATGCAAGAAATCCCTCTGCCGGATAAAGGCCTCAATGGTCTCTTCCATCGGCTTTGTGGTAAAAAAGGCACTGAACCACTGGTTGCAGATTTGAACCCCCCTAAGATCTAAGGCTTTTTTTAGCACTTCAGGATCTTTCGGATATTTATTGCCCACCTCACTTCCGGTAAATCCCGCAAGGGCCATTTCACTGATACATTGTTCAAACGTATTTTCCGCTCCCAATTCGGGCAAATCATCATTCGTCCACGCAATCGGCGCAATACCCAATGTCACCTTCTCTTTGCTAAGCATCACTTATTCCTCCCCTTATGCAATTTATGAACACCCTTAATCGCTGTGGCTAAAACAGTACTGCAATTCGACTTTCTTAAAACACCCTCTAAACGCTCATCCCTTCACAGCACTTCTCCTACCCACTACCCACTAACTTAGTATCTTCTCGCTTTTGCCAGTTCTTCATTCATTTTCGCCGTTGCTTTTAAGATACTTTCTTTTTCGGCTACTTCCGCATTTCCTACTCTCCAAAATGACTCA
>JAKSBV010000172.1 GCA_022360955.1 Bacillota bacterium
AGCTTTAAACCTTGAAATACTATTTACATAAACAACGATGATTCTGCGTTTTTTGTGTAAATATAAATGCCATTTTAAAGTTGGGTATCTATATATAGGTTTCTAATTGCGCACTGTATACTCATCCGTAGAGGATCAGAATAGATACAATAAGTCCATAGATCGCAATACCTTCTCCCAGCCCCACAAAAATCAATGTCTTACCCAGCAGTTTCGGATCTTCACTAATTGCTCCAAGCGCGGCAGAGCTGGCCACCGCAACGGCAATGCCGGTGCCTATTGTCGCCAGACCCGTTGCAAGTGCGGCAGCAAGGTATTGCAATCCGCTCTTGGCGGCTGCCTCACCGGCCTCTTGTGAAGCCGCCGCATTTCCGGATATTAAAATAACCGTAGTCGCTATTAAAATGCCAAACATGACAAAAACATTTACTCCTAAAATCGTTTTGGCATTCTTGCCCGTTGTACCCTTGCGTATATAAGTAATGCCTAAAGCAATCATGCTTAATACCAAAAAGGTTGATATTGCTATTACATAACCCATTACAAATACCTCCTCCAATTGTTTTAATCTTCTTTTGCTATTGTCAATGGTGTAAAGGGTCTTCCCTCTCCACTGAAAAAGCGGTTAAACAGCTCATAATATTCTAACCTTAAGACTTGGATTCCTACAATCAATCCTTCCAATCCAATCACAAGGATATTGCCCAAAAGGATAACAATCCCACTGCCGACCCCTTTCACCAGTTCGGCAAGGATTAGAACAGCCATGCTCAGTCCCGCATGATTCAGTGCAAAAGCACTGACCCTGATAAAGGACATGGTATTGCCCATAAATCCTAAAAGCGTTTCAACTACTTCAAAAAACGCTTCTGCAAAAAATCCGCCTTTGTCATCGGGCAGCAGCTTTTTCTCTTTATGCAGCAAACGCTCTAACGGCTCTTTCATCGCTATACACAGCAGCGGAAGAACCAAGCAGGCAACAATCACGATTCCTGATATGACTACTTTGCCTTTGTATATGGAATAGAGCACAAAACTAATCACACTCCAATAAAAAACAACACCCGCAATACCATTTTTATCGAACAAAATCCTTGCTACATTTTTACTCTTAATACCGTTTATAATATTCAGGATCATAGCAATGCTAATGACAACAATGCCTAATACCAAAGAGATTCCCATAATAACGGGAATATTTTCTTTTTGCATAGGGTGCATCCAAATTAAGCTTTCCGGTATCAAATGCTCATAACCGAATACACTTCCGTATAACCATCCGAAAATGATAGAGGATACGGCCGCTGACATGATAACGCCCCCAATGGGAAGACCTCGTTTCTTATACAGAAACCAGCCGATAATAACCAGAACCGCTCCGTGTCCTATATCGCCAAACATCATTCCAAAAAATAAAATATATGTAACGGCTATGAATGCTGTCGGATCTAATTCTTGATAAGAGGGTAACCCATAGGTTTTGACCAGAGACTCAAAAGGTTTGAATATCGGTATATTTCTTAATTCGGTAGGCGGCCTTGATTTTTTCACTATCTCAGCCTCTTCAACAATATATGAAATATTTTTATTTTTGTCCAGCTTTGCTGTAAAGGCTTTTAAACGCTTTTGAGGAATCCATCCGGTTATATAAAAGGATTCTTTGGTATGTGCCGCATATTTTCTCACATCAAAGGATTCATACAAGAATTTCATGGTACTGTAGATCTTTAGAAACTCTTCCTTTTCTTGCAGTACAAATGCGTTAAACGCTTGGTCCAGCGTTTCCTGTTCTTTTTGCAGCTGCGCTATTTCTCTTTCCACCTTTACCAAAGCCTGCGCAGGCGTACCGTTTACCTTCCCGGTAATCCTTATTCTTTCGAAATACAGGGAGGAAAAAATGCTGTCAATCTTTTCTTGAAAATAGGCAGGGGCAAAATATACAATCCATTCATAGTCCCCTTCGTGCAGTACGGATGTGACAAATACTTCTACGTCTTTCAGATACATCTGCAATTTTTTATAGCTATCCCTTGGTAATTTTCCGAAGCGAAATTTGATAAAATTCATATTAAAAAAACGTTCCAGCTGTACATCTACATTCTTCATCGGCGTTAAATGGGTTATGACCTGCCGATTGCCGGCAATATCATTCTCAACCCGCTCTTTTTGGGCGATAAAATCGTTCAGCTTATCCCCAACGGTGTCAAGATACTTTTCCATCTGCTCCGGCGGATAATCACAAACCACTTTAGGCTGTGAATGAGCCGCGAACTGCATTTGTCCGAAAAGCTTCTCCGCCTTTTTCATCAATTGTTCATAGGGATTGTCCTCCATATAAGGATATAGACCCTTTAAATGACCTAAGACGCCAATCGCATTTTCCAAGTGAATCCCGTTTTCAATGACGTGCTCCATGACAATATCGTCAAATTGATGGATCGGACCGACAATATTGATAAACTTCATTTTTAAAATAGCCATCTTGCCCTTAACCTCCGTTCCGGTTCAAAGTGCGCAACACCCCACTACATCACCACGTATTTCCTTATTTCGTCAGCAGGGAGATCATATCGAATACCTTCAATAATTGAAACAATATTACGTATTTCTATTTCTTTTAAATGGAGATACGCCATTAAAGAACCGATAGAAAAGCGATTGTTTCTTAAGAATTTTTTATGCATCTTATGAACATAGTGGGTAAAGCTTTTCTCATAGTAATGATCGCTTTTACCCCCAAAAACTTCTGCGTATTTTGTGGTTTGAATGATACTTTTTACTTCATCCGTATCTTTTGCTTCCACCATCGCAATAATTTTCTCTTTGCTCAGCTTATACCTATAGGAAATGACATAGCTGTATATTATCTCTTTCGGTATATCATAGAACTTTTTACACCTATAAATCCACAATATATTCAACATGTCGGTCTCACTGCCAAAAGAATGGGAAATGATTTTTTCATCCTGTCTTCTCAACAATTTTTCTTTCTGTTTCCAAATGAGAGAAAAGAAATACATATCGAGACTCATTTCGATACTAAATAAATTGAGATGCTGCAGATTGGTTATAAAAGGGGAAAGCACATCATAATAAACGCTTCCTTTTAGGTTTTGTATAAATTCGGAAATCGTTTTAGATGTTGCTAATTTTTCGATATCTACAGTACCGTACTTTTCTAAAAACACCAGTGAATCACGAACGATCCAGGTGTTGTGTTCCGTATCCAGCGCGCGCAAAAGAATCTTTAAATCTTCTATTTCATATCGCAAAAACGCAAATTTCAAAAAAGTTTTGACATTGCCCCGGATAAATCGGAACAACTTCATATAATCATCGACAAGGGAGGCCTTGCATATTCGCTCCAATTGTCCTCTATGTATAACCTTTTCGTTAACATCTTTCAATACAGCTTTATAAGCAGTGTTATACTTGAGATAAGCAGCCATATCCTGAACGGATCTTTTTTTAATCAACTCCTCATAGTCTTGCACTTTGAGCATTCGCCCCATCATTACGGCAATCTTTGCCGTAAGTCCACTGTACTTGAACATTGATAACAACATCTGCTCACCACCCAACAATTTGATCCATCAAGTATTTTTCCCATTCTTGCTTTTTGTTATCGGCACACTCAACCATAGCCTCTAACTGCTGTTGGGTTTTGGCCTGCACTTCATCGACCTTTTGATACGCTTCCTGCATCTCCCTTTCTTTAATCTGTTTCAATTTCCTCTCCACTTTCCGTTCAATTTCGAGGCGCATTGCTTCAATTTCCGATGCCAATGCTTCGTTTATACGCTGCTTTTCTTGTTCTGTTTCATCTATGATATGCTGTGCTTGCAATTCTATCTCAATAATTTTTTGCACAATATCATCCAATGGTTTCACCCCTTTATTTAATTCCCGGAGCCGTATTGAGCCCGGCAGGCAATGTGACCTACAGACACATCACCCTCTATTGAACGCACAATATATAGATACCAATATTATTATATATAAGAAATGTCTAAATGTCCAGGCTTTTATTTGTATATAATTACCAAAACTCATGGTTCAATGCCATATACGTCTTCCCGGACCGTACTGTCATTTCTGTCCTGCGTAACAAATTCCCCGTCTCTGTCTTCTGCCCTATCCGCATTGACAGGGGTATTGTTCTCTTGAGACGGTTCAAACAGAGCAGGTCTATCTACGGAAAACTTTTCTCCGGCCGCTTTGGAATGTTCCGTTTGGATACCTAAACATAGGATAGGATAGGGCAAATAATACATATAGATCCCAATTCCTGACCCCAACACCATTGATATCAAAATAACAGCTATTTTTTTCACTCTCAATTGTCGTCTGATGCCTGCCAGATCGTATAAATTGATTTCTTGCCCCACTTCATAGCCATCTTGATACTTCAATATTTTATATTGTCCTTTTTCATTTTCAATCACCATTTTACGATCTTGTATCTCTACAACGACCCATTTCATTACATCACCTTCAGTTAATATATTATCTTATAGATAATAAACAGTACAGTTGGAAATATAATCGTACGCCGGCAACCGGTATCCCAAGGCTGTAAATAGTTGAGGGCTGAGAATGAACCGTCCACCGTTTTTGACACCTTGTCGCTGATTCTTTTGTGTCCCTGTTCGGTTATATTCCGACTTCCATCCTCTGCGCTCCGACCTCCGGTTTATCCATACGATTATATTTCTATCTCTGTGTACAGCTATCTTTATCATTAGTATTTGTAATGTATGGTATAAGAATCAGGGCAATATATAGCAAAAAAGACATCTTTGCCTAAGCCTTTAAGATGCCTTTTTTGCTATATATAATATGCTGTGCTATATTACAGGATAAAAAAGTTGCAATGCAGCTTCTTTTGTCGAACATAGGAATGGCTAAACAAAAACTAATAAATTCCTCCTACGGAAGGTGTTGATCCTTCCGTATAATACGCAGCTATACCGTGTTCACCGATATCCAGCCCCTTATGTTCCTCTTCTTCCATTACCCTTATACCAATCGTTGCTTTTAGCGTCCCGAAAATTACCAGTCCCATGACTGCCGCAAAAGCAAGGGCTGCCGCAGCTCCTAATATTTGGACACCTAACAGTCCGAGACCTCCGCCGTAAAGCAACCCGCCCTCTTTTGCAAACAGCCCCACCATTATTGTCCCAAAGACTCCGCAGGCACCGTGCACGGAGATGGCACCAACAGGATCATCCACCTTTAACACTCTGTCAAAAAATTCTACAGCATATATCATTAATACGCCTCCGACACCACCGATGACTAAAGCACCATTCGGCGTTACATTGGCCGCTCCTGCCGTGATGGCCACCAAACCCGCAAGACAGCCATTAAGCGTCAAACTCACATCGGGTTTTCCATATTTTATCCAGCTGACCAGCATACTCGTAATGGTAGAAGCAGCCCCGGCCAAAAGTGTCGTCACTGCAATAGAAGCAATTGCCGCATCCGTTCCCGAAATAGTACTTCCGGGGTTAAACCCAAACCATCCGAACCACAGCAGGAAAACACCTAACGCCCCCAGCGGTATGCTATGTCCGGGAATCGCATGAACGGTACCATCCTTAGCATATTTGCCTTTTCTGGCGCCTACCATCCAAGCCCCGACCAAGGCCGTAACACCTCCTACACCATGTACTACCGTTGAACCCGCAAAATCTATAAAGCCCAAGTTGGCTAACCATCCGCCGCCCCAAATCCAATGTCCTATAATCGGATACGTTACGGCGCAAATGAAGACACAGAAAATCAAATAGGCATTAAATTTGGTACGTTCCGCCATCGCCCCGGAAACGATCGTCGCACATGTTGCTGCAAATACGGCCTGAAAAAACCAGAATGCATCCAACGGAACACCAAAGTCAAATATTTCACGTGCCGTAAGCGCAAAACCCTGTGAACCCACCAGCCCTAATACATCGGGACCGAACATCAATGCAAATCCTGTCAGATAGTAAGCAACAACCCCTATGGCAATTGTCATCGCATTTTTCATAATAATATTCACCGTATTTTTGGCTTGTGTAAAACCTGCTTCAACACAGGTAAATCCGGCATGCATTAAGAACACCATAAACGCTGCTATCAGCACCCATACCGTATCTATCGCCAATGCATTGCTTTCCGGTGTCGGCCCTTCGGCAAAAGCAACCAAAGGCATCATGAAAACTAGTATAAAACTTATAAATACAGACATTCTTTTTAACATATAATATACCCCCTAGTAACGTATAGATTAGGATTGAGTTAAACGAACAATTGAAGCATAACTCAAAAAAACGTGTATTTTTCGAGGCATAAAAAAAACGCCTCGTTTAAAAAGCAAATACTTTTTAAAGAAGCGTCCTCACTTCACGCATAATATTATTACACCACTGCAATAACATGCTTACCGTTATTATAGAATATAAACTGCAAAAATGCAAGTTGTTTTTTCAAATATTTCATTTTTGGCTCTCAGCTCTTCATTCCGCTAATTGATAGAATATAGTTAAATACATTGCTGAATATTATTCAAACAGCTGATATCCTTTACAACGCCTTTTCGTTCCTTTCCCAAGTCCTTATTCTGACAGCACCTTCCACAGGATAAATAAAGATTTTTCCGTCTCCGGCTTCTCCCGTTTTGGCATTCTCACAAATAAGATCAATCACATCTTCCACCTGTTCGTCCAGCAAAACAATTTCCACTTTCACTTTAGGCAATAGGTCAATCTTTACTTCCTGCCCTCGATACATTTCGATTTTACCCTGCTGCATCCCACATCCCAAAACGCCGGTCACCGTCATGCCATAAATCCCGTAAAGGCTTAAACGGTCTTTCACATCATTTAATTTCTCAGGCCGAATGATTGCTTCTATCTTCTTCATGATTGCCTCCCAAACATTTAAAGTTACAAATCAAGCGATATAGGCAACGCACACTAGCATTAGAAATATAATCCTATGGAAGCAGCCGTATGAACCGGAGGAGGGAGGAAATTCTCAACCCTCATCTCTCAGCCCTCAACTATTTGCATCTTCGGAATACCGGTTGCCGGCGTACGATTATTTCCAACTTTACAGGGCGCTATCTATATGGATATATTACACCGTCGCTTTGTTCAACCGTGCGGGATCAACTGCACACTAATTGCGCAGGCTGTGTATAGGGGCGGGAATTCTGCCCCCCCGTTTGATAAATGCTTCACTGCCGAATGGATTGACCGCCATCACAGGACCTGACCCCAGCAATCCTCCAAACTCCACAACGTCACCTACATTTTTACCGGGCGCCGGGATAATTCTCACCGCCGTCGTCTTATTATTTACGACCCCTATGGCTGTTTCATCGGCAATAATGGCCGATAGGGTTTCTGCCTTCGTGCTGCCCGGCACCACAATCATATCCAGCCCCACCGAGCATACACAGGTCATTGCCTCAAGTTTGTCGATAGACAATGCCCCCTTTACCACCGCATCAATCATCCCTGCATCTTCACTGACCGGAGTAAAAGCACCGCTCAATCCCCCGACATAGGAAGATGCCATTGTACCGCCTTTTTTTACCGCATCATTCAGCATCGCCAACGCGGCAGTTGTACCGTGTGTACCGCATCTTTCAAGACCCATTTCTTCAAGGATATGGGCTACACTATCTCCTATTGCCGGCGTCGGTGCGAGAGATAGGTCCAATATCCCAAAAGAAACCCCTAACCTTCTAGATGCTTCCTGTGCTACCAATTGTCCCATTCTTGTGATTTTAAAAGCAGTTTTTTTGATGGTTTCGGCTACCGTACCGAAATCAGCACCTTTTACTTTTTCCAATGCGCTCTTTACTGTCCCGGGACCACTGATACCGACATTAATAACGCATTCCGGTTCTCCGATACCATGAAATGCGCCGGCCATAAAAGGATTATCTTCCGGAACATTGGCGAACACCACCAGCTTGGCACATGCAAGTCCTCCATCAGCAGCAGTGAGTTCGGCGGCTTCTTTAATGACTTGTCCCATTTCCGCCACCGCATCCATGTTGATGCCCGCTTTTGTACTCGCCACATTGACGGAAGAACATACCTTTTGCGTGGTACTAAGCGCCAGCGGAATGGAGCGAATCAATTTTCGGTCTCCCGATGTATAGCCTTTATGCACTAACGCCGAAAACCCTCCGATAAAATTAACGCCTACCGCCTCTGCTGCAGCGTCCAGTGTCTTGGCGAATTTCACATAATCTTCCTCATCACAGCTTTCTGCAATAAGGGAAATAGGGGTAACGGATATTCTTTTATGAATAATAGGAATCCCGTATTCTTTTTCAATGTCTTCTCCTATTTTGACGAGATTTGCAGCATAACGGGTAATTTTATCGTATATTTTCCTTCGTGCGGCTTCTCCGTCGGCATCACTGCAATCTCTGAGGGATATACCCATCGTAATCGTCCTGATGTCCAATTTTTCTTCCTGTATCATTTTGATTGTTTCCATTACTTCAAATTGATTAATCATCTGTAACCTCTCCCAAGTAAATTTTGTACATTCGAAAAATCAAACTCATCACTTTTCAAATATACGCTTAATCTCTATAGATATAGATATCGCATACTAGAACTAGAAATATAATCGTATGGAATACCCGTTGCCGGCGTACGATTATATTTCCAACTTTACAGTACGGTATCTCTATTGCCATAAACCTGTCGGTTAAATCCTGTGCATCGAATTAAAGATATCTTCATGCTGTGCCTTGATCTCAAGTCCTAATTCTTTTCCTTTTTCCTCTAGACGATCCGACAATTCGGAAAAGCCCACACTCATTTTTGAAATATCGACCAAGGTAATCATTGTAAATATATCCTGCATGGTGGTCTGTGAAATATCCAATATATTAACATTACAATTTGCCAATATCGCACTGACACCTGCAATAATACCAACTTTATCTTTACCAATGACGGTAATAACTGCTCTCATATGAACAAAAGCCTCCTTAAAAATGATTTATTTATATACTACTATAAAATTTGTATTTATTCTAGCTTTTTATGAGGGATATCCATTATTTTTCTTGAACCTGGTTCATGGGTGTATTTAGTGTAGGTGAAGAAAATCATGGAAATGACCTTATGGAAAGGGTTAGAGCCTGTTAGTGCCGCAGAGGGAGGAAGCAGCAACTGTTTGAGCGATAGCGAGTTTTGCTGCGGCCCGGCGCAAGCTTACAGGCTCTTAGCCTTGGAATACCAGTTGTTGAAATAATTTTCTTCATCCAGCATTTATACACTCCTGGTTCATGCCTATAAATTTTGACTGCATAACAGTCCTCACACTCATTCTTCAATTTCGGCTATTAACTTAAAATATTCGGATTAAGTATCATTGTCAACGCCGCTTTCATATTGTAGTACTATCTAATGTTTTGGAACGACAGGAGGTATTGACATGAAATACATAAATCTTAACAGCACAAACATCCTTGACAACATTAGGCACCAAAAAGGGAATCGTGCATTAAAAGATTACGTGTTGGCGGAAATACGGAAAGATAAAACAGGCATCCTCAAATTGCTTAATGATGAAGACCTGCAATTTGCTTCCTTATTTATACTGGTGCCGGAAATCAAAAAATTAGGACTTGCCGATGAGTTGAGTGGCCGAAACCAAAATGCTTTGGATATAATAGATAGAATAGCCCTCAAAAAGTCCTTGCAAACAAAAGCATATGATGATTTCTTAATCAATGCTTCCGACAAAAATGGGCCGGTAAAATCATGCCCTCATCGAAAACAAGTTTCCTATCCGGCATTGAAGTGGATCATTACTACCGGGTTTCAAGACGACGGGTTATGTGATCAATATGATCAGATCGTGGATACGGCAGCCATTTACCTTGTTACAAAATATAAAGAAAGCACCATTTTACCCATTCTTATAGAGCTTTGCTTTAAACGATATAAAAACGATGAATATTATTCTGACTTGGTATGGGCCTTTTTTGAGTCGCGTGAAATCAATTGTTTGTATATGATCGCACAAAAATTCCTTTCCCGGCAAAAAGAGGATGTGGCATTTGCGAACAAACTGCTCCGGTTTATACCCGGCATAAGCCAATATTCCCTCAATGGGATACGCTGTTATGCTGCATTTAAAAAATGGTTTACGGAAAATAGCCCGTTCCTATATTATACCGGTGAAAATTTTCAACAGACGTGTCATCCGGCTCCCTTTGAGGTCGATAGGGAGGCCAAATACCTATGCAAAATTGTTTCAGCCCGGAACGGAAAACCCTTGAAGCCTTATTCTCAAAATGAATTGGCGCTTCTTGACAGGTTTCATCAATTGAGCGCTAAAACAAAGAAATTGATTTCCGACTTCTCTTATATCATGAATCGCCAAAATTTCTATTGGTGGAATCAATGGATTCAAAGTCCCATTGACCAACAAATCAAAACTGCTGTAACAATGTCAGGAGGATTTGTATGCTAGTAATTGATGGTAATCGAATGGAATATGACAGTATATCGGAGCAGATACCCCTCGATAAGCTTCAAAGCAAAATCGTTAAGATCATGTTATCCAGTGAAAAAACTTATCCGTACAAATCAATCAAACATCTTGCATTTGAACTCAATTTA
The DNA here is from genome assembly GCA_022360955.1 of Bacillota bacterium. GTDB lineage: Bacteria > Bacillota > Clostridia > SK-Y3 > SK-Y3 > JAKSBV01. Next base: position 10,647 of record JAKSBV010000172.1, read on the forward strand.
CGAAAAAGCAGTGTTGATGCCTCTTTAGCCCTTTATGACAGCAATATTGGCTTTGAGGTATTTCGCAATGCAAGATGCAATGAGCAATATTGGGAACGCACAAATCCCGGGGGCTTTCTATCAAAAGAAAATGTCAAACCCTCCGACGCTATGAACGATATTTATAGAAACGGGCACAAATACGGCACCGAATGTTCCACAGCTATTGTTATTATTTATTATAAGGCCGTACTGGATGTTTACAATGCCGCACTATTTGACGAGATTTTCCCCGAAATATATTTAATGAACTGGATACATATCGACAGTGATCTCGGCATTACTTTCGATAAAGATCCGATAGATGATTTGCCCGGCGACTGCATCTATTTTAAGAATCCTGATGTTGATCCGGAAACCCCCGAATGGCGCGGCGAAAATGCAATAGACCTTGGAAACGGATATTATTACGGGCATGGTATGGGCATCAAGACTGCCGAAGAAATACTATATATATTAAACAGGTTCAGAAAAGAGGATGCGGAACAACCGGCCCATCGGCTTGACGGGGTAACACGTCCCGCTATTCAACACCTCGCCGATATATATATCAACATATTACAGGGTACAGGTGTATAAATTCCGGTTGAAGAAAATGATTCTAAAAACTGGTTGAGAGATGAGGGGTGAGGGTTAAGAATGAGATACTAACAGGCTATAAAACAGCTTATAATTTATTCTTAATTCTTAATTCTTCATTCTTCATTTTTAATTCTTCATTATTCATTAACCTCTAGACACGCTGCTCCTATTTACAGCATTGTAATCCGCCTCAGATGCGTGACTTGTCTAAAATGGTATTCTAATAAATTTATATACGCATATACTACATCAAAGAAAAATTTTTCTGTCTAATGACCGATAGAGAATGGGGCATGTAGGTATATACAAAACATGACAGGGTAAAAATAGTAAAAAGCCATAAGATGTCGGAGGTGACCGTATGAATTTAAAGGGTAAACGTATCATTTTAACCGGAACCGCTTCGGGTATAGGAAAAAGTCTTTTGAAACACTTGCTTGAATACGATGTAAGAGTTGTAGCCGCCGATAAAGCGGAACAGCCTTGGGTCTATTCTCATCCAAAAGTAATACCTTATCAATGTGACCTAAGTAAAAAAAAGAATGTGGATCAACTATTTGAATTTGCCGTAAATAAATTAGGTGTGGTGGATATATTGATCGGCAATGCAGGTTTTGGCTACTATGAAAAAATTACGGCAGAGGACTGGGAGCGGATGGAAAAGATTTTTCGCACCAATGTATTTGCTTCCATTTATGCGGCTGAAAAAATGTTTACGCTAAATAAGGATAGAAAATATATGATTGTCTTTACCGCGTCCACGATGGTGGAATTTCCTATTCCCGGATATGCTTTATATACCGCAACAAAGTGTGCATTGGATGGATTTGTAAAAACCTTTAGGCACGAAATGGGCGATAACGGACAACTGCTAATGATCTACCCTATTTCTACCAAAACGCAATTTTTTAAAACGGCCGGTAATACCAGGCCCATTGAATGGCCGGTGCAAACGCCGGATCAAGTGGCAGCCGCCATCATTAAAGGTATACGGAAGGACAAAAGTTGTGTTTATCCTTCTAAAGTGTATAGTTGGGGCAGAATAGTGACTGCAATGATCCCCTTAATTTCAAAACTGTATATGAAAAGAGAAACCGTAAAACTGCAAAAATGGCATCAATCGTCATAACCTTCATGAAAGCAGCCTGCACTCACGGCTAAGTGTACAACGGCTTATTAAAGTTCGGTATCCATAAATGAAGAAGATACCATTTAATGGGAAAAACGCTGCATGCTTCATGTAAATTTTTTGTTTTGTTCAATATTTAAAGGATTTTGCAGCCTCCTAAGCCCTATTAAGACTAACAGACCAAAACCCACCTTTGAAAAAATAGGAAGAATCACAAATAAATAGGTGTCTACCCGTTGACTAACCAAGTTCAATCCGGAGGGACCGATGATCCAGGCGGTTGGATAACCAATCCAGAATATTGATAAATAGGCGGCTGCAACTAAATAAAGTCGATACAGCCTTTGATTTTGTTCATAGGCAATATTTCTAACGGGTCCCCAAATGAGCCATAGTACAACTAAAAATGCGACTACACCTATCGAGAACCAGATGTATCGATTAGTACCCGTAGATAGGTCACCGATTAAGCCGCACAATACCATCACTACATCAGCTATGATGATGCCGCTGATAATGATTTTGTTTTTATCCACGTAATACATGGCTGTTAAACAAAGAGATAATAGTAACAGAGGGGTCGTGACAACCCAGTCTAAATACCGCGCATAAAACGTTATTTGATCGGCTATTTCCGTCATTCCTTGACCGAGGGCCATAGACATATAGGCAATCCCGGACCATACGGGTATGAGAAAAGTAATAAAGTAGTCTACTTTCGGAACCCCTCTGGGATTTCTGCTCATAACCGCTATTGCGATTGCACCGGCAGCCATGCTCGTAACATAGATCCAGTGCAATATCACAAATTCATTATTCATCATTCCACACCCTTTCAGTTAACTTTTAAGTATTATAGATATCACACTTTAAAACGAATTTATACTTTGGACACAAAACGCAGAACCACCGTTCTTTGGTTCCAATGTATTTTTAGGTTCAAGTGTGCTATCTTTAACAAGTATTTTTCTCATTTATTGGCACTTTTATACCTCTGAGATGAGATACATCACAAATTAGTATTATAGATATAGTTATATGATAGTAAAAAACAGGGAACTTTTCTTCGGTTTAAACCGAAGAAAAGTTCCCTGTTTTTTTGAAAATCGGAACCAATATGCTTCCAACGACGGCTCCTGCCAGATGGGGATAATGTCCCACCGCAGGCAGCCACCCAAGCATAATGGCTAGAATAGAAATAACCAATAGTGTAAGGGGTAATACTATATTAGGCAACTGAAACGGTAATTCTCTTTCCCACGGAAAGGCAAGATAATAAAAGAAGAGAATGCCAAAACCCGCTGCACTAAAGCCTATACCTCCGGTCTCTCTAAAAGCAAGTGCCGCACCGCCTGCTAATATGCTTAGAAAAATCAATATCAAATAACGCTTCTTCCCCGCTAGTTTTTCTACCCACGAGCCTACAAAAAATAATACAGCCATATTTAGTAGGATGTGATACAGCTCTATATGAACAAATCCATAAGAGATGAGTGTATACCACCTCTGCGGCAGCTCCTCATATATTAAAGCTAAAAATCTCACACTCTCAGGCCCATTAATCCTAGCTGCTAAATAGATGAATACGGATACAATAAAAATAATCCACGTAATAGGTGCCTTTTTAATACTCATACGATTCCTCCCTTTCTTATGCCCGCTCCATTTCCTATTATATTTTCCCGATTACACCGAATGATTTTTCCCACCGACCCTTACATTAATTTGCTGCGCTGCAACAACAGCCTTAAATTATTTTATCATAGCTTTATCCTTTCCACAACTAACCACAGATATGCCGCGCTTTCTCACCAAGCGCCTTCATAATGTATAAACTAAGATAATTATACACAATAAATCGGGCATATGTATGTCAAATTTGACAAATCGCACATGACAAACAACCTTTTTCTTGTTAATTTTCACGATTAATAGTATAATAATAATACCTTTAGCTATTGTTTTTATGTGCAATTACCATTATAATAGTAGTATCTTTAGCCATTGTTTTAAACATAACTATTGAAGTGACTTTTAGGCACGGTTTAAGAGCCCTTATGGGAAATCATTGTTCACCTATTGACGATGCAGCAATGGCTACCATCAACAAAACGGTTATAGTGTTAAACAAACACTTCCGGCTTTAGTAGCTGTAGCCGCTCCATCCCGGTTAGGGCAGAAATGGCAACGAGTTCGGATAATTATTGTTTTAGTGAGATATGGTTAAAATCCTCCTGCATAAAAACATGTAGTATTTTTTCAAATAAAGGATTTGATACCCCAAATTTAAATTTAGAACTATTATAGACATTTATATTGACGAAAATACCGCAGAAAAAAAATGAGGAGGGGTCTTTTAGTGATTTTAACTGAAAATCTTATTCTGAAAAAAGAAAAAAGACATAATATTAGCTTTGCAATTGTTACTTTTTATGCCTTTTCTTTATTGCTGTTTGGGTTTTTAATCGATTCCCCTAAAGAAATATTCCAAGGGCTATATCATATACTCACACAGCGCGATACGTTGATAACCGATTATATTGCTGTTGGCGGTATGGGAGCAGCTTTTGTAAATTCGGGGCTACTCACATTAATATTCATCTCTATGCTCTATCGATTAAATATTAATTTAAATGGCATAAGTATTGCATCCTTATCGTTGATTGCAGGATTTGCTTTTTTTGGCAAAAGTCTTTTCAACGTATGGTTTATCATAATAGGCGTTTATTTATATGCAAAGGTACAAAAAGAAAAATTTTCAAAGTACATTTATATAGCACTTTTGGGAACTACCATATCACCTATCGTTACAGAAATAATGTTTAATAGCACAGGTTCGATTTTTATTAACGTATTGCTGGGGGCTTTCATAGGAATAGGCGTAGGCTTTTTTCTCCCCCCTTTATCATCCTATCTTGTAAGGGTACATCAAGGTTTTAATATATACAATGTTGGTTTTACTGCCGGAATACTAGGAACCATACCTGTTTCAATTTTCAAATCCTACGGCTTTTTCACAGAACCCAGAATGATTTGGTCAACAGGCAATAATACAATCTTAGCCATATATTTATACAGCATGTTCTTATCGATGATAGCCATGGGATTTTATTTAAATAATAACTCCTTTAAAAGTTTAGGAAATATCATGAAGTTCTCCGGGAGACTTGTAACAGATTTCGTCATATTGGAGGGATTCCCGCCAACCTTAATCAATATCGGGTTGAATGGCGTTATTGCGGCAAGTTATATATTAGTTGTCGGGGGAGACTTGAACGGGCCTACCTTGGGAGGCATCATTGCCGTAGCCGGATTTGGAGCATTCGGCAAACATCCTAAGAATATATGGCCTATATTCCTGGGAGTTTTCATAGCCTCATTAACCAAAATATGGAGCATTAATGACCCCGCTATATTACTGGCTGCTTTATTTGGAACGGCGCTAGCACCAATAGCAGGTGAATTCGGATGGCAATATGGCGTCATTGCTGCCTTTATTCATTCTTCTGTTGTTCTAAATGTTGGCGTACTACACGGGGGTCTCAACTTATATAACAATGGGTTTGCAGCCGGAATCGTTGCTGCTGTTTTAGTACCTGTCATTCAAGCTTTTAAAGACAGCTCCGAAGATACGTCAGCACCATGATTAAAATAATTTGTATTTGATTTCACCAAAAAGACTTCCGCCAATAAACCTACCTTCAAACATCTCAAAAATAACAGCAAAAGTTTCTGTATGCCGTTCTTAGCTTGCCCGGCTCTTTTCGTGCAATACAAACTCAATACGCGCCAGATGCTGCTCCAAATAAATGATACTTCAAACAAGACCCTTTTCATCATTCCGATTCCGTTTTCTTATGCAGTCATTTAGGAATTGGAAATAGAGGAAAAATTGACTGTAAATCTATTGTGTAGGGGTGAAGTATAATGAAACATACTAAAAAAAGAATTTCAAAAATAGCCAATGAGCTGATAATATACTTTTTTAATATGGGAGCAACAGATATTACTGCTAACTTACAAGACAAAAAAGATTATTATAGAATCCTTTTAAGAAGTAATTTTACGACAAAAGATACGGATAAAATGGAAAAAATAGAGAAGATGGTAAAATATTTAAAGCTCAATAAGCAAGAAGAGATGGAAGAGTATTACTGGGAATTAATAGGAGAATGTGATGTGGATACGGAACTTCCGTTGGTGGGCATGATGATCGATGATGTTGAAACTCATATTAATGATGATACGATAGAGGTCATATTATATAAATATAAAT
>JAKSBV010000519.1 GCA_022360955.1 Bacillota bacterium
CACTAGATCCTAAGTCTAGCGCGTCTGCCAATTCCGCCACGCCCGCATTTGTATACATCACTTTTAGCGACAAAGAATATTATACACGGATTAAGATTGGTTGTCAATATCTTTTTAAGTTTTTCTATAAGAAATTATTTCATAATAGACTACGAAATATATGTTTTGATATATTCGCCATCTGTTTTCATACTATGCCAATCTCTGTTCCGGAGATCCGGTCTTTCATTGTATTTTATATTCACACTTTTTATTCACCGTCATACTATATATTGAAATTAAAATGAAGGAGGTTAGTTCCATGGCTGACGGATTAGGATTCTTTGGTCAAAAAGGTGAAATCTTATTTTTCATTATACTTTTCCTATGCTTATTCTACAGTTTTGGCTTCGGTAAGAAATACTAAAACATAACCCTATTGCATTACATAACAAGTCAAGGAGAACACTATTTTAACACCTTAACGCTCTCTTTGACTTGCCTTTTTAATCTAAAACAGGTTCTTTGTGAGGAGTATCCAAAAACTCAAACAGCATTTTGATTTGTTCTGCCGTAATCCTCCCTGCAGAAAGCTCCGGCAATTGATCTCTGTCAAAAAATTCAACTTTACTTGTTTCCATACCCGCCGAAGGTTTACCGCCAATAATCTCACACAATATGAAAATCTTATAAATATGATAAGGAGACGGCGGATGCAGGTGACATTTTTTGTCCAATACGGCAAGCAATCTTGCAGCTTTGACATCCAGTCCGGATTCTTCTTTAACTTCTTTTACAACAACTTCCTTCGGTGTCAGGCCTATATCGGCCCACCCGCCGGGCAAAGACCAGCAGCCGTCGATTTGTTCCTGGACCATTAATATCTTATGATCTTTAAACACAACACCCCTAACATCAACCTTGGGCGTCTGATAGCCTTCCTCATTCGCAAACAATTCTTTTACCTTATCCATTTCCGTCTCTGTGAACCTACCCATAACACCAACACTAATGTCTCGCAGCTCTTCATACCGCTCTATATCGTACTTATTAGACGAATAGGCCAACCCCGCTTGGGCAATGGCTTGTATTTTCTTTGCCAACTCCAGCCATTCATACCTCATGATCTATCACCCCATACATTTTTTCTGTAATCCACTCCAAATCCCCTATCAAGCTAATATTAGTATTACCCTCGAATTGTATAAACCATTATCACTTTTTTGTTTGTGTATTTAATCCCCACCACCCATCAACGGCTGCCTATACCTTTTTTTTGAATTTATAGGGCTGCTGTACTCGTAGATTCAGGACCAGCCCACAATTCAAACAAACATCCGCTATGACAGGTGAGCCCAGTGAAAACAGCTTTCCTACCGGACGCATAACCGCATAATCCTTAAATTGACCTTGCCCAACCTCTTTACTTCCACATTCAAGACATTGTTTAGCTTTCTCCATCATCTATACTCCTATCTTTTTACTGATATTATCAACTTCCTCTATGGATATCTCGCCTTATATTATATCATATCTTAATTTAATAAAGATAAAGAAAAACAGGAAAAACAAGCTTAAAAATGAGTGACTTTCACCTTTTGTTATCACTGCAAATTGGGATCATGTTAAACGAACTGCGAAAAGGAAGTTTTATTAAAAAATTGATAGCAAACACAAAAAGCCCGGCTGAACAAAATCCAGTCGGGCCAGACCAACAATGTGTTTTATAGTGTAAATTTTTTGCGTGTTCACTCTATGTTTATCCTCTTGCAATCTTTGAGGGATACCACTTTTGAAACCATACGGTAAATATGCCCATTATCAATGGAATAATTTTATTTACAAGGCTTGTATAGCTGCCTACAGCACTATTTAATAGAAAGTACGAAGTTATTGAAGCAATAATATAAACAATACCCCAAGCTTGTGTTAAAATCTTATTTGTTTTCATAAATAACGAATTCTCAAAGGCTTTTTTCCCTCCGTAATTATAGGCTGAATAATAAGCAGATAACGGAATTTTGGTAAAACCGGAAGCGATCCACATTACTCCGAATATCAAATATGACAAACATACAAGGAAGATTTGATTAAATGCGGTTATCCCCATAATGCCCAGTAGGATTACGGATATCATACTTAGTTTGTCATATACGGTCAGTTTATATTTAATGCTGAATGCCAGTGCCAGTGCGCTGACAAGTATCCCTGCGATACCGCCGTAAAATGTATCTATGGGCATCCCAATCCACAAAGTAATAAAGGGTAAAAAAAGCAATTGCATATTTGTCTTCATGTTATCTTCTGCAGTACTAACAGGCCTTGAAGTGCCGAATAAATCATCCATTATAAGCATGGTGCTAAAATCACCTTTTACCTTATATTTCCTTTCCACCATCGCCTGTGACCCGTCGATTTTCCCTGCTGAAATATCTTTCCAAAGTTTGAAAGTAGTTTCTATCCTTGTTGTATATTCTTTAAAATCCTCTGTCAATACGGTACATTCATCTTTTTGTATCAGGAGTTGATACCTTTTGTCCAAATCGGTAAAATACATCTCTAAAACACTATCTTTTTCATAAGCCTTTGGATTATATATGGCAGACATTTGCGTCATAAAATTCAACGAAGCATCCTTTGTTTGTGCGCCTGTACGCTTCTCCTCCTTATCATTCCTCTCCCATGATGCATTGGCCATTTTGACAAACTGCTCTTTTGGATAAAGCAGTTCCTCCAACTTCTTCTGCGTATCTTCCGAAAAACGCTCTGTTCTGATATATTCCTCTCCGGCGGTCTTGACATAGGATAAATATTCACCGATTCTTTCAGAGAGCTGCGGAACTTTGAACAATTCGCCCTCCGGACATATGATCTTTGTATAGTCTGCATACAATATATCAAATTGTTTGAAAAGAGCTTCGTAGTTATTTTCTATCGTCGGGAACCCGCATGTCGATATTAAAACATACTTTTGGTGTGATAAATCAAATCGCTCCGGGTGCGTTGCGGTTCCGTCACTCACAATCTCCATATCGGGATAGTTCATCGGCAGTAACCTGTCAAGAAATGCTTTTATCTTTGACGGCATGGAAAAATAATAAAGGGGGAAACTCCATATCACTACATCGGCATCAGCATATTTTTCAATCAACATTTTCATATCATCATTGAAGACACATTCCCCCGGTGTTTTAGTCCAGCATGCATAACAGCCGGTGCAATGCTCTATATGATACTTGCTAATATGAATGATATCTACATCATTATGCATAATAGCATTCATACCGTCTGCAAAAGCATTGGTGATTCTCAGGGTATTGCTTTTTTCGTTTTTGGGACTGCCGTTTAAGATTAATACCTTCATTTTAATGCCTCCAATCTTACTATACTATCATCTATCCATTGCAAAGTCGCAGTCATACTTGCTTTTCCAAACTCAAGCACAATATCCCAATAAACACATTTTGTATCATCCTCTATTCTATTGGTGTAGTAGTTGGCGTTTTCGTCCACTTTATTCAAAACACTAAAATATTCAAGGCAGTCTTGCTTAAATTTCTTTAGCATTTCAATGTTTTCATCAACCGTTTTTTCACCGGAGAAAAACAGCATGAGAAGAAAAGAATCTTTGCTTTTAAAAAAATCTTTGTTACTAGCTTCATATAACCATTTTAATAACTCGGACTTTCCTAGTTCAGTGATTTTGTACATTTTTTTATTGGGTTTGCCATGCTGTATAATAACTTCAGTTTCCACCCAATTGAGCTTTTCCATAGTACCTAATTCTCTATAAATCTGGCTTGTTTGTGCTTGCCAAAATATATTCACAGAACTTTTAAAGGCTTTATCTAAATCGTAACCTGTCATTGTGCCATAGTTTAAAAGACCGAGTATGCCATACTTTAATGACATGTAAACACCCTCCTTTGTTTAACAAGTGTAATATACCACAAGTGGAATATGTTTGTCAATCATTTTATAAAATTTATACGATTTCGTTTTCCGTCTTCTTCATTACTATAGATTTGTTAACTGTGAATCGTAATATTTTTGAGGACAAAAAATCCGTCCCTATTGTTCAAGGATACAACTTACCACAGTTCATGATTAGAACAAAGGTTTGTATTAAAAATCACAAAAATACGGTTGTATTTAGTGCAGGTGAAGAAAACTATGGAAAGGCTTAGAGCCTGTTAGTGCCGCAAAGGGAGGAAGCAGCAACTGTTTGAGCGCTTTATAGATACCCAACTTTAAAATCGAATTTATATTTACACAAAAAACGTAGAATCATCGTTGTTTGTGTAAATAGTATTGCAAGGTTTAAAGTTGGGTATCTTTAGCGAGTTTTGCTGCGGCCTGGCGCAAGCTTACAGGCTCTTTGCCTTGGAATATCAGTTGTTGGAATATTTTCTTCAGCCAGATTTTATACACCCCAAAAATACACAGTTCGTTGATTTTGATATTTATTTGGTGTATAATGGAAATAGTGCAGCCATAATGAATAGGATTGTCAAACTGAAAATGATAAATATAAGGATGTGATGAAAAAAAATTTCGTTTGTAAATATTTTATTGAATAAGGAGCTGGAAGCATATGAATAGAAAAAAACTCCCCATTACAATACCGCCAATTATAGGATATGTTATCCATGCCTTTCCGTTATCAATTATTTTAAATTACAATAAATGTCTGCCTTGGTTTTTCAGTAACTATATTCAGTTATCCTGTAATACTCAATTTAAAAATAACTTTTTTGATTTTTTCGCATTATGCCCTACATTGGAAGGGATTCCATGGATTGATTCCATATATCCGGGTATACCATGGATAAATAGGCACTCAATAGATAGTCATACATTTATTGAATGTAATTTAGACATTAATAAAATAATCATTAACTCGTTATCTCGAAATAACTATATAGTTTGTCATCTCGATGAATTCTTTGTTCCAAACAGTTCATCCTACCAAAACGGGCATTTTTTTCATGAGAATCTTATTTATGGCTATGATATGGATAAGATGACATATGATATATTGGGTTTTGACAAGCATCGAAAATTTGCCCACAACAAGATAAGCTTTCAGGCTTTTAAACAAGCTTCAGAAAACCATGACATAAAATTTTTAAAAATTAACGATGAATTTTCATTTGAATTGGATTTAAAGTTTATTAGAGACTTATTACTTGATTACCTTTATTCCGAAAATTCCAGCGACAGACTGCGGATGATAAAAAATCCTACAAAAAACTGCGTATACGGAATGAGTGTATATAAAGAATTGATAAAATATTTTACACTACTATCTGAGGATTCGGTCGATTTTGATATAAGACCTCTTCATATATTATGGGAACATAAAAAATGTATGCGCTTAAGAACAGAGTTTATCTCTAAAAATTATGAGTCAGCTGCAGCCGGATTAGAAGAAACTTTTAATGAATATTCAATTCTCGAACAAAGGTGCTTATCTATTCGCAACCTACTTATTAAATATTTGATTAGAAAACACCCTGCAAATATCGAAAAAATCATATCATCACTAAATTATATTTCTAATATGGAACAAGAAACCGTTCGTAATTTTATTGCAAAAATAGAAGGGTTATTGTAATGCTATCAATGAATGTTTGCTTCTAAGCCTTTTGTTTATTTTTTACTTTTCCCATCTATATACAGTTCTTAATTTTTTATTATCCATGCAGCCAGTTTTTCATATCACTTTCTGTAAAATTGCCTTCACTCCAAATTTTATCTGCCTCTCTTATAGCTTTTTTAGCATAATTTTCAGCTAATATTTTTTTTAACTCGTTTAGTTCTTCTTCACTCATATCTGTTGAATAAAGCTTTAATATTTCAAGCTGCAAATTTGTTAAAGCATTTTTTAACATATTTTCTCACTCCTTGTAATCCAGTGTAATATAGCTTATTAATTATATTATACCCTAAAAGAACCCTGCTTTAAAGGGAACTTTTCATTCCCTTCCCAATAATTCCCTAGTGCAAAAAAGATTGTACATAACGACCTAGAGACCTTTACGTTACGCGGGTTCTATTTCTTATATCGCGAAATCCATGCTTTCCTATATTCAACGTGAAAAATCCAAAATGTTTGATATGAATTCTTTTCTGCGTTTAATATACCATGAATCCCCATATTTTTGCGGACAAAAAATCCGTCCCTATTGTCCTCAGCAATGTGATCATTAGGTGTTACTAGTATGGATATTGGGGTATATAAATTCATATAAACGATTATATTTACTGCCACACAAATGATAGTTGATGTACTTGTTATGAAAAAGTCCAAAAAAGTTATGGGAAATGTTGATAGGAACTATTTAAGATAAAAAAAGCTAATTTAAAAATAAAAGTAATTACATCACAATGAAATTTTTTGTATTGAGGGAGGTTAAAAATAATGAAGCTATCCGATTTTAAAGGTTTATTTAAAAGATCCATTGCTTATATCGAGAACATAGAAAATCCATTTGGCAACTACTATATAATCAAGCTGAAAACTGATAAAGGTTTAACTTGGAGAGCTGGGGAACATGGGATATTCAAGCTAATAGACCAACCGGTGACAGGTAAAAAGTGGAGAGCCTTTAGCGTTGCATCCATACCGGAAGAAGGTTACATGCTAATTGGCATAAAGCTCAGAGATACCGTGAGCAGCTATAAAAAGGCGCTAATCAATATGAAAACCGGCGACAAAGTGAGGATAACCGGTCCTTTTGGCTGGTTCACACTACAAAACGAGACATCTCCAATCGTTCTCATTGCAGGTGGTATCGGGGTAACCCCCATTAGAGCTTTGCTAAAAGATGTTGAAAAAGAGAATGCACGAGAGGTTGAAGTCATTTATACGTCAAGTGATTTTCATTTATTTGAAAATGACATTAAAACAATTCAAGAAAAAGATGCAAAGATCAATTTGTATATGCTGAACAATAAAGAAGAGACACAGCAAGAAATACAAAAAGCAGCAAGCAAATATGGCAATAACGCATATTATTATATTTCAGGCAGCCAAAAAGTGATCAAATCAGTGAAGCGGCTTTTGAAATCACAATCAATAAAAAGCAACCGCATGATAAATGATCCGTTTTTTGGTTATTAGTTTTCAGCATTTTATTTCAGAGTCACAAAAAGGGCACAGGGACAGGTACGTTGATTAAGCAAATCAATGGGCCTGTCCCTGCGCTTTCCGAAATATCTTACTGGACAAAGCATATATTTGGACTGCCGGTAACATAAGGCATTACATCATTTTCAGACTTAGAATATACCTCTATTTTATCTGTGTTATTATTATAAACATATATTTTAGCCATTTTCACAACCTCCAATTTTATCTTAATGAGGTAGAGGAAAAGATTGTATTACAAATGTAATAGAACCACATACAATTTGTGCTATAATATTAATTGAACAGATAAAGATTATCTATGTCAACTGTGGAGACGGTTGCATTATCAGTCTTAAATAAAAATGAGGATAGCTAGAATGACTTATAAAATAAAAAAGATTATAATCCTATCCATTGCGATACTCCTTTTCATATCTATAAACTATTTTATAAATAGTAGGAACAATAAAAATATCGCAAAAGAAAGTGATATTGGCAATAATAGTCTAAATTATGAAAACCCAAAGGAAATGTCAAATATAATAGATACAAATCCCATCGAATATAAGTATAAAAAGCTAGAGAAATCATACAACATGACACAAATAGATAGGGAAACTATGACTAAAATAGTAAAGAAAATAGACATAAGAGAGGATTTCGATTTTTATATTTACACAAAACCTCCAGAGGATGAATATGCATACTATGCAGCAGTTAAAATCAATAATATATTCTATGAAATCGGTGAAATAGGCTATAAGGGATTAAACTTAGAAAATTCAATAGAAGTATCAAGGTCATCCTACAAAAATACCTTTATTATTCAAGGAGGGTTAGGTGCAAACTATGTTGTCACTTATTATATAGCTATTGAAGACAAAGAACCAATGATTCTTTTTGATGCTTATAGTGTAAGTGAAGTTGATTTAGATGGAGATGGAGAGATAGAGTTTGTTGATTCATTTTCTGGTATGACTTCGATTTATAGGATTAAGAATAAAGAGGTGTATTACATTTCAGTAAACGATCTATTTAAAAAGTTTAAAAAACCAGTTAACAGAATATTCTTTGAAAGAGAGAAAAACGCCTTTCTCATTGAATTAAATAGTACAGATTCTAATAAATTATATGATTATGAGCGGTATATTTATACGCCAAATGGATTCAAGGAAATAGAAAAGCCAACCTTTGAATAAGCTGTCATCCGTTGGAAACACACCCTTGTTTGCGGTTATAGCCTTCAATGGCATTGGTAGTGTAAATCAGCTTGCTGACCTCATCCGGGTATTTGAAATACGTCGATAATTCAGCCCAGTTTTTACGCCAGGAAAGAGTAATTTTGGGGTACTTATTACTTCAGACTCCGTCAAATTTTTTAAGCTCCGATAGCGCCGTTTCTTCACTTGGGGCCGTATATACTCTTTTCAAATCCGCCATTATGATGATTATATTTTACACCATTTTCGAGGTTTACACGAACTTTGGAACTGTCTCGAACAAAGCATATATTTGGACTTACCCCCTGCCTTTCCCAGTTAATATTTACCTAATATTAACAAATCCCCCCAACGATTTATAGTTCGTAATGCGAATACATAGATAATATTTTTATCACTTTATCTTCCTTTACAACCGCATAAACAATTCTATGCTGTATATTAATCCTTCTTGAATACATACCCTTTAAATCACCGATTGGTTTTTCATAAGGCGGAGGATTTTGAAAAGGATTTTCTCGGATATTTTTTAATAATTCTTTTGCTTTTTTATCTAACCCAATCTGTTCTAGCTTTTTAGCATCTTTTCCAGCTCTATTTGTAAGCTTCAATCTAAATCCCATCCGATATCCTCCAAATCCAGCAACTCTTCTTCCGGCGTATTTCTTCCTTCAATAAGTGACTCTCTCATTCCTGGGATTGATAATAAATATAATGTCTCCTGTATTGAAATCCAATCTTGTTTGGATAATAAGATACCATTGCCTCTCTTCCCTAATATTTCTATTGGCTCACTTGATAAGATAGTTTCATCAAGTAATTTATATAAATTGTTTCTTGCTTGTGTTATTGGGACTGTTTTCATTATTTTCACCTCCTGCATATATTGTATCGTACGTAATTACGTCTGTCAACGTGCATTGTGATTATACAATTATTTATTCTATCTAACACGCTTAAGCACGTACACCTTGTCATGCCAATGGTTTGCTGCCGCCGTCTATTTGATTGGCATGTTCACGAAGCATTAAGCAATAAAGGGGATTTGAATAGCTGGTGTAGAGAGTAAAAACTATATGAAAATCACTGGAGCAATTGACGATTGTATCAAAATATATAATTTTTTATAAACTCATCAACATCAACCGTTCGTATTTCTCTTTTATCTTCTGACTGAACTTGATAAATAAAAGTGTTATTGTTTAGCCAACTTGAATACATTCTCATTCCATCGGAACCATCTAAAACAACATATTCAGTAGCATTTTCAATATCAAATAGTACGAGTGCTATCGGTGTTTGCCCCACAGAGAACAATAAATACTTGCCATCCGGTGATACATGACAAGCAGAGAGGCCGTGCCGCATATATGATGTATATCTTTCAATGCCTTTTACTGTTTTAATAACCTTGCCTGTAAAGTCTGTATAAAACAAGTTTATGTAATCTCCTTGAGGTGCAACTATCATGATTTTATTGACCCCAACAACAAACATCTCACTATAAACTTTAGGTGGTTGAAGACCAATAATGTCTTTCACATTAAATAATCTTGCCTGATTATTATTAGTGTCAAATAACCCCCAATAGTTATACCCATCGTCATTATCTTTCTTTCTAAGCTGAAACAGTAGTGCCCCTTTATGATAATTGAAATAATAACTTGGCGTATATTCAGAAAAGATATCTATGCCCTTTAACACATCCTTTTTTTCTCCTGTATTCATATCTACCGATAATAAAGATTGTGAACCATCTTCATTGTTTGACGAACAATACAGTATATTTTCCATTTCATTTACAAATACATTTCTGCTAAATACCATTCTATTCCAAAAATCTATGTCATATGCTTTCTTTATATTGATATCCCCGTTATTCATCTCTGCATATATCAATTGCTTTCTTTGGGAAGTATGATATATTTGTTTACCTTGCCAAGTATAATACATTGTATTTTTGTCAGGGGATATATAGCATATGGTGTCGACTTCCTCGGAATTAAGGTGCTTCTTCATGATATCATCTTCATTTATAATTTGCTCTTGCTCTATTTTAACACCGGATTCATCGTCCTTTTGAACAGAATCGTCTTGATCATGACTGCAAGCGGATAAGCTTATACCTATGATGATCACAATCAAAAGTATTTTTTTCATCTTAACCTCCTTATGATGTCATACACCAAATACTTTGACACAAACATGGTGCTTTAAAAATCCTGCAATTTGAGGATTACTTAAAAAATGAGTATTTCGCGTCGGCTCCAAAGCACTTTAATGTATAAGACTTAATTGGCATTGCCTGGACCTTCAATAAAAGCTAAGATCTCAAATGCAACTTTAACGCTAAAGTAAAGGGGCAAAATTTTCTGCCCCTTTTACTGCCTTTACTATTGCACAATATCTTTGGACGCCACTAAGAAATATATATAGAATCCACCGCATATGAACGAGATGAATCCATATCCACCGAAAATATCAAGCTTCGATGAAAAAAAGCCGAAACCTAAGCCCACAATGATAAGCACTGCCCTTAATCCCAAAGATTGAAAGGAATCGATGGTCGCTCTCATGGAAGAATCAATGCGCTGATGCAAATATCCGGTGGCTATGGGGTCCATAATGCCTGATACAATACAAACCAAGAAAATCACCACTAGGCTGCTATATCCTTTAACGACAGATAAGTATAAAAACCCTGCCGCAAAAACCAAGACCACCCCTGATAACAAAAATCTATAACTGAATCGATTTTTCATGGCATAGGCGATAACACTCCCCGGCAGCCGTAGAAAAACTAATACGGCTAAAAACAATCCAAAGTAGATAACAGGGATGCCTAACCTGTTTATATACAGTTGCCAGAACTCATCGATAAAATTAAGCGCCGCACCTGTCACCATTCCCGAAAGCAGTACAAGACAAACACCCGGATTTTTTCCGAAAAAGCGCAAAGAAATGTTTATATATTCTTTGATCGGAATAGGCATAACCGTTTCACTTTTTATATCCGGTTCCACCAGTACCAGCGATATGCACAGAGAAACAAACATCCCGGCCATGGATACCCAATAATTGAATTCAAATCCGAACCGGTTGGCCATAAGACTGCCGCTTAGCGCCGCCAAGATTATCGCTGAAAACTCGCACGCATTCAAGCGTCCCAAGTGCTTTTCAAAAGACTGTGCCTCACCATTTCGCAGCAGCGAATCGTAAAGAATTGCATTCTCGGAACCGCTGCGCGCAGAACGTCCGACACCTGCCAGAAACGCTACCATGGCAAAATGCCAGAATTCAGTTGCGAATATTAATATACAAATTTCACAGCAGCCGAAAAAAGCATTTAAAACCATCATCTTTTTCCGACTCCATTTATCGGCAATGATACCGGTTGGAATCTCAAACAAAACAATCGTGATTGCATAAATAATTTCTGTGTATACTACCATCTGGATTGTCATGCCTCTTTGTTCCCAGAACAACCTTTCAATCACATACGCAGGTATCAGGCTTTCAAAAAAACGAACGGCATAAAGTTTCCAGACATTTTGCATATAGTTCATATTTAAGCTCCTCTCATTTTTGGTTGCCGGTTTTTGCAACCAAATGGGGAGGTGCTCGTGAACTATTTTGTACTAAGGCTTAACAGGGAGACCTTGCATAAACCATAAAGAAACATCTCCTTTCAAACTTGATACGTTCATTTTAACATATTCCATTCTTTATTCAAATGTAAAAAACATTTATCTCTTTTCATTCCCAAGGCTACTGCCAAGCTTACCTAAGTTAATCTCCTATCTTACTTTCCTTACCGGCATAACAATCTCTCCTTAATACTATTTATATGCCTTATCAGAATTGAGATCGAATCTTATAAATTTATCATCTTCTAAATCCTTATTAATCCTAACATATAATGTTTGCATGTTCCCTTCCGCATCAGTATAGATTTCTGCTCCTGCATATCCTTTATCATTCGTTTGAAAATTTTTATCGGGCAGTTGTGAAATTGATACATTCCCTTCTACAACGCCTGCTTTTTTTAGTTTATGACCAATAGTTTCATAAGGATGGGATTTAGGCAAATGTGCTGACAACCCGTACAGATTATCATTATACATAATGTGTGGTTTTCTTGCAGATTCGTAATTTTTTCCATTGCTGCATCCTGCCAAAAGCACCAAGCTTATAGCCATACAAACAAATAGACATAGATATTTTCGCATAAGATTACTCCTTTTACGTTAGGTTACAGCTACTTATCTTTATTAGACGTCAAGCAGATAAAAAAGTTCGCCAAATTTAGAAAAAACAGGGGCGGCCTTTATCATTTCGTTATAATAACGAAATGATAAAGGCCTGACCCCTTCGCAGAATTGTGCAATTATTGATATTTTCTGTCATAAAGCAAGGCCGCATTCAGCACTACCAATACCGAACCGGCATTGTGAACAAGTGC
>JAKSBV010000207.1 GCA_022360955.1 Bacillota bacterium
ACTTTATCAGAACAATGAATGAAAAGGGCTTTTTAGAGCCGGATTTGATGTCCACAAACTGGGACAGTTTCAAGAAAGAGATGGCCGTGGGAGAGGTGGCTATGACAATGCTGGGATCGTGGTTTCCGCCTCAGTTGGTTGAAAATGGGGCAAAGGCCGGAGATATAGGGATGTTCCCTCACCCGATGGCCGAAAGCATTCTTCTTTCCGGTGACTGGAGATTTGCAGTGGCCAAAAACGCGGAGTCTTTAGAAACTGCAAAGGCATTTTTGAAATTCTTATGGGAAGACAGCAGATATCAAAAGGCAGTGGGCGTGGCTTCTCCGCTGAAAGATGCAAAGTACGACGCACCGTGGCTGGCAGAGATCTTTTCCTACGATACGCCGAGGATTGAGGCCAAAGCCGATTCCACAAGATACAGTGCCGTATATAATGCGGCGCAGATAGACCATAATGCTGCAATCCAAGAATATATCCTGGCCGACAGCCCGCAGGAAGTGATAGACAACCTGAACCGGAAATGGCAGAATGCGCAGGACAAAGCCAAATAGGGATATGATGCAGGGACATAATGTTTAACGAATAAATAGTAGTGCCGTGATTGATATTGCAAGGCTAAGGGGCCGTTGAGGGTTGAGAGTCGAGGGCTGAGCGATAAGGATTTACAATCCGTAACAGGATTTTGCCCGGGCTTTCTCCCTCAGCGTGGCCAACAGGCTGAAATTTTTGTGTTGAATGGATGAAAGGATATATTTCGAAATAAAGGTTATTGCGGAATATATAGATGTGATTGGAGGTGAACAGTATTGAAAAAGATGATTAAGGAGAACAGACCGTTTCCTAAAATTTTCACAAAGCGTATTAATGCGCTGAAAACCCAAAGAAGATGTATTATTTTTTTCTTTCTAATTTTTCCGTTACTGTTTTTATGCGTTTTTGGGTACTATCCCGCCCTCAAACTGGTGCATATGAGCTTTACCGACTGGGATGGTTTTCGGCCTTACTATTCCTATATCGGGGTAGAGAATTACATTGCCATCCTCAGAGATCCGGATACCTTGAAAACCCTGCAAAACAACATAGCCTATTTTATTGTCATGTTGGTTCAAACAGTGCTGGCTTTGTATTTTGCAATTATTTTGGACGGTAAATTGAAAGGGAGAAACTTTTTCAAAACCGTTATTTTTATGCCTTATATATTAAACGGGGTTGCGGTGGCTTTTATGTTCAGCTATTTATACGATTATACCGACGGGCCGATTAATGTACTGCTGCACAGTATCGGACTGGGGGATTATGCGATCCGGTTTTTATCGGACTCTTATTTTATTAATTTTTCACTGGCAGGTATCGGAATGTGGAGGTATACGGGTTTTGCCATGGTTATTTTTTTGGGGGCATTGCAGACGATTTCAAAAGATCTTTATGAAGCGGCTTATATTGACGGTGCGCATTTTTTTCAGACAGTCCGGTATATTACGATACCGAATATCAAAAGAACCATTGAAATTAATCTGCTGTTAGGTATTTCCGGAGCACTGCAAGCCTTTTTCGAACCTTTTGTCATTACGAAAGGCGGGCCGGCGGGAAGAAGTGAGACATTTATCACCTGGATGCTGAAGATGGCGTTTGAGTTTCAGAACTTTGGGCAGGCCGCTGCTATGTCGGTGCTGCTGCTCTCAATCATTATGGGGATTATTCTTATCCAGAAAAAGTTTTTAAAGACAGGAGGGATGTAGAGATGTCCGGTAAAAGGAATGACGACTATGGCATTACGGTTTATAGTCCGCTCCACAAGGCATTGAACTATATACTGCTGGCCATCACTTCATTGATTATATTAAGCCCGATTCTTGTTGTATTGAATATTGCTTTCAAGACGGATCAAGAATATCTGGAAACGGCTTTCTATGAACTACCCGACAGTTTGTTATACTTGGACAATTTTATAACGGTTTTTAGGGACGGAGACCTGCTGCGGGCTTTTTCCAATACGTTTATTTTGATTGTAGTATCCGTCTTTTTTAATATTGCGATGGGAACCATGACAGCCTATGTGCTGGGACGGTTTCAATTTCCACTCAAGAAGTTTTTACTAGGGGCTTTTATTCTTGCCAGCATCATACCGTGGGTGGTAACCCAGGTAGCTACATTTACGATTATTCAAAACCTGGGTATCTTCAACACGATCTTTGCGGGCATGGTACTATATATGGCGACCAATGTTCTGCAGATCTATATTTTCCTGCAATTTATGGACAACATTCCCTTGGAATTGGACGAAAGTGCGTTGATCGACGGGGCATCTTATCTGAAGATTTACTTTTCGATCATTCTGCCGTTGATGAAGCCGGCTATTGCGACGGTATGTATTTTGTCAACAATCCATATTTATAATGATATGTTAACGCCTTATTTGTACATGCCGAAGACCAGTTTGAAAACCGTTACAACGGCATTGATGAAATTTTCTTATGACAGGAATTCCAATTGGACCGTCATGGGAGCAGGGATTATTACGGTTATGATCCCTACGCTGGTGATGTATTTGGGACTTCAAAAGTTTATTCTTGCCGGTATTACCGATGGTGCGATTAAGGCATGAGGCGGTCATAAAAATAAAACAAGAAAGGGCGGAAATACTTATGAAAATGAAAAAGTGTGTTTTGTTATTGGCGTTACTCGTATCCGTGTTGGGAATGGAGATAGGGGGAGCGGCAGCGACAGCGGCAGAAGAAGTGCCGGAAATCCAATCGGTTTTTTCCGAATTTGTAACGGTAAAAGGAAATAAACTGATGGAGGGCAGCAAAGAACTGCGCTTTATTTCCTACAACATTCCCGAGTTAGGGATGCAGGAGGGTCCGTTTTGGGGGATCATAGACCCGTTTGAACAGGAGGATGCAATTAAAACGATTGTCCAATTGGGCGGAAAAGTGACCCGAAGCTATGTTTTCTCGATTAAAGTACCGGGTAAAGACCCCACCCACATCGATGGGATCGGTGAAGACGGCAGTCTTCTATTTAATGAAGAAGCCTTCCGGGCCTATGACAATTTGCTGGCATTGTGCAATCAATACGGTGTACGTCTCATTGTACCGTTCATTGATAATTGGTCCCATTGGGGCGGGATAGACGATCTGGCAAAGCTCAGGGAGAAAAAACCTACGGCCTTTTGGACGGACGAACAGTTGAAAAAGGACTATAAGGAAATTGTGCGTTATGTTCTCAATCGGACGAATACCGTGACTGGGGTGCAATATAAAAATGATCCGGCGGTGCTGGCCTGGGAATTGGGCAATGAGCTTCGCAATGCACCGGATGAATGGATCAGTGAAATGGCGGCCTATATCAAAAGCATTGACAACAAGCATCTTGTGATGAACGGAAGGGATCATACCTATACGGAAAAGATGCTGGAAGACCCTAACGTGGATATTCTGACCGCGCATTATTATGGCGGGGATTTTGCAGCTAAACTGCAAAAAGATATAGAATCCATACAGGGAAGGAAGCCGTTTATTGTCGGAGAGTTCGGCTTGCAGCCCTTTGCAGAGATTGAAGGACTTGTGAACACAGTGGTGGAGAGCGATGATGTTTCCGGGGCTTTGATTTGGAGTCTCCGGCAGCATGAAGCCGACGGAGGCTTCCGATGGCATGGTGAAGGGGATAGCGGCTATAGCGCTTATCATTGGCCGGGATTTGAAGCAGGAGAAAGTTATGAAGAAGAACGGGTGGTCCGCTTCTTATATGAAAAATCTTTTGAAATCGATGGTTTGAAGGCACCGGAGATTCCGGCGCCGGATGCACCGCCCCTATTGCTACCCATAGACACCGTATCCGATATCCGCTGGAGAGGTTCTGTCGGAGCGACGGGATATGATATTGAGAGGGCAGAACATCCTGACGGGCCCTGGACAATTGTAGGAGAAAACATTTCTGACAGCGTTATAGATCCGGAATATATCATCCAAAGGGATATAAAAGATCGGTTCGGTACAATCCATCCGAATAAAGAGTGGCGCATCCTGTTTCAGGATACCGGTGCGGTAGAAGGCAAAAGCTATTATTATCGTGTGAAGGCGAGAAATCGCTCCGGCGAGACGGCCTATTCAAATATTGAAAAGGTAGAAAAAGCGGTGCATACGATGGGTATTCTGGAAGATCCGTTAAACGACTTTTCAAAGATTGCGGCAAAGTCCGGTCATTTAGGCTTCGATACGGGCAACCCGGCACAATTCGGTGAGGATGCTTCACGATTGAAACGGGATTCGAATACGTCGGAATATATCGTGTATCATACACAGAATGAAATGAATTCTTTCCAGATCGACACCTTTCAATGGCCCTATGAAGAAACAGAGGATGCCGATTTTTCATTCTATGTGTCCGGTGACGGGGAACAGTATATAGAGACAAAGGCCGATATCGATCAGGGAGACGAGGATTGGCGCTCTGTACAGTATTCGGCCGATGCGCTGCCGGAAGGAACGCGGTATCTAAAAATCGAATTTCCGATCACCACTGAAAACAGCGCATGGAATCCGCAGCTGTCGAAGGTAAGAATAGGATACGGGAAAATGCGTATTGCAAGCAAAACACAAGATATTCCTATCATTGACGTGATCAATACCTTTGAAAATTATAACGGGTCCGACGAAGCGCTGTCCGAGGATTTTCAACGCAATAAAGGCGGAGACGACCTTACGGTTTCTTTGGACCCGAACCATAAATGCGAGGGCAGTTACGGTATGAAATTTGACTATGAACTATCCGACAACGGATATGCGGGCGTGATGTATCGGTTTGATGCCCGCAACTGGAGTGTCTTTGATTGCCTGCAGCTCTGGATAAAACCCGATGGGTCCGGGAGAGATTTAACGGTCCAGTTTAAAACGCAGGACGGCAGCTATTGGGAAATGCAGTATACATGCTCGGGTACGGAGACGGGAAAATTGAACCTGCCTCTGAGTGACTTCAAGCGCCCGTCGTGGCAGCAAAGTGAAGAGGACTTAGACTTAAGCGGTGTGACGGAATTTGCACTTTACATCGGCGGAGATCCCGGAAAAGGGACCTTGTACTTTGACGATATCCGCTTAATCGAAGGGTCATGTGCTGTGCCGGATGGGAAATAGCGCAGAGGGGTTGGTAATGAACAATGAATAATGAATAATGAATAATTAAGAATTAAGAATTAGATTCTTTGGGGAGGATCGTTATTTTAAGACAGAGAATAGATTATA
>JAKSBV010000087.1 GCA_022360955.1 Bacillota bacterium
CTCGTCATGGGTTCCTCTTTGGGCGATCTTGCCGCCGTCGATCACCAAAATTTGATCGGCGTGGCGCACCGTTTTCAGCCGGTGGGCGATCATAATAACGGTCTTGTCCTTCGTCAGCGCCTCTATGGCCGTTTGCAGTTCGCGCTCGTTCTCCGGGTCTACGTTGGCGGTAGCTTCGTCCAGAATGATGATAGGCGCGTCCTTGAGCATGGCGCGGGCAATGGAAATACGCTGTTTTTCACCGCCTGAAATGGTTGCCCCGCCCTCGCCGAGCATTGTGTCGTAACCATCCGGCAGTGCGGTGATAAACTCATGGCAGCAAGCCTTTTTCGCCGCTTCTGTCATTTCCTCCATCGTGGCGTCCGGGTTCCCGAATTTGATGTTGTTGGCAATCGTATCGTTAAACAGGTAAACATTCTGAAATACCATGCTGATGTTGGCGAGCAGGCTGTCCAGCGTGTATTCCCGTACATCCCTGCCGCCCAGCAGGACACAGCCCTCGTCTACATCCCAAAAGCGCGCGATCAGATTGCAGAGGGTGGTTTTCCCTCCCCCCGATGGGCCGACAATGGCCGTCGTGGTCCTGGCGGGTATGGTAAAACTCACATCATCGATAATCTTCCTGCTTTCGTAGGAGAAGCTGACATTCCGGAAGGCGATATCGTAATGCTTGGGCCGGTGTACGGTTCCGTCTTCATCCATAACCGGCGTTTTGTTGATTTCCTCCACGCGGTCAATGGATGCGTCCACTAACCGCAGGAATGCGGCCATCAGCCCGGAAGCTTCCAGCCCACTGTACACGAAGAAGCTGGAAACAATCATTAACAGGCACAAAACCAGTTCCATTGCACCGGATAAATATAACGCAATGGAAACGGCCAGGATGACAACACCGGTTAAACGTAACACCAGCTGCTGCAACGCAACATAAGGGGTAAGACTAAATTCCATATCGAAATTTCTTTTTTCCACCTCAGCTATGGCTCGATTCATCGCTTTGTTGGCGTCCTGATCCA
>JAKSBV010000450.1 GCA_022360955.1 Bacillota bacterium
GGTCATTGGCAGTGACAATATCATTGGAGAATACAGCTCTTTTAAGCGTACGATCCTATGGAAAGGATGCAATATAGGGCAAAAAGTACAGCTTCGGGGTTGTACCCTTTGCAATAAGGTTCAGGTAAAAGAAGCCAGCTCGGTTTTCGAACAATCGGTTGTCGGCGGCAATACGGTAGTCAAAGAAAGGGCTATTGTCAAGCCGGGTATCAAAATATGGCCCTCCAAAACCGTGGAAAGTGACACTGAAATAAATGTGAATTTGGTGTGGGGGGCAAAGTACTCAAAAATGTTGTTTGGGGAAAAGGGTATTCTGGGAGAAGTAAATGTAGACCTTACCCCTGAATTCGCGTCACGCTTGGGTGCCTCCTTTGGGGCATTGTTCAAAAATGATGGCAAAATAGGCATCAGTGTTGACGAGACCAATGCTTCAGACATGTTAAAAAGTTCGTTTATAGCAGGATTATTATCTGCCGGTATAGATGTATATGATTTCGGACAACAGATTTTACCGATTATGCGTGCGGCGGTTACTTTTTATGGCTTAGACGGGGGCATACACCTCGGTACCGCCACACAAAATAATGATTTGAAGCTTTTGATCGACTTTCTTGACGGCTATGGTGTTAACATTAATCGGGCTATGGAGAGAAAACTGGAAAATATATTCACCAGGGAAGATTTTTACCGGTGTGAAGCAAACAAAATCGGAAAAGTAAATAAAATACAAGATTTTAAGTCCTATTACCTGAGGGATACGATTAATAAAATGCAGCATAAGGATTTGCATTTCAAGGTGTTGATGAATGGCTCTTCTAAGCTCATAGAATCTTTAGGAGCGGCAATGTTAAAAGAGCTGAATTGTGAAATCGGTATTAGGCCGTCACGACCGGAAACAGCCGGCATAGGTTATGGCTCCGGAATTGCGGAAGAAATAGGCGGATTATCCAAGGAAGTAGTCACTTCCGGCGCAGATATAGGGGTATTTATAGAAAAAAATGGTGAAAAAATGATTTTAATTGATGAAAAAGGGAAAACTATTGCTGAAGAGATGTTTATGACCCTTGTCGCCTTGATTACGTTAGAAACGGTCAAAAATGCCACTATTATCGTACCCATTTCGGCGCCTAGTGTAATAGACGTATTGGCAGAACAGTATGGCGGGAAAGTGTTAAGGACTAAGACCTCGCCCTTGGAAGTGATGGGGCAAATGGTTTCGAACGGGCAGGAAGACATTGCATTGAATCATCAGTTTATTTTGAATTTTGATGCCATTGGCGGCCTTGTGAGAATCATGGATTTTATGAA
>JAKSBV010000474.1 GCA_022360955.1 Bacillota bacterium
CGCAGAAAACAAATATTCCTTACTCAGATATTTTAGAACTAGCTAAATTAACGGATCTTACAAGAATTCAATGGGTGAACACAACTATTGCACGGGTTTTATATGAAGCTGGTTATAGCACTATTGAGAAAGTATCTAATGCCGATTATGAAGTATTATATAAAAAAATAAAAAAACTAAATGCAGAACGTCATTTATATAAAGGAAATATTGGTTTAAATGATATGAAAATATGTGTAGAAGCGGCAAAGGAAGTTAAGCAAGAAATGGAATTTTAAACAAAACCGTAAAACTCATTGTTTCCCAGGGGATATAACCAGAGCTACCTAAAACCTCTATTTGTCGTGTTAAAGATAACCAACTTTAAACCTAAAAATACTATGTACACAAACAACGATGATTCTGCGTTTTTTGTGTACATATAAATTCAATTTTAAAGTTGGGTATCTATATATACAGGTTAAAGAAAAAAGGGGCAGAGTGAAAACTTTGCCCTATACTTATGCCCTTTTTTATCGTATATAAAAGAAAAAGGATTGAAAATAGAAGCAAAGATAATCAATAAATGATCCTACAAGCTTAGCGGCCTTGAGATTATGAAAAAAATTGCAAACACTAGAGAAAAGCGGAGGAATAAAGATGAACAGAATTAAAGTCTCAAAGAATTTTTCGCTGCATGAATTCGAATGCCGCGACGGCTCCCACCTGGTGATGCTGGATGAAAAACTTTTGGAACTGCTGCAAAAAATGAGAGATGCAGCCGGACAGCCTATTATGGTATATTCCGGCTATCGTACGCCGGCATATAACAAGCAGGTGGGCGGGGCGCCGACATCCCAGCATCTTTGCGGAAAGGCCGCAGATATTTCCATTGTCAATATGGCTGTAGATCAAATGGCGGAATTGGCGGAGAGATGCGGCGCCGATGGGATCGGCAAGTATTACAAGCAAGGATTCATACACGTAGATACACGAGGACACAAAGCACGTTGGATAGGCTGAAGGAGGTGAGAAGACATGGAACGATGGAGAAATTACGGCTTATGGGTTGCTATAGCTGCCTTTATTCCCATGCTTTTAGAATCATTAGGGGTCAATGTACTGCCGGATAACTACGAAGAATTGACAAAGGCATTTTTAGGGATTTTGGTGTTGGCCGGCATTATCAATAACCCGTCCCTTGGGAAAGGCTACACAGATCAGAAATAGAAAACTCCCGAAGTACACGGGAGTTCCTTTTTTTGCCCGTTAACTGAACATGTGTATGTCTTGTTAAAGAATAGCTTGGTACAAAATGTCGAATTTTGCGATATTTTGTTTTGTTTTTTTTGCAGGATTTTATAGCGGTTTAAAAGAATAAATAGTAAAATATAACAAGATTAAGGTTATAAAAATAATAGCAATAAGGGGGATATGAATGATGGATAGAGTGACTAAGGGGCAGAATATGGTGATTGTGCTGATAGTGATGGTTTGGCTAAGAGATATCTTGGCTTTTGTATATCAGTGTTTAGTTCATGTGAGATTTGAAATAATAAGTGAATTTTCACAAAGTGTTTTTAGAGTTATTTTGACTGGCCTGCTTTTCTTTTTCTTGTATAAAGGGCGGCGTTGGGCCAAATGGTTATCAGTAGTGGTATTATTTCAAAGAGGCATTGCTTTACTATCGCGGTTAATTACAGACTTTGATAATAATACGGATTTAGTTGAGATATTGCTAGGCTTAGATAGTGTATTTGTGAACTCAGTTTATACATTTATAGGTTTAGCTTATATGTTTTTTGGAGTATTATTGACTGTATCTGGCAGTGTGAATGATTTTTTTCAATATCAAAGAGGTGAGGCCACTCCTAATTTAGGAAAAAATTTTCGTACGGAGGATAATATTCGGTAACATAATATAGATACCAACTTTAACCTGGCAGCGCTGAACTTTAAACAGTATCTACACTAAAGATTAAACGCACAAAGACAACCTTTAGTATCTAAAACACTTTGTATTCAGCCATTGCGGAATGGTAAGTGTTATTGATCTAACATAGAAATGCCCATAATCGGGTATTTTTTTTATTGAGTTCATAAAGGAAATGGTATATGATAAAGAACGGATTTCCAATATATATATAATATTACTTTAATTATAGTCTTAGGAAATGTCATGCCCGAATGGGTAAGAGGATCATTAGTACAAATAATATATGGTATTTTTACAATACAAAAGAGATTTACAGACGGCTATGACCTTTCACCGGTTTATTAACGTTATAAGGTTTTTTAGCGGCTATTGAGAATAGGGCTTCAATGTTCAGCGTCATTGTTTGTTTAAAGGAATTGACAGATTGCAGGATGCTGCCTGCAATAAAAAAAGGCTACTAGAGTTTTAGCAGCCAAAATACAAAACAGTTTGTATATTGCAGCATTTGATAAATGCTTATCTTTATTTACAATTAAATGGTTCTTCAACGACGCTTATTAAAGAAACAGGCAGCACCTTTTCTATTAAAAATCTGCGGCCGTCGACATCAAATTGCTGTCTGATATCTATAACTCCGGTTAAAGCTGTTGTAAAAAGACCTTCACCTATATTTTCCTGATCGATTTTTGTTGTAATAGTAATGAATGGTTCCACTAGTTTTTCACCTCCTTTACTTCATCATATGAAACAGAAAGCAAAATGGTTCACAAAATATTTTGGATTTCCCCCTTTGGATATATTAAGATATATCTTTTGAGATATAAGCAGTAAAATCTAAAGTGTATCGAACCCTTAGATTTTAGTCGGATTTTATGGTGTCAAATGAGCTAAATAAAATCCATGTAAAAAGTTTATGGCAACATACTATAGAGTGAAACTTTTTTTTGCAAAGTACAGTCATAAAATATATGATATGCTTTAGTCAAATAAAAGGGAGGAACGATTTTAAAAAATATTTAAAGAAGCATTGTCTATAAAAGGTTCTTTCACCCCCTCTTATAACATATGATTTATTAATAAAAATCTAATAAAGATAGCGCGCTTTAAGCCTATCCATATATTTGACCAAACAGACAATGCTGCATGGTTGGATCAAGTATACAGGCTGCTTCAAAAGGGCGATATCCATATGAATAGGGGGGGACTTTATGAAACAATTTTGTATGCCTGCAGATTTCAAATTTCAAACAATAGACGGGTATGCGGCATTAAATGACCAATATACGAATGCCAGGATAACCGAAACCTATGGACAGCTCACATCGGATGCCTCATTTGGGTCCTGCAGACACAG
The DNA here is from genome assembly GCA_022360955.1 of Bacillota bacterium. Lineage (GTDB taxonomy): Bacteria > Bacillota > Clostridia > SK-Y3 > SK-Y3 > JAKSBV01. Next base: position 3,270 of record JAKSBV010000474.1, read on the forward strand.
CGAGTATTTGCCTTTTGTAGACCCAAAAGTGCTGGAGGCCTATGTGAGATATTGCAAGGACAAAAAAATTACGTTTAACTATATTCTAAATGCCGCTGTTACACTCAACGAGGAATTAACGAAAGCAGGGTTTCAAAAGATAAAATCCTTTGTAAAAATGCTGGAAGATATGGGAATAGAGTATATAACCGTGACACTTCCTTCTATGATGGAGATTGTACGTTACGTTGCGCCCTCATTAAAAATAAAGGCCTCTACCGTCTGCCGAATCGATTCTCCCAAAAAAGCAAAGTTTTTTGAAGAATTGGGTATAGGCCGGATTGTACTGGATGAAGATATCTATCGTAAGCCTAATATATTAAAAAGCATTCGTAAAGTATATTCGGGAGAATTGGAAGTGATTATTAACAGTTTTTGCGTAAAAGATTGTCCTTATAAGATCTTTCACTATAATACAATTTCTCTTTCACACCGGATGCAAGAACATGAGAGCTATTATCCCTACAAATGCAGACGACAGCACTTGGACGGAGAAGAGTTGATAAAACAGAATTGGATTAGACCGGAAGATTTAAAATACTATTATGACATCGGTATTAGATTTTTTAAAGTACAGGGAAGACAGCTTGTATTAGATGGAGATCCTATCAGGGCGATACGGCATTATATGAATGAGGCCTATGACGGCAATTTGGTTAAACTGCTGGAATTGTTTGCCCCCTCTCATGAATTATCAATAGGCGTTGATATGGACAACAAAAAACTGGACGGGTATGTAGAATGGTTTTTTAAAAATCCTTCTCTCTGCCATGGAGATTGTGAGAGTTGTAAACACTGTTTGCACTTTGCACACCAAAGTATAGGGGAAAACAAGTGCAAGCTGTTATCCGGTTTTAGAAGCATTGATCAATCCATTTTTAAGGAATTTTATTACAAACTTGATGAAGGGCAATCATAAAGCTATACCAACATGCAGCCAAAAAATAATGATAAACAGGTGATAAAAATGAGAAAATTATTAATCTTATGCATTCTATTGGCGTTAACTGCTTGTACCGTAAAGGATAATCCTGTGAAGCAGGAGAAAGAAAATGGTGTTCCAAAAACTCAAAAACCCATAGGCATGGAACAAAATCAATCCTCTATGGTGGAAGAAGAACAAATTATTAACCCGGACGGACATACAATACCTGAGAGAATACAGGCCCCCCAGGGATTTGAAAGAATAGAAATTGAGGAAGGTTCCTTTGCCCATTATTTGAGGAATCTTCCGTTGAAACCCCATGGGGAGAAAGTATACTATTATGATGGCGCCGTGAAGCCTAAGGATGTCCATGAGGCCGTGGTGGATATGGATGTAGGCGATAGAGATTTGCAGCAGTGTGCGGACGCCGTGATCAGGCTGAGAGCAGAGTATTTATATGGACGGGAGGAGTATGATAAGATACACTTTAATTTTACCAACGGATTTAGAACGGATTACAGCAAATGGATGGAGGGCTATAGAATTACTGTCAACGGCAATGAGGCAAAATGGGTCAAAAGTACGGGATATTCAAAAGAGTACGATGTTTTCAGAGAGTATTTGGACATTGTTTATGCATATGCCGGCACAATTTCGTTAGAACAAGAGTTAAAGTCGGTTGCCTTAGAAGAAATGGAAATAGGGGATATCTTCATACAGGCCGAGCCGGGACATTGTGTCATTGTTATGGATATGGCGGAAAACAAAGAGACAGGAGAAAAGCTTTTTATGCTGGCCCAAAGTTATATGCCGGCTCAAGATATACATATACTGAAAAACCCTGGAAATGGTGATTTGAGCCCATGGTATGTTTTGAAGGAAGAAGAAACTTTAGTAACGCCGGAATGGTCCTTTACAAAGGATGAATTAAAAAGATTTGAAGATCAGTAAAAACTTTTATTATTTTTCGTGCAAATAGATCCTTTTACATGTATAATTGAATAGTAAGACGAAATAGTGTGAGCGTTGAAAGTAGGGACAATGCATGAAGCTTATATTCTTTGATACGGAAACAACCGGTTTGTATCCGGGCAATATATGCCAACTGGCATACATTATAAGACAGGACAATAGCGTTGAGGGCAAGAACTATTATTTTAAAGTGGATTCTATCGAGCCCGGTGCTCAGCAGATTCACGGATTGACCGTTGAACTTTTGGACAAGCTGTCGGGGCATAAACGCTTTGCAGATTCTGCCGTCCATATCCTAAAAGACTTCCAAGAGGCGGATCTGTGTATTGCCCATCATTTTAAGTTTGATGAAAAATTTATAAAGGCCGAATTTAGAAGGAGTAATCATGTCTTTAGCGTTCGCAACAGCTTTTGCACCATGGAGCATTTCACGCCAATCTGCAAGCTAAAAGGCAGACGGGGCGGGTATAAGTATCCGCGGCTTGAAGAATTGGCAGCTTGTTTAGGTATCGAGAAAAAGCGTATTCGCCGGTATACCGGAGAAATATTTGACGTTGCAGAATCGGCTTATCACGATGCAAGGTTCGATACGGTCACCACATATTTATGCTGTATGAAAGCGGCTGAACAGGGTGTTATGCCTTTGGATTTTTTGCAAAGTGAAATGCCCTAAACAGGAGGGGGCGTGTATTATTTACACGAACCCTTTTTTTAGGGCATTTGATGTAGCAAAATGTGGCTAATATGGAAAGGGTGCGAGGCCGCTTCAACGTTATGTGCGTTATTAATTTCTGTTAAGTTCACTCATAATTGTTTTGCGGAGAGCTAAAAAGTTTTCACGAAGAACCGCATCAGGATTGAGAGACATTCCTACATTGATGGACATTAACGCATCTTCCATCATTTTAGCTTTGATGAGTGAATCGGTGAGGCAGTACCAGTTATTAGCCGAGCCCGGATTTTGCTCTATTTTCTGCGAATAATACGGAACAACGCTATTCATATAATAAGGAGTTGAGTCACTTATAGGTGCTAATTCCGAGCCGTTCCAGTTAAGTACGTTAATAGAATGCACGCCGTTTGATTCAAGCGTCCATAATGCGATGCCAGGCTTGCTGTTTTTATTGTTTTTTTTGGTTCCCCCTAATAGTTCTAATTTGTTATAAGTATGGCGGGCAATTCTTTGAACATCTTGGTCACCCCAGGAATAAATGTGAAGGTCCTTTGTTGATTCTAAGGTATCCCATCCTATGATGACTTCTTTTCGCCCATCGGCATTGATGTCGACAAAATTCATATAATGTATTTTGTCATAGCCCGAATTTTTAATTTCTGCCGCCCTAACCCATGCCGTATTTTCTTTTTTATAGATACTGGTTACTATTTCCTGGTCGGCTGTGTATGTCACTATTGCTTCGTTTTCTCCGTCTCCATCCAGATCTTCCAGTTGAATTTCACGTCCTCCGGGTGGAAATTGAGAAACCAGGATTTCTGACCCATCAGGCAATAGCTGTTTGATTAATGAGGTCGTATCTTCTTTCTTTCCTGTCAGATTAGCTAAAGGTGTTGACGATACAACATTTTTAACCAAGGTTTGTAATGGCTCCAATGGATTGGGTATGTTGGGTAACTTAACAGTAACTTTTTGTGGGCGTGGACGTGGAGAGGACAGCCTTTTTAGCTTTGGTAGTTTGGGTAAGTCACTTTTTCCGGCAAATCGTAATGTCGCTGCTATTATAGCAATGAATAATGGTGATGGAATAATCATATCAATCTCCCCTATCAGTAAAATCTTTTTTCTTGATATTATATGCGTTAGCAGGAGAAATGGTTAAAGAATTCGAAAAATATATTGAACGCGCAAAAGAATTTACATTAAACATGTCGAATTATCTAATAAAAATCATTATATTTTCTAATACTAGAGATAACGAACTTTAAACGTTAAAATAAATTTGAACAAACGACCGTGGTTCTAAGGTTCTTTGTGCAAATATAAATTCAATTTTAAAGTTCGGACCTATAGTAATAAAGCCTATAAAAATTAATGCTAAACCTTAAGGAGGGATTTTTATGAAAAAGAGTCTGTTTATTTTAATGCTGACCCTATTATTAATTTTTACAGCCTCATGTGCGCAACAGCCTGTAAAAGGCGAAGCATCTTCCATTTCTAAAATGGGAGACATTAAAAGGGTAAAGGTTACTGCGGACACGGCCAATGTGAGAACCGGTTGTTCTAACGATACGCCTGTTATTCAGACATCAAATAAAAATCAAACATTTGATGTTATTAATAAGGTGGCGGATTGGTATGCCGTAAAACTTCCCGACAATCAAATCGGTTTTGTTTCCGAGCGGCAGTGTAAACCGATTGTTGCTGAAGATAAAAAAGCACAGATGCAGCCTGAAACACCGGAAACAGCGCCAGGGACAACGCCGGAAGCAACACCGGGGACCCCTACGGGCACAGATCCCGGAGCAGATACAGGGACCAAACCGACAACGCCGAGTGAGGACACAAATGCCGGCACGTTAACGAGTCAAGAGCAGGAAATGTTAAGCTTAGTGAACCAAGCGAGGTCCCAAAACAAGGTAACACCGCTAAAGCTTGATATGGAGCTGACGAAGGTGGCAAGAATTAAATCACAGGATATGATAGACAATAATTATTTCAGCCACAATTCGCCAACATATGGCAGTCCCTTTGATATGATGAAGAAGTTCGGAATCAATTATGTTCGCGCAGGAGAAAATATTGCGGGCAACCAAAATGTTCAGAAAGCCCACGATACATTAATGAATTCTCCCGGGCACAGAAAAAATATATTAAGTCCGGATTTTACGCATATAGGGATAGGGATTAAAAGAGGCGGTCCTTACGGCAATATGTTTACACAAATGTTTATTAGTAAACCGCAGTAAAGATAACATGCTTGAACATGTTATTTACAAAAGGCGCTTTAAAAAATACATGATTCATGTTATGGATGTCTGATCATCAAAAATTCTACGTTTTTTGTGTAAATATAAATTCAGTTTTAAAGTTGGGTATCTATAAAGGTAAAGCACAGACAATTAAAAAATTTTTATGTATTGAATGAGGCTGATCATGATCGGCCTTATTCTTTTATCTGTTTCACTGATCAGCCAGAATTTATACATCCGGGCTTGGTTATAGGATAGCGAAACCTATCAATATATGATAGTATAGTGAATGACGCAAAAATCATATAAAATGGTTGGTGATTATATGAATAAAAGAATAACCTTTTTGCAATGCTATACTGCTTTTTTTAAAATCAGTCTATTTACTTTTGGGGGCGGATATGCGATGCTTCCTATGGTTGAAAAAGAGCTTGTGGAAGGGAAGGCATGTATTTCCGAAAAGGACATGCTGGATTCATATGCATTAGCACAAACGATTCCGGGTATTATTGGAGCTAATATGGCAGCATTGGTCGGTAGAAAAGTCCATGGTATAAAAGGGGCAATTGCCTCAACAATGGGTTTTATTTCACCCTCAATAATAATTATTATGTTAATTTCCGATTTACTGATTCAGTATCAGGAACACAGTTTGGTGAATAATGCATTAAAGGGGATAAAAGCTGCTGTGTTAGCCCTATTAATTCATACGTTTATAAAATTGGTTATAAAGTCTAAGGAATACATACGGAATATTTTTAGCGGGCTGCTCATTTTAGCTGCCTTTATATCGGTCTTGTTTTTTGGCATTTCGCCCATATATGTTATTATTTGTGCGGCTTTTGCAGGGATGTTATATTATAAAAGGAAGGGAAAATAACCGTGGGACTTTTATCATTGATCATTGATTTTTTTAAGATAGGCCTATTTACCATTGGCGGCGGTCTTGTCATCCTACCTTTACTTCAGGAAGTGGTCTCTAAGAACGGATGGCTGACGCCGGAACAATTTGCCAATATGATTGCCGTTTCCCAATCGACCCCGGGTGCTATAGGCATTAATACGGCAACTTTTGCCGGGTATTCAATTTACGGCATTCTGGGAGGGCTGCTTGCAACACTGGCACTGGTATTGCCGGGCAGCATCTTATCCGTTATCATCTTCAATTTTATCAATTTGTATAAAAACAATATATACGTTAAATATGCTTTACATGGCATTCGAGCTGCTGTCATTGGTATTATTCTGGTAGCCGTATGCAATATAGCTAAAGTTGTTTTATTTGACATGAAATCCGTTCTTCTCTTTGGTGCCATGCTGGTTGGGGTGATGAAATTTAAAAGACACCCTATCGTGTATATCTTAATAGGGGCATTGACGGGCGTTATTATTTGGAGGTAGGGATAGGTTTAAAGTTGGTTATCTTAAGTGGTTTGTTAACGCCCACAAAAAACTGTCTAGGGTGAAATTGGGTTTTGTGGATGTGTTCTTTGGAGAAATGTTGTTTTTTGCAGTATCTTGTAATATAATAGTAGTAATACAATATTTAGAAACAAAGGAATAATTGATTAACCGTTTGACAAAAAGAGATGAATATATGTTCGTTCTATAGACAGATTCATATATGATGCTGCAAAATATTCAACAATTTTTGTTGTAAATTACCTTTCTTAGAATCTGTAAAACGAAATCCAATCAAAACACAATGCATATCACTGTTATGACGGAGGCGTAATTTTTATGACTACAGAATCTAATGAAAAAGGCAATAAAAAATTAAAAATCATTGTTTGGCTGCAAGTTGTGATGATCATAGTCATTTTAGGTGTGCTTGAATTTTTCTATTATCAATTTGAAATACAAAAAATTAATAAAAAAGTGACGGAAACAGGAAGAGAGCTCTCCTATAAGTTAGCTGAAAATGTTAATATCAATATATCCGCTTTAAAGTCATTAGGCTATTATTTCAGTGAAGACTTAAATATAGAAAGATTTAAATTCAATCGAGCCGCAACGTATTATTTAACACAATTTCCCGATATGTTATATATCCAATACATCAATAAGGATATGATAACGGATATGGTGTATCCTTTAAAAGGGAATGAAGAAATGCTTGGGGCCCCATTCAAAGATAGTCCGGAAGCAGAAAACGTTGTTGGTGAAGCGATGCAATTGGACAAAATGACCGTTGATAATCCCCACGATTTGAAATACTCGGACTACCAAACAAAAGGATTGGTTATTCGATATCCAATTTTTAATGAAGACAGATTTAGCGGCTTTTTTGTATGCGTGATGGATTTAAACAGACATATAGAAAAAGTTTTATCGGAGAATGATTTGAGGGATTTTAACATCACCTTGTATGATGACGATATGAATGTATTTTTTAATAATGGAAGAAATCTCAGCAACAGGGGGAGGTATGGAAGAAAAGACATTTTTGTCGGAGAGATTCAAATAGAAGATAAGGTATGGAAAATCAAAGTGGGCAGTAACAGAGATTATTGGTCCGACATACGTTTGAAAATGCTCTTGTTGGGCATCTTATATAGTTCCATGATGTTGTTGTTTTTAGTAATGGAAATAAATATTTTACGTAAAAATCAGAACATTGAAGAATTAGTGAGATTAAAAAAGACATTGCAGAAAAAAGAAGAACGATATCGGTTGGCCATTGAAGGTGCAAACGATATTATCTGGGAATGGAATTTGAAAGAAAAGAAAATCTTTATATCGGATAAGTGGACTGCTTTAACAGGTATCAAGATAAAAGATGGTGCCAATATTGCCGGTCAATTAAAAAAACAAATTCACCCTGAAGATTTGAAAAAAATGATTAAAGATTTTAAAGATTTTAATAATGGCAAGTTTCGGTATTATCAGAGCGAATTCAGAGTAAAAACGTCCGATGGAAACTATAAATGGTTTTACATAAGAGGAAAATCCTTGAAAAACCAGCATAATAAAATATATAAATTATCCGGGTCCATTGTCGATATAACTGAAAAAAAGAATACGGAAGAATATATCAAATACATAGCGTATTACGATGATCTTACAAAACTTCCCAATCAAAACAAATGCATGAAAATTTTAGAAGAGCACCTTAACGTTTCAACGAAAAAAAGTGCCATTATTTTAATCGATTTAGATGATTTTAAAAAAGTAAACGATACGTTAGGGCACGATTATGGTGATAAATTATTAGTAGCGATTTGTAGAAAAATCAAGTCTTTCATCAAAGAGAATATCGTAATATCCAGAATGGGTGGAGATGAATTTTTAATCATTATGAAAGACATAGAAGATAGAGAACAGGTAGAGGTATTTTGCGAGAAGGTATTAGAAATGTTTACAGTACCGTTTCAGATTGAAAATAAACAAGTTTATATTACGGCAAGTATGGGCATTGCCATTCACCCAAAGGATGGAAAGGAATGTAAAACGCTGCGCAGAAATGCGGATACGGCAATGTATGAAGCTAAATCCAGCGGCAGAAATAAATTTCAATTCTTTAATACAAAAATGAGTGATGCCTTAATACGAAAGACAGAGATAGAAAAGAGCTTAAGGCAGGCCGTACATAATCGTGAATTTAAAATACATTATCAGCCTCAATATGATTTAAAAAATCAAAGGATAAGCGGGCTGGAAGCATTATTGCGTTGGCATACCGAGCATCTCGGTTTTGTATCTCCGGCGGAATTTATACCTATTGCAGAAGAGACAGGATTAATTGTGCCCATCGGGGAGTGGATATTGGAGGAGGTATTTCGACAAATTCGATATTGGAACAATAATGGCTATAGATTCGGAAGTATTGCCGTCAATATTTCTTCGGTTCAACTGCAATCGAAATCCTTTATGAAAAAAATCAGTGAAATCTCCAAGCAATACAGGGATATATCCAGTCAATCTTTGGAGTTTGAGATAACAGAAAGCGTATTATTGAATAATTTGGATTCAAGTATGAAAATATTTGATCAAATGAAAAGTATGGGCTTTAAAATTGCCCTTGATGATTTCGGGACGGGTTATTCTTCACTCAATTATTTGAAAATGCTGCCAACAGATACGCTGAAAATTGATAAATTATTTATAGATCATATTACGAAGTACCAAAATAACCAATCAATCATTGACGGCATAATCAAATTGGCCCATAGTATGCAGATTAGGGTTGTGGCCGAAGGGGTCGAAACGGAAGAACAGCTGCAGATATTGAAAAGATTTAATTGTGATATTATTCAAGGTTTTCATTATTGTAAACCTTTGCCCTCAGAACAGCTTGAAAAGAAGTATCACAGATTAGGGGCCGTTTAATGCCATATATGGCAAGGGAATCTATATTTATGCACGAGTAATGTAAGGGTGAGTATTTACAAATAACATAAAGTGGGTAACCCCCCAGGACGAGGGGTTACAAGTATTACCAAATGAACAAGTGTTTTGTCCCATATATAGTGGACAAGTAATTGCCAACAACAAATCAACAAATTATCAACAGAGTTACCCACAAGTTGTGGGTAAGTGCTGCTAAATTTAACCAATAGATGGAAAGTAACATAAGGTAAATCTTAATATTATTTGAGAGCAATTCATCATAACTTACAATATTTATAGGCAAAAAGCTCAAAAAACAGGTGTTTGACTTATGTATAATTGTGACATGTGTACAGGTATTAGAGGATAACATAAAATTACACCGGTTATGTACCGGTGATTTTAATGATGACTCAATGAACAAGTGTTTTGTCCCATATATAGTGGACAAGTAGTTGCCAACAACAAATCAACAAATTATCCACAAAATTATCCACAGACTGTGGGTAAAAAATTCTAATCATTACCAATATTTAATAGATGTTACCAAGCTACATAAAATAATAGATAGCATTATTAAAACCAGGTATTTCTACCAAGATATAAATAGGTGTTTCTTTCAATGTCTCAAAGAAAACAAAATGAGACGTATGTAAGATTGGTTCTTATAGATGCCCAACTTTAAAATGACATTTATATTTACACAAAAAACGCAAAATCGTCGTTGTTTGTATAAATAGTATTTTAAGGCTGCAGTTGGTTATCTTTAGCCGTGCACAAACACCATGCATATATAGTATTCATTAGTTATTGACAACAAATTCACAACATATCCACAGGGTTATCCACAGCCTGTGGTTAAATATTTTATGAGGATTAGCGGACGAGGCATATTTCTGGATGAATGTCATTTAATATGTTTAGGTTCGTTGTGCTATTTTTTGTTTCCCGTTGGACATGCCAAAACAATATATAGTGGACAAGGTATTGCTAACAACA
>JAKSBV010000161.1 GCA_022360955.1 Bacillota bacterium
TACCGAAGCATAAATGGACACGCATTGATGTCACTATTACTACGAATCATCCAACCAATACGAGGGTGGCATTGGAATATTGTACCGATGGTGCGGCCTATTTTACCGCTCCCCAATATGAAAAACGCTCCCATAGAACACCCTTTGTGAACGGCTCAAGAGGCAGAAGTGCCTTGGAATTTAATCTTCATGACAGTATAGATTTAGATTGGAGTGGAGATTGGTCCATTATGTACTGGAAAAAACCCGTAGCTACCCACTTAGATAATTTGACCGGTTATAATATTGAGAGCATAGGCTGCAACAGCAATTCGGTAGGAGGTCACTATAGGTGGTGGGGGAAACGTCATGGATCGAATACAATATACAGAAAAGATGGATTTAGCTTTCATCCCAATGACTACTTTAATAAATGGCATATGGTTAGTATGGTAAAGAGCGGCGCTAGGATAGCTTGGAGCTATTATAGTATAAGCGGTCAAGTCATTACCCATAGTGAAACGCTCAGTACGCCGATACCGTCTAATGCTTACGTTACGCAATATGGCTATGATTTGAAACTAGGAGGCTGGGATGATCAAAAGGTTTGTAATACGTATTTTAGAGATTTGGTGGTCACAAAATATGCATTAACGGGCACACAGCTAGCAAGCATATACAATACTCAAATGAGGGCCTATAAAGATAAGTTACAAATACAAAGCAGTATATCGGAGAATATGGGATTGGGACTAAATAAGAATGTATCTGTAGGAGGCTTCTCCGCACTCACAACATACGATATACCTGTTACATTTAGAGAATCAGCCGGAAAGTTGCAATATTCATCCGATGGGCAGCAATGGAATAACGTTTAAAAGAAAGGGGGATGTAACAAAATGGCTAAATTAAGAGGAGGTTCTACTTCCGGGGGTTATAATATTTTAACGACTAAGGATATTCCGTTTAAATTCAGAGTCTATAATGGAAAACTGCAGTATTCATCGGATAATGGTGCAACATGGAAAGATTGTTAATTTGAAAGCGTATCAAGTGGACGGTTTTTTGGCATACCATCTTCTAAGTTACAACATCCCCAAAAGATATCGGAGGAGTTATATTGCGCCGAAAGACCAAACGAGTGAGCCAAAAGCGAATTTGGATGTAGATAGGGAAGCTGCAGAGAATTTGAAAAAAGTGCAATAAGCTAAAGGGATTACAGTTAGACCGTCCCCTTGACACGCAAATGAATAAAGGTGGTGAAATCGAATGTTTGAACCAAAAGACAGAAATACCTTACACCAGGACATGCTCTCCAACATTGCCAAGGACTATGACAAAACCGAAGGCAGCTTCATCTATGATGTTACAAAATCCACAGGTATCGAGTTGGAAAAGGTATATCAGGACATGGGTGAAGTTGTGCAAAAAATAGGTATTGATAACCTATCGGGAGATGAATTGGCGCAAAGAATCAACGAAAGAACGGGTATCGCAAGAAAACCTGCAACCAAAGCAGTGGGAACGCTGAATGTCATAGGAAACGGTACGATTACAGAAGGTGCTTTATTCGAAACCGGCACCGGCATCAAGTTCACAGCAATAGAAACAAAAGAGGTTAACGGAAATGGAACAATAGCCGTAATATGTACGGAAAGCGGAATAGCCGGCAATGTCCCGGCCAACCAAATCACTTTTATGCCTGTCACGATTGCAGGGATCGATGCGGTGTATAACATGGAACCGACAAGCGGCGGTTTTGAGGCGGAAGCGGACGAGGAACTGCTGGAAAGGTATTACGAAAGAATCCGTGTCCCCGCCACATCGGGCAATAAGGCCCAGTATAAAAGCTGGGCTAAGGAAGTACCGGGGGTAGGGGATGCAAGGGTTATTTCCCTTTGGAACGGCGACAATACGGTCAAGGTCATTATCATAAATGCGGACATGCAGCCTATTGATACCGGGACATCGCCTAACCTGGTAGAAGAGGTGCAGCAATATCTTGACCCGTTGGACGAGCAAGGCAATCCCGGAGGAGCAGGTGAAGGAATCGCACCGATCGGCGCATTGGTGACGGTTGCCAGTGTCACGGGAAAGCAGATCAATATTGCCTTTACAGCCGTTAAAGACGCTGCCTATACCGATGAGGAGATACGACAAAATGTAGAAAACAGCATCGTCCAATATTTAAAAGAAATTGCGTTTGCCGAGGCCCATGTGTCCTACGCCAAAATCGGCAGCCTGATCCTCAATAGTGAAGGGATACAAGACTACAGCAACTTGCTGGTTAACGGCGGCACTTCCAACGTATCCGTTGGTGAGGAGGAAGTTGCGGTTCTGGGGGTGGTTACCCTTGCTTGATATGATGACATATCTTCCTAGCTATATGCGAAAGAGTAAGGTGTTGCGTGAGATATGCAGCGCACAGCACGAGCAGATACAGTATATCAAAACGGGTATGGAAGACATTGCACAACAGCTCAGTGTGGATACCGCAACTTGGGGATTGGCGATTTATGAAAAGGAGTTAGATATCAAAACCGATCTCAACAAACCGATAGAAGACAGAAGAAGTGTAATTAAAAGTAAAATGAGGGGAACGGGAAAAGTAGATGCTGTGCTGATCAAAGTGGTAGCAGACGCGTACACAAACGGTGATGTTATTGTTTCCTTCAACGGGCATATTGTTGTCAAGTTTACTTCAAAAATTGGCACACCCCCGAATCTGGAAGACTTGAAAGCAATATTAGAAGGAGTAAAACCGGCCCATTTAAAGATTGACTACCAATTTAGGTACATCACAATAGGTGAAATCTCAGCGATGACAATCGGTGAGGTGCATCATACAATTCTAGATAAATTTGCAGGAGGTGCATAATATGGCAAGCAACACACAGAATTTGAATCTATACAAAGCAGACCCTGTGGCAGATGCCAACGATACGTTTAATATCGATACGTTGGTGAATGACAATTGGGATAAAATTGACCAAAAAGCAGGGGAGCAGGAAAACAAGCTAGCGGCCTTGGAAAATGAAGTGCAACAGCCGGAATATTCGGGGGTGTTAACGCAAGATAAGCCGGTGTTTTCTGTAGGAACAGGGTATGATGAGCAGGGGAAATATGTTGATGTGGGAGAGACCGTTGTTAA
>JAKSBV010000249.1 GCA_022360955.1 Bacillota bacterium
CTGTTTGAGCGGAGCGAGTTTTGAAGCCCGCCCGAAGCAAGCAATACAAGCTCTTAGATTCGGAATATCAGTTACTGGAGTACGATTATATTTCAAACTTTACTGTTTATCGTCTATCATTTGCTGCTTAAAATTGATTTAATTTTTGCATGGGGTTTTGAAACTTTATTGGTGATAGATTTATCTAATAGTTGAAAGGAGGTAATAAAGTGGTAGCTACCCAACTGAAAGATGAATTTATTTCAATGGCGAAAGAAAATCAAGAAGAATTTTATAAGCTGGCCTATAGCTATGTTAAAAATGAGCAAGATGCGCTTGATGTGGTAGGAGAATCTATATATAAAGCACTTAATTCTTTAGGTAAATTAAGAGAAAGGAGATATATCAAAACCTGGTTTTATAGAATACTCATTAATGAAAGTATTACCGTATTAAGAAAAAATAAAGCGGTGGTTTTGGATACGCCTTTTATAGAAACCATTGCGGAAAGCGCTTTAGATAAAGATGAGATTATGGACCTTTACAATTCACTGGACAAATTAGACGAAAAATATAAAACGGTGGTTATTCTAAGATATATGAAAGGGATGCCAATAGACGAAATTGCAGAGGTTTTAAACATGAACAGCAACACTGTGAAGACGAGGCTCAAAAGAGGAGTTGATAAACTGAAAAAAATCATGGGAGGTAAAACCAATGGATGATAAATTGAAGGATTTAAATAAGTTATACAATAGTATAAAAATACCTGAAAATCTGGACAGAGTAGTAAACGATGCTATATATAAAGAGAAAAAGGATGGGATGACCATAATGAGAGCTTTCAATAATAAACTATTTAAAAGGATAGGTGTAATAGCTGCTTCATGCGTCATAATACTAGGAGTAACTGTTAACGCAAACCCTATTTTTGCAGAGGAAATATATAAAATCCCTGTTGTTGGTCATTTGGCTAAAATGATAACTTTTCGGGAGTATAGTAACGAAAATGAAACTTCAATCAGCAAAGTAAAGATACCAAATGTAATGATGACAGATCATAAAATGGTAGAAGCGTTAATTAATAAAACAATAAAAGAAAAAGTTGATCAGATCTTGGAGGAACAGGCAGTACTTGATGCAGAATATAAGGAGGCTTACTTAGAGACAGGGGGCAAAGAGGAAGATTATAATAAAATAGAAATTACTGTTGACTATAAGAAGCACTATGTGTCGGAAAATATGATTTCCTTTGAAATATCAAAGTATCAGACGCTGGCTCCTGCCTATGATGAAAAATATTTTTATAATATCAATCTCAACACCGGCAAAAGCTTGACTTTAAAAGATGCTTTGGGAGAAAATTATGTTAGCTTAATCAAAGACCGTGTGACAGAACAAATGCAAAGTCGTATGAACAAGAATAATAATGATAAAATGTACAATGTAGACGACTTTAGAAATATGGAGATTAATGAAAATCAAAATTATTATATCCAAGAGAATGGGGATATTGTCGTCGTTTTTGCAAAATATGAGGTTGCATGTGGGAGCATGGGGCAGCAAGAATTTATTGCAGGAAGCGTTAAAAACTAAGATTCTCGGACGAAACTACTTTTAGAGTAGCTTGAAGCGCTCCTAATCAACACCATCCGGATGCTTTGCGGGAAAATATCAAGGAAATATTCTATAATAGCAGAGAATAATGATTGTTCTATAATGATAGTCGTTACTCAGGCAAAAGTGAGAGACGGCCAGTAAAAAACAAAGAAAGCGCCTAGGCGTTTTTTTTGTTTGGATTATTTTACGATCTCCCCATGGTTTTAATTTTTGTCTTTTTCTCTAAAAAAGAAGGAAATATTTTATTTTTGTAGTATATATATATGTTATAGGAGAAATAAAAAAACCGGAGGTTATTTTCAATGTATATTGTTGGATTAAACGGTAGTCCGAACAAGGAAGGAAATACCCATTATCTATTGCGTCAGGTACTTGATATTTGTAAATCTAAAGGGGCACGGACAGAAATCGTCCATGCAGGGGAAGCAGTCGATTCTGCGCAATGGCCTTTTTGTACGGTTTGTTCCGCGCCCTGTTCAGGTAAATGTTTTGAAAATACCGAACTTGAAAAAGTATACGATAAATTAAAAGAAGCAGACGGCGTACTTATCGGCAGTCCGGTATACTTTGGTTCCGTGTCTGCACAGCTCAAGGCGTTTTTTGATAAAACACGAAAATCGAGAGGTGAAAAGGCGTTTGTGAATTTGGCAGGGGCAGCGGTAACGGTAGGGGCTTCAAAATATGGGGGACAAGAAACCACAATTAAGGCAATTCATGATATGATGCTGGTACAAGGCATGATTATTGTGGGTGATGGCCATGTAGACTACGATGCGGGTCACCACGGCGTGAGTGCGCAGCGTCCGGCGGAAAACGATGTTCACGCTGTGAAGAGAATACCGGTATTGGCAGAACGCATGGTGGAAGTTGCAAAAGCGATTAAAGATGCCGGATTAAGGGTAAGAAAAGAGTAGAATTAGGATAGTGAATGGTGGTTGGTAGTGGGTGGGTAAAGTGTGATATCTATAAGGGGTGCGGTGAGCATATATGAATATTCGTGAACGAACGGAATTGATTGAAAAACAAATATTATCCTCCTATGCGCAGCAGGCTGTTCATACGAAAGGGCGCATAAAGCCGGAAACAAAATGCGATGTACGAACTGATTTTCAGAGGGATCGAGATAGAATTATTCATTCTAAATCTTTTAGGCGGTTAAAACATAAGACACAAGTGTTTATTACCCCGGAGGGAGATCACTACCGGACACGCCTTACCCATACGTTGGAAGTAGGGCAAATTGCCAGAACCATAGCACGGGCGCTGAGGCTCAATGAGGATTTGGCTGAGGCAATAGCATTGGGCCATGATCTTGGACATACTCCTTTCGGACATGCGGGAGAATATGTGTTGAATGAGGTTTGCCCCTATGGATTTAAGCACTATGAGCAAAGCTTGAGAGTGATCGATGTTTTGGAAAACGGCAAAGGGATTAATTTGACTTGGGAAGTACGAGACGGGATTGTCAATCATACGGGGGAAAATAAAGCATCTACGCTGGAGGGGCAGATTATTAAATATGCCGATCGGATTGCCTATATTAATCATGATATTGATGATGCGATCAGAGCAGGGGTTTTAGCAGAAGAAACCATTCCGAAGGATTGTTTAAGTGTTTTGGGGAAGACACATGGGGAAAGAATCAATATGATGATATGTGATATTATTGTTCAAAGTATGGATAAACCGTTTGTGGCCATGAGTGACGAAGTATACGGAGCGATGATGTCGCTAAGAGAATTTATGTTTGAGCAGGTTTATATAGGATCAATCGCCAAAAAAGAAGAGCAAAAGGCCCAAAATATGGTGGCAGAGCTCTACCATTATTTCATCCGGCATCCCCAAAAGCTGCCGGGTGAGCAGCAGGCATTACTGGAAGAAATGGATTTGCACCGGATTGTTTGTGATTACATTGCCGGTATGTCGGATCGATATGCCATTCATAAGTTTTATGAAATCTTTATTCCGGCTTCGTGGCGGCGGGGATGATGTGCATAAAAATGTAAAAACTGGCTATAACTATTTAATAATGATGATTTATAAGAATTTTTAGAAATATATTTAACAAAAAAGAAGGAATTTTAAAGGTTTTGTCGAATTTAGATAAACGGATTAAAAAATGAGGGGTTTTGTGATGGCTCCATTTTATCCTGAAGAATTGATACAGGAAGTAATTGCTAGTCATGATATTGTTGATATCGTATCTGAGTACGTAAAATTAAAAAGAAGCGGAAGGTATTTGATGGGCCTATGTCCTTTCCATAATGAAAAAACACCTTCCTTTTCTGTTTCGCCGGATAAACAAATTTTTTATTGTTTTGGATGCGGTGCAGGCGGTACGGTTGTAAACTTTATTATGAGAAATGAAAATCTTGATTTCATTGAAGCAATTAAGTTCCTTGCCGATAGAGCAAGAATTAATCTTCCGGAAGGCGACGAACGGGGAGATGAGGCAAAAAGATATAAACAAAAACAGTTAATATATGAAATAAATGTTGAAACGGCGAGGTTTTTTCATAGTCAATTGAATGGCCCAGAAGGTGAAAGTGCCAGAAAATATCTTGCCAAGAGGCGTATAAGCAATCGGACAATTGTACACTTTGGAATGGGGTATGCACCGAATGCGTGGCGTGCCTTAAAAGAGCATCTCCAATCCAAAGGCTTTGAAGAAGCAGATATGACCCGTGCAGGGCTTATCATCGATCAGAAGCAAAAGGGCAGTTATGATCGATTTAGGAATAGAATCATATTTCCGATTATTGATTTAAGGGGGAATGTGATAGGGTTTGGCGGAAGAGTCTTAGATGATTCCCTTCCTAAGTATTTAAATTCTCCGGAAACGGCTGTTTTTAATAAAAGCAGAAACCTTTACGGATTGAATTTTGCAAAGAATGCGTCGAACCAGACATTAATTATTGTTGAAGGATATATGGATGTTATATCTCTTCATCAAAATGGAATAATAAATACCGTAGCCTCGTTGGGAACGGCACTTACAAAAGAGCAAGCGGGTATGATCAAGAAATATTGCAATGAAGTTATTATTGCATATGACTCGGATGCCGCAGGACAAGCCGCTGTTTTACGGGGAATGGATGTTCTTGCCGATGCAGGGTGCAGGGTCAAAGTATTGTGTTTAAAGGAAGGGAAGGACCCGGATGAATTTATAAGAGAAAAGGGTCCGGAGCGGTTTAAAAGAGCCCTTAATGAGTCAAAAAGCTTAATTGAATATAAAGTAGAATTATTGGAGCAAAAATATGATATAAATAGTATTGAAGAAAAGATAGAATTCGTCAATCAAATAGCAGAAGTGTTTGCAAAGGTTGAAAATTCTGTTGAGAGAGATGTGTATATCAAGAAGATTGCTGAGGAAACAGGTATTAGAAGCGAAGCCATTATTGCAGAGATTAAAAAAAATGTTTATAAAAATCGGAGAAAAAGCAGTAAGCCGGTAAAAACTGTAAAACGCAATACGGGATATAATGAAAATATAGTAAATGAAAAAAGAAACAATGCGAATAATAATCTTAATACGAGATTATTGTCTGCTGAAAAGATGCTGATTAATTTGATGTGTGATGATAAATCTTTGTTTAACAAAGTGAAGGAACTCATTCGAGCAGAGGATTTTAATCATGAGATACATCAAAAAATAGCGGCGATCATATATACGTTAAGAGCGAATGGTGAAACGATAGATCCGGTAAAAATAGTATCCCGATTTGACAAGGATGAAATGCAAACTGTTGCTTCCATACTCCACGCAGAAACAAATTTTGAAGACGATTATAAAGCGGCGCTTGAGCTTATTAATACAATACATAAAGAAAAGAACATACTAAAAATTAAAGAGAGCTTACAGGAAGGGAATGTTGAGAAATTAAATACGCTACTGATGGAATACAAAAACAAATAAAACATTAGGGAAGGGAGGGAAACTGGATAATGAAGGTGAATGAAACAAAAAAAGCGTCTATTAAAGAACTTTTAGATAAAGGGAAGAAAAAGGGTATCCTAACCTATCAAGAAATTATTGATACCCTTGAAGGTATGGAACTGGATCCGACACAGATAGAGAAGGTATACGAAACAATAGAAAATTTGGGGATTGAAGTTGTTGGGGATATTGATAAAGAGTTGGAAGAAATTCAGATAACGGAAGAAGAGTTGGATATAAGTGTTCCGGAAGGGATTAGTATAGATGATCCGGTAAGGATGTATTTAAAGGAAATAGGGAAAGTGCCTCTACTTACGCCGGAAGAAGAGATTAAGCTGGCGAAAAGGATGGAAGCCGGGGAGGTAGAAGCGAAGAGGCGTCTGGCGGAAGCTAATTTGAGACTTGTGGTCAGTATCGCTAAGCGATATGTAGGCAGAGGGATGCTTTTTCTTGATTTAATTCAAGAAGGTAATCTGGGACTTATAAAAGCGGTTGAAAAGTTTGATTATACCAAGGGTTATAAATTCAGTACCTATGCCACATGGTGGATTCGTCAGGCCATTACCAGAGCTATCGCTGATCAGGCCCGGACGATTAGGATTCCGGTGCATATGGTGGAGACAATTAATAAATTGATAAGGGTTTCCAGGCATTTGCTGCAAGAGCTTGGCAGAGAGCCACAGCCGGAAGAGATTGCAAAAGAGATGAGTATGCCTGTGGAAAAAGTCAGGGAAATTATGAAGATAGCACAAGAACCTGTTTCGCTGGAGACACCTATCGGGGAGGAAGAAGACAGCCATTTGGGAGATTTTATACCCGATGATGATGCCCCTGCTCCTGCTGAAGCAGCATCCTTTACCCTATTGAAAGAACAGCTGATTAATGTGCTTGATACGCTTACACCTAGAGAAGAAAAAGTTTTAAGGTTGAGATTTGGGCTGGACGACGGTAGAGCAAGAACATTGGAAGAAGTGGGTAAGGAGTTTAATGTCACACGGGAAAGAATCAGACAAATAGAGGCCAAAGCCTTAAGAAAATTAAGGCATCCCAGCAGAAGTAAAAAATTAAAGGATTATCTGGATTAAAAGCTTGATTGACGATACTGTCAATCAAGCTTTTAATTTTTTTTGAAATTTATCGTTGTGCAGAAATATAGAAAATAAAAAAAGATATTTTGTACAAAATAGAAAAGAGAGTATATTCAAATATACCGGATTGAATAAGGGAGGTGAAAATATAATGGATGCGATAGATTGCTTGGAAAGAGCATGGCTTAATTCTCAAGAAACAGTGAGAGACTTTGAAATGTATTCCAAAAGAATACAAGAAGGTGAGATCAGTCAGGTCTTTAAGCAGTTGGCTGAAGAAGAAGGGATGCATGCAAAAAAGTTGAGAGAATTATTGATCAAATATAAAGGGGAACCGACGGACAGTGCGTTAAAAAACAATTGACAAGTGGGCAGCTGACGGTGGACGGTAAAATCATTGCATGTTCCTAGTTGAGTGATAGCTTGTCAAAGTTTATTCTTTATGCTGTCAGCTGTACACCAAATATGCATGCATACAGAATTTTTTAAAATTATAGTTGAAGAATATTATGGAAATAACCTTATGGAAAGGCTTAGAGCCTGTTAGCGCCACAGAGGGAGGAAGCAGCAACTGTTTGAGCGCTTTATAGATACCCAACTTTAAAATGACATTTATATTTACACAGAAAACGCAGAATCATCGTTATTTGTATAAATAGTATTTTAAGGTTTAAAGTTGGTTATCTTTAGCGAGTTTTGCTGCGGCCCGGCGCAAACTTACAGGCTCTTAGCCTTGGAATATCAGTTGTTGGAATAATTTTCTTCACCCAGATTTTATACACCCGGCGATGAAATCATTTTGCTTCGTCGAATTTATAAAATTCCGTTATATAGCGGTATGCAGAGCCGGTTATAATTTCAGGCTCCGCGATAGGTTTGTTGAGCACAAGGTTTTCAAAGGCAAAGAGGACATCGTTAAATCCGAATCGGGCCCGTATAAAGGAGGTGCTGGAGTACCTGGGGTTAATCTCAAAAACAACCGGCGCGTGCCCGTCTTGCTTCCGCAGTTGGATATTGATAGAACCCCGGATATCAAGTTTTTTGGCAATTTCTTTGCATAAGCCCTCTATCTGTGTGTCAAAGATCACTTTCGTTTCGTAGCTCATGCCGTCTTTTAAGACCCTTTCCAGTGTCATTACATGTAGGTTGCGGGTTAGATAATCGCAATACACGGCATTGGTGTATTCGGTGCCATAGATATAGGTTTGCAGCATATAGGAAGGGTCTAAATCCGGTATATCATTAAAATCCTCTATTTTGTTAATGACATAAACATTTTTAGAACCACACCCGACGGTTTTCTTCACTATAAGCGGGAGGGTAAAATTTTCTAACTGCCGGTCGATAGGTTGAGTCGCGTCGTATCGTGCGGCAGGTGCGTAAGGTAAGGACTTTTCTTTTAAAAAGGCCGTTGTTTTAAGCTTATCTCTGCATAAATCGATAATAGGGGCGGGGTGCATGACAATTTTCGCCCGGAGGTTGTCGTTAATTGTATCAAAATGTTCGCGCATATAAAAGAGCTCCTGTTCGCTGCATATATATATCAAATCAATCGTATGCATATCCGCATATCGCCGGATAAAATGCAAATAGTCCGGAGCGTCTGCTCTGGGAATCACGTGAAATTCATCACAAAATAGGGGATAGGGTTCGTAATGCTTGCAGTCGGTTCCCACGATGTTTATATTGTATTTTGATACCTGCAATGCTTTACATACGGCTTTGCCCAGATCTCCGCCGATAGACGTCACCAAAACGTTATATCCTTTCATCACAATCACCGCTTTAAAATGTGAAATCATTATTTTCTCATGTCTCACTATATTATATGTAACTTTATATAGGAATCGTGCATAAATTAATATATGGAGGGGAAGCGACAATGACTGCCGTTACAATTAGCCAACCGCGATATTTGCCGGCCTGTAATTATATACACAGGATGGCATTATCGGATATTTTCATATATCTGGATACGGTCAAATATTCGCCAAGAGATTGGGAAAACCGGAACAAGATTAAGTTAAGCAGCGGCAAATCCGCTTGGATGACGGTACCTGTCGTGCATACACACAGGGAGCAGCGGATCGTCGATACCATGATACACAATGAAGACAAGTGGGCTTTAAAACATTTGCATATGATTACCCATAGTTATTGTAAGGCAAAGTATTTTCAACAATATATCGATTTTTTTAAAGACGCTTACAGCAGGAATTGGCGTTATTTAGCGGATTTGGATATATACCTGGTTGATTTCATTGTCAAAACCCTTGGCATCGATTGTACGTTTGTCAAGGCCTCGGAGCTGGACGGGTGCGGAAGAGGGCAAGAGTTGCTCATGGACCTTTGTCAAAAGGTGGGGGCGGATATCTATATATCCGGGCCTCTAGGGCGGCAGTATATCGATCGGGCGGGCTTTGAAAGCAATCATATCAAGTTGTTTTACCATGATTACCAACATCCCGTATATCCGCAGATGCATGGAGAATTTTTGAGTTATATGTCGGTGATAGACTTGCTGTTTAACTGTGGAGAAGAGAGTTTGGAATATCTGAAACAGGACAATATCTCAAAAAAAGAGATGGAGGAGGCGCAGTAAGTGGAAACCCTTTTAGTGATCGCAGCTCATCCCGACGATGAACTTCTAGGCTTAGGGGCCACGGTGAAAAAGTTTGTCAATGAGGGACACGAAGCATACGCCTTGATCTTATCTTGCGGGATCATGTCGAGATATGACAGCCGTAAGGATGGCGTGCAGGAACAAATTGGAGCATTGAAAAAACAGAGCCGGGCTGCTGCAAAAATCCTGGGATTCAAACAGATTTTTTTATGTGATCTTCCCGATAATCAATTTGACAGTTTGCCTTTACTGGAAATTACGAAAGAGATCGAAAAATATGTGCAGACCATCAAACCGTCAATAATCTTTACCCACCATTATAGCGATGTAAACATTGATCATCAAAGGACTTTTCAAGCGGTGATCACGGCGACAAGACCCTTTGGCGATTATAGTGCAAAGGAAATATATTGTTTCGAGACTTTTTCATCCACGGAATGGAGCTTTCCCTATCAAGGCGCTTTTAAACCGAACATGTTCGTAGATGTGGAGCAAACATTCAAAGATAAATTGGAAGCGATGAAATGCTATACGTCCGAACTAAGACCCTATCCCCACCCGCGTTCTCTGAAAAGTTTGGAAGTTGCGGCGAAACGTTGGGGAACGGTTGTCGGCTGCAACCTTGCGGAAGCTTTTGAACTGGTGCGGAAAGTGGTAAAATAGAATAATTTGGAGGAAAGCCCAAAATTCCGCCGTATTTTGGGCTTTCACTTATAAACACTTCATTGAAGACTTGGCGCTGCCTTTATCAAATCCTTTTCAAGCATAAATGTTAAAAGATCTTCTTCGTTCATAAAGGCCAGCGTGTTTGAAGCAATTTCCCGGGTGATTGCTTTGCCTTGCACCGAATGGTATTGCTGCCATGTTTCCCGGTGAGTCGTGGGCAGAATGCAGTAATAATCGTCAAACTCCAGTGTCCTTTCTGCTTCGTGGGCGGTGACGAGTTCTTCATAGATTTTTTCCGAAGGATGCTTTCCGATGATTTTTATCTTGATATTGTCCGGGTTTTTGGAAAATCGGGGTGCCAAGTGACGGATTAATACCTTTGCCAGATCATAAATGCGTACATTGGGCATTTTGTTAATCAGTACTTCACCCCCTACGGCAATTTCGGCGCTCTTAAGCAAAAAATCTACGGCTTCGTCTATTGTGAAGATGAAGCGGCTCATGTCGGAGTGGGTCAATGTGATATGGTCTTTTGTTTTGATCTGACGTATAAACAAATCAAGGACACTGCCTCTTGAACCCAGTATATTGCCAAAACGGACACTGGTAAATATGGTGCTTGAACCGGGCATAAAATTGGCGTGGGACATGAGCCGTTCGGCGCAAAGTTTACTGATGCCCATGGTTGATGTGGGATTGGCGGCTTTATCGCTGCTGGTAAAGATTACTTTTTTGACATTGTTGGCAGCGGCACTTCTGATAATGTTCTGGGTGCCTATTATATTGGTAAGAAAGGTCTCGTAGGGATTTGCTTCACAAATCCGTACAATTTTCATAGCAGCCGTATGAAAGACAATATCGATGCCTTTCATCATCGTGTTGATCGTATCATAATCTCGTATATCACCAATGATGAAAGTGACTTTCGGATGGTTTTGCAATTGGCGGGTTTCAATTTCTTGTTTTTGCTCGTCTCTGCTCAATACATATATATGATGGATGTTATATGTTAACATCTTTTTTAATAATTCTTTTCCTACGGTGCCGGTCCCGCCTGTAATGAGTACATTTTTACGCTCTAGTAACATAATTATTCCCTCCTACCAAATATTTTATGTAAAAGTACCCCAAAGGGTGATTCATATTGGTTAGGTTATTTTACAGCGTAAAAACTAAAAAGCTGAGGGGTTAAGGTGACGCTTTTTTATTGCCGTATCCATACATCAATTTTGGATTTCTCTCATATATTAGTAAAAGTGAGGAGCAGTCGATTTGGGGAGGGGAGTCATATGCCAAAGCTGTATGATCGGAAGCAGGGACTAGTCAGTGTAGTCATCTCCGCATATAATTATAGAGATTTCATCGGTGAGACGTTGGACGGCATAAAAAACCAGACCTATCCGCATATAGAGCTGGTGGTGGTAGACGATTTTTCAACGGATGATACGGAAGCGGTCGTAAAGAAGTGGCGGGAAGAAAACGAAAGCAAAATAGAACGGTTTGTCTATCTAAAGCTGCCGCGAAATTGCGGGGCAGGATGGGCACTGAATATAGGCTTTAGTATTTCAACCGGTGAATATATTGTCATCCATGATGCGGATGATGTAAGCCATAGGGAAAAAATCGAAAAGCAGGTAGATCTGCTGGAACGGCATCCCAATACGGCTATGGTGGGAACGGGATATTGGACCTTTAAAGATAATATGGGGGAAGCCGGAAACGGAAGCCACTGGCTTCGTTATGCCCCTGACGATATAGAGAGAAGTTACAAGGCACATCTAAGGCATTGCGTGAGTTACGGCACCCTGATGTTTCGGGCGGATATACTGGAAGAGGTCATAGGCTGCTTTAAAGCGGTTCCCATTGGCAATGACATGTTTTTTGTCAATAATATTGTAAACCATAACTTTGTGGTTGAAAATATAAAGGAGAATCTATTTTATGTGAGACAACATCAAGGGCAGATGAGCAGCAAAATCAGAAAAAACCGGCTGGCACCGGTGTTAGAAAGAAGGGCAAAGGCAGATGGGAGGGTAAGTATCGTATTACCCGTCAAAAATAGTGAAAAAACCGTTAGAAATGTCTTGAAGGGACTTGAGACCCAAACCTATGAGGACATGGAAGTGATTATTGTGGATGACCTTTCGGAAGACGGTACGGAGGAAGTGGTGAAGAAATGGTATTGGGACTACAAACGTCATCATGGGACAGGGATCAAAGAGATGATTTATTTCAAACTCCCGCAAGAAGTAGGTTATCCGTGGGTTTACAACATAGGGGCCTATGTATCGAAGGGGGAATATATTGCCTTCCATCACGACAAGGGAGTCAGCAATCAAGAGCGGATACGCAAACAAGCGAATTTTTTGAAAGACCATTTTATGTATAGCGTGGTGGGTACGAATTTCAGCGGAGATGCTTCGTGGATCAAATATGATGATGATATAGAATACGCGTACACAATTGATTATATGCCCTGTGTAAATATTCATACTGTGATGATGCGATATGATGTCATCCATAAAACCGCGGGCCTTAACGGGATCATTCAGGGGGCGGAAGATTTTGAATTTATTTACAGGCTTCTGAATAACGGCTATAGGGTACAAAATTTAAAAGATATTCTTTATCATGAATGAGGGGGGAAGCGTGTGAATCCGTTAGTGAGTATTATCATGCCGGCTTATCGCTGTGAAGAATTTATAGAAGAGAGTGTCAAAAGCATTTGTGATCAGACCTACAGGGAATGGGAGCTGATCATTGTAAAGGAGCAAGAGGCAGGCAGTATTGATGAGGCGATACGAAAGATATCGGATGTCAGAATCCGAGTTGTTGCTTTGGAGACCGGAGCAGGTTTGACAGCAGCCTTTGCCGAAGGGTAAAAACATGCAAAGGGAGTGTTTGTGACCAGACATGACGGCGATGACATCAGTGTACCGACACGCCTTGCGCATCAAGTGGATTACTTGCAAAGACATCGGCATATCGGCATGGTCTCCTGTCTGATCAAATGCGTTACCAATGATCCGGCCTATCGAAGAGATTGCATCTTCATAGAAAAAATCCAAAACAATTATGTTACGACGGAAGACATTGAAAAGGCGGTTGCAGGAAACTTCATACCCATACTATTTCCGACGCTGATGATACGAAGAGAGCTGTTGAATGACCCCGATGTACCGGAAGACGCGGCGGCCTTTGACGACCATATCCGATTATTGCTGTATTTGCTGAGGGCAGGCGATGCGGCAAAAGTGGATAAAGTTCTCTATTATTACAGAAGGCATAAAGATGCCTATCATATTGTTAACATATTGGCCTATGAAAAGCATGTAAAGGAGGTATTGGCCAAAAGCCGGATTCAAACCTTTTTAAAGTACAAAACCTTTTATAACGAGGCGAAAGCCATCCCAAAACCACCAGTACAATTAAACGCATACAGTTCACGGCGTGTGCTTATGTTAATCGATGCGCTGAATATCGGGGGGACGGAGACCCATGTCCTGAATCTGGTCACAAATCTGATGGCCATGGGAATATATGTGGTGGTTGGCACTGCGGGAGGGCCGATGGAAGATATCTTTAAATCCTATGGTATTAAGCTGATCAAGATTCCGATGAAAGACGATTACATCTCAAACAAAAATTTGTTCGGGATGCTCAAGCAGGTAAAAGCAATAATCGACACCGAGAAAATCGATTTAATACATTGCCACCTGTTTGCAAGCATGCAAATTGCAAGCGAAATATACAGGAGATATAAAACACCCTATATTGTGACCGTTCACGGATTATTCTATCCCAATGATGTCTTATATGCCGCATGCATAAAGGCATCAGCTATTATTGCAGTAAGTGAGCCCGTACGGAAGATGCTTCAAAGAAAACTGCGCAATAGGACGGAAGGCAGGATAGAAGTCATACCGAACGGTATCGATATGAATGCTTTTAAGCCTTTGCAGCGGAATGAGGTTGAAAAGCCGTCGGATATAAAGAATATTTTGGAAGCACAAGAAATATGCTTGCAGCTTCGAGATAGTGTACACATCAAAGAACTGTTTTTCAGCAAATCGGACGAAAAACAGGAGTGGAATTTGAAAGCTGTGCTATATGGGCATGAGGAAATTTCTTTGCAGGAAAGAGATGAAAAGGATTCATTGAGAAAGACTTACAACATTCCCTCAAATGCCCCCGTGATTCTTTATTGCAGCAGGTTGGCCTGGGGTAAAACAAAAGCTGCACGAGCGCTGATTTTCGGCTGCGGTCAACTGGCACATCAGCACAAAGATTTGCATGTGGTGATTGTTGGGGACGGCGAAGATAGGCGGATTGTAGAAGATGAAGCGGCAATCATGAATGAGATGCTGAGACGGGAAGCCATTCACGTTGTAGGTGCAAAGTTTGATCTGGGGACATACTATCGTCAGAGCGATGTGGTTGTGGGAACGGGCAGGGTGGCCTTGGAAGCCATGAGCTGCGAAAAGCCTGTCATTGCCGTAGGGAATCAAGGATATGCAGGGCTTGTCACACCGGACAATAAAGAACAGCAGTGGCAGATGTATTTTGGTGACCATGATGCGTTGGAAAAAACCGATGCTTTAAAACTGGCGCAAACCCTTGATTCTCTATTGAAGGCCCCTCAAAGGATGAAAACTTTGGGAACATGGGGCAGAGCATGGTGTAAAGAAAAATTTTGCGGCGATAAGCTTGTGAAGCGTATTGCGGCATTATATGAATCGTGTCAAGGGGGCGGTTCTTCCGACACGCCCCCCTGAGGCATGTCGAAAGCTCCCCCTTGATATGCTTATTTAAAGAGATCCAATAATTTTTTGAGCGGTCCGTTTGGTTTGCTCTTTTCCGTTTCGGCCGCCTCTTTGAGAGCGCCGGTCAAAAGCTCAATGAGCACTTTATTTTGCACTTGAATATCTCGCAAGGTATTCGATACGTCTTGCGTAGTCAATTGTGCCATCACTTCTTCTAATAAACCGGTAATCTTGTCGTAATTTAATTTTATTTCGTCAAACGACTCCGACAATTCGATTGTCAGCTGATTACAAGGGGGAATAACGGCTGCAGCCTCAGGCTCATCCGATACGTCGGAGGCATCCGTAGAATTGATCTCCGAGGATTCGGGCTCGGCCGGAGAAGGGTCCGGCAATTCTTCCGAAATACTTTCATAGAGATCACAGGTATAGCTTTTGGGAAGCATCAAATCAATAAAGTCGTCCGCAACACCATAAAACAGACGGCCGTTAAAACTTTGCTTTTCCATTTCGTAATTGCTTACAAATTCAACCAGCATCGGTGAGGCATGATGGGGACGCTGCACCGATGAGACGACACTGCCGGACAGGCCGTTCGGTTCTATTTTGCATCCGAAAAATTCCTGTTGTTTTTTCCACATGACCCATATCGTCTGTTCTATTTCAAATATGACCGGCTGCAAATAGGCTTGTTTGGACATATTTAAAGTGGTCATCCTATTTTGATGATTGTGATTTAATAGCTTCTTATTGAATTTTTTATACAGCATTTTAAAGCTTGTACCTGTTGACGTTGACCATGCCAAATGCAGATGACTGCGCATATCACAGAAAATGTAATAAAACCCGATGACTTCGGTAGAATTGACGGTCTTTTCCGGACTGCTCCATAAAGAAAACTGGGAATGGAATTTTCTGTAAAATAGCTGCGTTCCCTTATGGCTGGAATTTTTATAAATAACATGGATATTATTGTGATTGTCAACGGTTGCGCAATAGGGCTGCAGTTCTTTATTGCATAGGGCCATGCCGATGCTTGTATTATGCCACTTCACACCGTCCCAGCATTTAAAATAAATAGTCCATAAATTTACGTTAATCAAATTACTGGCGGCATAAATAATATATAGTTTCTGATTGACAACATGGATAAATAAAGATTTTACAATGTTCGAGCGCAAATCAAAATGTGAAAAAACCTTGCTGTTCCATATGTCTTCGTTACTCGCAAAATATTTGAGATCTCCGCTTTCCGTAAGGGCTAAAATATGAATACCATCTTCATTGTCGATCGTAACATGGAATTCAAGTATTTTTTCTTCGGTGATACTGATTTCAAAGGGATCCACTTTTTCATTGTTATGTAGAGAATAAAGTTTATAGCAAATGCCTCCTGTCTGAGAAAAATAAAAGTTATAAATGATCCCGCTGCGCTTTTTTATAAGGAACATTTTTGGCTGCATGATTCCACCACCTTAAGCATTTATATTTTATTACTACATGTATATGCCTATTTTTTGCGGACTTTCCTTAATTAAAGATAAAAGTAAAGTTTTTTTCCATATCAAATCCCGGGCAGCCTAACAGAGAAGCATAAAATAGTCGAGCCGGAGGGTGGGGGAAGGCTTCCGGAACTGCGGCGGCGGGGTGAAAGGGAAATGACGAAAATCTCTCCGGCACTGCGGTCGCAGGAGCGGCATAAGCCCTGTCATTGGCATTGACATAAAAAATGAATTGGATTTTGCAATGGTTTATCTATCGGTTGAAAGATGTGGGGGGAAGCGAAGGGCCCTATAAGGGCGGAAGACATAATATAAACAATCATAGGCGCAAGTTTTTTTAAATTACATGTAACACTTCGTTGGCAAGGTGTATATATTAATACTATAGGGTGAGTGTACCAATGCTCTGACTGCAAAAATCGCGGTCGGTTTTAGGAGTGTGCCGGGAATTCAGATTAGCAAAGTACATTAAAATTAAGAAACCATTTATTTAACTTAATTTATTAAGGAGGTTTAGAAAATGCATGACCTATATCCAAGAGATTTTGAATGTATACTTGTAGACAAAGTGTTCGATAGCTGCTTAAAGAAGGTTTGTTTCGATGACATAAAAGTAAAATTACCGGAAGGAATAGATCCGAGCTGTTGTGATATCGAATTAAGACTTGAAAACGGGGAGATCAAATCCAGTTCTTTGAAAGTGATCGACAGTATGAAACTTCCGGAAGACTGCAAAAGAGTAAAATTTATCGTAGTTATAAAGGGAAAAGTTATCATTAACTGTAATGGCAAATGTTTTGAAATACCGATTACACTGCCCAAAATACCTCTTGACATTATCCTGTACTATCCTGACACAAGACCGGAATTCAGCTTTGATCTTGTCATTGAAACCCGAGGAGAATTGTTGGATGAAATGGTGGATGATGACGGCGATTGCTCCGATGCTGCCAATGTAACCCTTGCAATTGGTGTATTTATCGTTGCGAAAGTAGTCGGAAAGGTACAGTTGCGGCTTGATTGTCTATTAGACTATTGTGTTCCTCCCAGAGAGTGCAAAGACTTTACGGATGCCAGTGCATGTGATGATTTTGATGCGTTTGAATTTCCGGCTGATTTCTTCCCGCCGCAGGCCACATCGATATACCCTTGTGATGAAGTAGTCTATCCTTGCGAA
This sequence comes from Bacillota bacterium, assembly GCA_022360955.1. Lineage (GTDB taxonomy): Bacteria > Bacillota > Clostridia > SK-Y3 > SK-Y3 > JAKSBV01. The sequence goes on from JAKSBV010000249.1 coordinate 17,356, forward strand.
GACGAATGCTAACAGAATATGAGTAAGAGTCGAGGGGACGGTTCTTCTGACTCATTTTCGATGAGTCAGAAGAACCGTCCCCTCGACTCGAACTTTTTGGAGGTGATGGATAAGGCATGATATATCTTGACAATGCTGCAACATCATGGCCAAAACCGGAAGCGGTCTATGATGAAATGATAAATTGCATGAAAACCTATGGGGCCAACCCGGGACGAAGCGGTCATAAAATGGCAATAGAAGCCAGTGAAAAGATTTACGAATGCCGGGAAAACCTGTGCAAGTTGTTCGGTATTTCCGATGCGTTGTGTGTTTCTTTCACCGGCAATACGACCGAAGCGTTGAATATGGGAATAAAAGGATTATTGGGCCCGGGGGATCATGCAATTACGACCAGCATGGAGCATAATTCGGTGATACGACCCTTGAAGAAATTGGAATCTTTAGGTGTGCAGACATCGGTTGTTAAAGCAGATGCCTATGGAAGAGTCGGTGTCGAAAGTATTTTAAAACATATCAATAAGAAGACGAAACTGATTGTGATGACCCATGCCTCAAATGTAAACGGAACCATGAATCCCATTCGAGACATCGGGGAAATTGCGAAACGGCATCATGTGGTCTATATGGTTGATGCCGCACAAACGGCAGGCGTCTGCCCGATTGATGTGGAACAGATGAATATTGATATTCTGGCATTTCCGGGACATAAAGGGTTATTGGGTCCCCAAGGTACGGGGGGCCTGTATGTCAGAGAAGGAATCATACTGGATACACTCAAAGAAGGAGGTACGGGCAGCTTGTCCGAAAGCCCCTGCCAGCCGGATATCCTGCCGGACAAATACGAAAGCGGCACCTTGAATACGCCGGGGATTGCAGGACTGAATGAAGGCATTAAGTATTTGCTTGACACCGGTGTTGCCGAAGTGATGAGACACGAAAGAGAGCTCACCCGGTATATGCTTGAAGGGTTGTACGATATCCCTAAAGTGACGGTTTACGGCACACAAGCACCGGAACAGCGTGTGGGTGTTATATCTGTCAATATCAAAGGAAAAGACTGTATAGAGGTGTGCGGCGAACTTGACGAAAAATACGGCATAGCCTCAAGGGGAGGTCTTCATTGTGCCTATCTGGCCCATCAAACCATAGGTACTTTGGAATCGGGCACCATAAGGCTCAGCCTGGGAGGCTTCAATACAAAGAAGGAAATCGACCTGGCATTACAAGCCATCGGTGAAATAGCAAAATAGCAAACCTTTTATTAAAAATATTTCTAATATTATGTAATCCCAGTAACCGAATTCCTGCTTTTTGCATAAGATGAATTATAGGATTGCAGTCTTATAGAGGCAGCAGAAGGTTTATGTTTTGCCTTTGGCTCGCCGGCGGGTAAGGTTAAAGAGACTCGGGATAAAGTATTTTTTAGAAGACTATGTAACCTATTCACTGCTTACTTCATATGATGTTATTGTAAGTATTTAAATCCGAAAGTCGGCATTGGAAGAAGATATTAACCTAAAATCCATCAAGAAAGGAGATTTTGTGAATGCAAAAAATTGTTAAAAGATATGAAAGAGATTATGATAAAAAGGTGAAATGCCCGCCTGCTCCGCCTATTTGTGCGGATTGCGAACCCAAGCACCCTTGCCCCCAAGGCCTTCTTTCCGCTTGTTGTACAGGTGCAGGACTGCAAAACCTGAGTTCGTGCCCCACAACCCCTCGCTCTCTGGTGTGTGCGACTATTGATACTACGTGTTTGTGCAAGCCGCTGGTTGCGGTAGATTTTACCTCTATTATTGCGGCTACGGTTAATGCGGGAGAGAGTCTGACGCTGACTTTCCAGGTGAGAAAGAGCTGCACTAACGGCCTGAACATTGAATGCGGAACCTGGACGTTTGTAAGAGATTTTGAAGCCGGTACGGGCAGCTTGATTACAAGCGATTCCTTCGGATTTATTTTCTGTGACTGCAACCCCTGCCCTGCTTGCTGCACCTATGCGGTTGAACTGGTTTCGTGTACTGCAACCCCTGCCGCCACTGCTACAGTCTTTACAGGCAGCTTCAGCATTTCTGCCCCGACAGTTTCCATAACAGCCGTTGACGCTTGCCCTCAGTAATTACAGCCGTTGGTCCGGAAGAATAAGAGGTTGTTTTGAAACACGGTTAACAAAAGGGCCCCTCCATCTAAGGCTCTTTTGTTAACACTATAATGGTGAAACATTGTAATCCGTTGATTGGTATGATGCAGAGTCGTTTTATCAAACTTGGCATTGAGATTATAGAGTTGTCTGGTGCTATCAAAGGTTTTATAACCCCGATGAATAGAAGTTTAGAACAATGACGAAAGGAGATTTAATAAATGGCTAAAAGATGTTGTAGAGGCTATGACAGGAAAGTGAAGTGTCCCCCTGCTCCGCCTATTTGTGCAGATTGCGGCCCGCCTAAGCATCCTTGCCCGCAAGGTTCTGTTTTCGCTTGCTGTACAGGTTCGGGATTGCAGAACACGAGTGCATGTCCCACGACCCCCCGTTCTCTGGTATGTTGCACCGTTGATACCACTTGTCTGTGCAAACCGCTTGTTACATTGAATTATAATTCCATTATTAATGCAAGTATTACGGTAGATAATCCTACCGTTGGGGCTACAGACGCAGGCTTGAGCCTTACGCTGACTTTCCAAGTGAAAAAAAGCTGTACCAACGGCCAGAACATTGAATGCGGCAGCTGGACGTTCACACGAAATGTGAATAATATCACCGGTGGTGCCAGTGTCACGGCGGTAACGAGTGATTCCTTCGGTTTTACGTTCTGTGACTGCAATCCGTGCCCAGCTTGCTGTACGTATTCCGTTGAATTGGCATCCTGTACGCTTGTTTCTAACGGTGGTGACGCTAATACAGTATTCGCCGCAAACTTTGGCATTAGCGTACCGACGGTTATTTTACAGGCAAACGACGCGTGCCCGCAGTGATGTTAAGTACCTCGCTCAAAGCGATAGATGGATGATTAACAATAGGGTTGACAAAAAAGCCTGCGGTTTCCGGAGGCTTTTTTGTCGGATGTGTCAAGAGGTGTGCAATAACTTTGCAATGTTATGTTATTAAAGTAACCGAACACATTAGTTTTTCATACAGTGAAGTATAAGCTGCAATGCTATAGAATGAAGCAGAAGGAAAACATGAACGTATAAATGGAGTGAATGGAGTTGAATATGAGTATGATGAAAGGGAGGTTTAAGGATGAAAAGTGGAGCATATAAAAGAAAGCATGAAGGTTTTGTGAGTTGTCCGCCCTCTGCGCCTATTTGTGCAGATTGTTTCCCCAAGCACCCTTGTCCGCAGAATGCTGTTTTCAGCTGCTGCACAGGTGCAGGGCTGCAAGATGTGAGCGCATGTCCGACGACACCGCTTTCACTGGTATGTGCAACCATTGATACTACGTGCTTGTGCAAGCCGTATGTCCAATTAGATTACAGCGCCATGATTACGACGGAAATTATGGTAGATGTGGGCCCGTCATTGATAGACGGAGGGGTCACCTTCGTATTGACTTTTCAGGTGAAAAAACGTTGTGATAACGGCCAGAGCATCGAATGCGGCAATTGGACGTTTACAAAAAGCATTAGTTCCGGTACCAATACGATTGTTGCTTTGACAACGGGCGATGCATTTAAGTTCAGGTTCTGTGACTGCAATCCTTGTCCGGCTTGCTGCATATATTCTGTTGACCTGGTGTCCTGTGAGGTATCCGAATTTGGTGATGTTGACAGTTCTATGATAAGGTTTGGTATTAGTGCACCAACGGTTACTTTACTGGCAACCGACACTTGTCCGCAGTGATCTGAGCGGATTTGTTTGAGATAATCAATGTATGATCGGGCATCATATTAGCAAAGAAGCCTGCGATTTCCGGAGGCTTCTTTGTGGTGCGGCCGGTCGAATCGCCGGTTCGGTACCCAGGGTTTTAGTGTGCATGAGGTCGTCTCCATGTCTTGTTTTCCAATGCAGAGCTATCTTTGAAAAGCCTCCTATGCAAATACATCAACGGATACAAAATAACACAATAGCCTTATTTCATTATAGGTAACTTAATAGGCGGTCTTTTCATACTATAAGATGTAAGCTGTAATAGGCAGATGAGGGAAAAGGAAATAGAGGTATGGAAGAAATGGAGGTTTAATACGATGATGAAAGGAGCTTTGACGGGTGAAAAGTGAAGAGTGTGGTAAAGCGTATAAAAAACCGGTGAAGTGTCCCCCTGCGGCCTCTGCTCGTGCAGACTGGGGAGCACCCAATCAGCCTTGCCCCCAAAGTGTGATTGTTAATTGCTGTACGGGAACAGGTTTGACACCGTTTGTGCTGCAATCGCCCATACTAAGTTTGGACGCACCTGTATCGATGGTGCATGCCGCGCTGGATACGACCTGCCAGCGCAAGCCTGTGGTTAACGTTGCGTTTGATTGTATGATTACCCATTCGGCTGATTCACCGGGCACAGCCGTATCTCTTGTTTTCCGGTTGAAAAGGTATTGTGAGGACGGACAAGAGGTTGAATGCGGTACCTGGACCCACACCAGGAGTCAAACTGCCGGTTTTGATGAGGGAAGTTTCGGGTTCGCCATTTGTGAACAAAATCTCCGCCCGGACTGTTGTAGATATGCGGTTGAATTAATGAATATTATTCTGGAGGAAGGGATGAATGCTACAATAGCCATCAGCGTACCCGCTCTTAAAATAGTGGCTGCGGAAATGTGTGGCGGCGGGAAGACGGATGGTTTGCCTGATGTAGATTTTTGTGCAGAGACCTTGGGAACTTATGGGGAGCGAAAAGCAAAATGTCATACGGCAGTCCCGGTTTGTGCAGAGTGTGAACCCAAGCGTCCCAACCCCCAAGGGACTGTCTTTCATTGCTGCACAGGTGCGGACCTGCAAGCAACAAATACATGTCCCGCTATTCCTCGTTCCCTGGCATGTGTAACCCTTGATACCAAGTGCCTGTGCAGGCCGCTGGCGGTACTGGCTTTTAGCGCCGTTATTACGGCTGCAGTTCCGTTGAATGAAAGCCTTATATTGGCTTTTCAAGTGAAAAAGTCCTGTAACAACGGTCAGGGTATTTCCTGCGGTACCTGGTCAACTTCTCTCAATAGCGTTGCAGGGTCAGAGAGCGGGCTGACAGAGAGGAATGTCTTTACCTTCACGTTTTGCGACTGTCTCCCCGCTTCCGATTGCTGTACCTATACCGTTGATTTGCTGCCTGACACCGTTTCCGATCCGTTTACGGGCAGTTTTAGTATTGCGATGCCCACGGTTGCCGTAATGGCTGTCGATGCTTGTCCGCGGTGAGTCAGCGCTCCCTGCGGAACGATAAACGGATGATTAAAGGTAACCGGCAGCAGCCTGAAAATACATTTGACCAAATAATAATGCTGCGTTTTTTGTATAAATATAAGGCCCATTTTAAAGTTAGGCATCTATAACAGCAGAGCCTGCGGTTTTCGGAGGATTTGTCGTTGAATACGGCCGGAGATATAGAATAAGCGGTAATATTATGTAACCGAATGCATCCTTCTTTCATACTATAAAAATATAAACTGCAATACCATAGGGTGAAGCAGGATAAAGATGTGAAAGTGTAAAAAGGATATATGGAACGGATGATTCCTATAATGATGAAAGGAGCGTTGATGGATGAAAAGTGAAGAGCGTCAAAAAGTCTATAAAAAGCCCGTGAAATGTCCGCCGGCCGGCCCGGTTTGTGCGGATTGCGAACCGCCCAAGCATCCTTGCCCGCAAAATGTGATTTTAAATTGCTGTACGGGTACAGGGCTGGCTCCGACTATTATACAACTGCCCCAATTAATTCTCAATACGCCTATATCGCTGGTTTGCGCTGCGTTGGATACGACCTGTCTGTGTAAGCCTATGGTCAAAGTTGAGTTTGACTGTATCATTATCAATTCGGTCGGCGACTTTTTACCCGAGTCCCTTGTCTTTCGATTGAAAAAATCTTGTGATAACGGACAGGAGGTTGAATGCGGTATCTGGGCACATTCTAGAAATGCATCCGCTAATCTTGATGAGAGGTCCTTTAGATTCGTATTCTGTGACTGCAGTCCCTGCCCCGGCTGTTGTACCTATTCCGTTGAATTAGTTGATATCATCTTACCACAGGAGCAGGTTACGATAGGCATTAATGGGCCGACCCTTAAGGTGACGGCAATAGAAACTTGTGATGACCGGAAGATAGGCTGTCCTTCGGCAGCGCCTCTTTGTGCGGAGAGCGGGAGAACTTATGCCGGACGGAAAATGGAGGTCCATAGCGCAGCCCCGGTTTGCGCGGATTGTGAGCCCAAGCATCCCTGTCCCCAAGGGGTTATTTTCAATTGTTGTACGGGCGCAGGCATTCAAAACACAGGTGCGTGTCCCCCTACCCCTCGTTCTCTGTTATGTGTAACGATTGATACCACATGCTTGTGCAGGCCGCGGGTCGTACTGGATTTCAGCGCTATTATTGCAGCTGCGATTCCGCCTAACGAAACCCTTATACTAACCTTCCAAGTGAAAAAGTCCTGTGACAACGGTCAGGAAATTCAATGCGGTTCCTGGTCTACTTTAATAAGCAGGGCTTTAGGGATAGAGTTGGGTCCGACAACAAGTGATTCCTTTAGCTTTACGTTCTGCGATTGCAATCCCTGTTCCGCTTGCTGCACCTATGCCGTTGAACTGGTATTTTGTGCCGCATTCAATGCGGATGATCCTACCCAGCCATTTACGGGCAGCTTTAGTATTGATGCGCCGACGGCTGTCGTAACGGCATTTGATGCTTGCCCGCAGTGACGGTGGCATGGACTTTAATGCTGCAGGATGAAGCAGTATAAAGATGTGAAGGTGTAAAGAGGATAAGGATTGCATAAAGATAGCGCACTTTATACCTGAATACATTTGAACAGACAACGATGGTTCTGCGTTTTTTGTGTAAATGCAAATACCATTTTAAAGTTGGGCATCTGGAGTATGATAATGAAAGGAGCGTTGATGGATGAAAAGTAAAGATGATCAAAAGGCATATAAAGGGCTGATCAAGTGCCCGCCTGCTGCCCCGGTTTGTGCGGATTGCGACCCCAAGCATCCTTGCCCGCAAGGTGTCATCTTTAATTGTTGTACGGGAGCAGGATTGGGTACGCTTGTTTTGCTGGAGCCCGTGCTGGACATTGATATACCTGTATCGGTGGTGTGTGCTGCGATAGATACGACTTGTTTATGCAAGCCTGTGGTCAATGTTAGATTTGACTGTATTGTGACCAATTCAATTTTTGCCGGTTTGCAAACAGGTATCGTAGGCACCCTTACCTTTCGGTTAAAAAAATCCTGTGATAGCGGACAGGAGATTGAGTGCGGTACTTGGATGTATACGAGAGATAATAACTTCGTCTTTGAAAATACCTCATTTGGGTTTGCATTCTGTGACTGCAATCCTTGTCCGGGCTGCTGTACGTATGCTGTTGAATTGGTGTCGGTGAATGATGAAGGAGCGGTTAACGTAACACTGGCAATTCAGGGGCCGACTCTTCAGGTAGAGGCTGTAGAAGCTTGTGGTGACGCGAGAGGAGGCTGTACTTCCGTCCCGTCTTTTTGTGCGGCAGCGGGCATTGATGGGGTATCAAAGGGCAAATGTCCTCCGGCGGCCCCGGTTTGTGCAGACTGCCGGCCAAAGCATCCCTGTCCTCAAGGTGCTGTCTTTAATTGCTGTACAGGTGCAGGCATACCGACCACAAGCGCATGTCCTTCTATCCCTCGTTCCCTGGTATGTGTAACGGTAGATACCACATGCTTGTGCAAGCCGCTGGTCGTATTGGATTTCAGTGCTGTTATCGGGTCGGTATTTCAATTGCAGGGAGAGCTTTTAGGCCTGGTCTTCCAGGTCAAAAAAACCTGTGATGACGGCCAGGAAATCGTGTGCGGCAATTGGTCATTTACCATAAATGTCATTCAAGCTTTGACGAGGAGTGATTCTTTTAAATTCACGTTCTGTGACTGCAATCCTTGTCCGGGCTGCTGCACCTATTCCGTGGAATTGGTTTCTTGTAGTATCGCCAATCCCGTTTTTCAGAGATTTAGTATTGAAGCACCGACGGCTGCGGTAATAGCGGTGGATACTTGTCCCCAGTGACCATAAGATGCCGGGGTTATGTCCGGAATAGGGTTAAGGAAAAGGCCTTCGCGTTGCGAAGGCTGCAAAATCCGCTAACAAAAGGGATTCATTTCCTTAATGGCAGGGATTAAGTCTTGAAACGTATTTTTAGCAGCACCGGTTAATAAATGTACAGCCCTTGCAAGTACATCTGCTCCGTTGACAGGCACTTGAGAGTAGCCTTCACGGTAGAGGCTGCCCATAGAGATGCAGCTCTCGATACAGCCCTTTAGATGGTGTGCATTGATTTTTTCCACTACAGGCAGGCGACCGGATAATAAATCATCCAACAGCCGTATTTTCAGATCTCTTTCTGCAAAGTCTCCGGGCAGAAAAAGCAAGGGCTTTTTTGTGACGATACAATCCTGCAGTATGCCCATGCCGGGCTTGGATACTACCAGTTCGCTGGCATTTACCAGATCTATCCCGTTGTAAAATAACGGTGCCTTGATAATGCCGGGGCGAAAGGGGAAGGGGTTATTCTCCAGGCCGCTTGAGATTACGATTGGATAGGGTGCTTTAAGCTCATTAACGGCTTGATAAAAGGCATTTAATTGGGCATAGATATTTTCCGATACCGCGGCACCGGCGTGAATTAAAATGAACGGATCATCGGGTTTTAAGCCCAAAAGCCTGTTGACGGCTGCCTTATCTTTTCTGACCTGTCTGGCTACGATGGGAATGGGGATGTAGGTACAGGGAATACTTGGACTGTATTGGGGCTGCTTGAGGTTGATATGGAAAAAGATGTCGTGGTGTGAGGCCGTCTTGCGGACAAGGTTTTTAAAGGCGGCTATTCTTGCGGAATCATGCCCGGTAATATTAATGTCCCCGTGATAGAGGCAGCAGGTGATTAAGCTGCCGGGAAACAGTTTTTTCATTTTGTTGATGTTGGTAATAAAGTCATTTAAAAGGACAGAAGTGGTGCCAAGTTTTTTGACTATTTTTTGATCCTTTATTTTGAGATTTTTTTTAATTTTTCCCGTTTTTCTGTTGATGTATGCCTTGCAATCATGCAAGTTATATACGCTGCCATTGTATTGAGAGATATTTGCTTGCATAAATTGCCGCATGCTGCCTTTTACCAAGCAGGCAACGGGTACATGGCCGTATTTTCTTATATTTTCTGCCGTGGCTATGAACCTTACGGCGTGACCGAATCCGGCGTTTAATATCCCGGTTATCATAAGAGCCCTCCCATTCTATCAGGTTTTCTCAAATGTGGTTTTGTGACGTGAGTGCCAAGTGCTCAACCCTATATTATATGAAGGCAGGCCGTGTAAAGTGACTTTTATTTTCACACTTTCAAAATGACAATAGGCTATTGTGAGCCGGATGTATCAAAGCATAGAAAAAAACGTTCATAATATTATGTAAACAAAGGAACCGAATGCATGGATATGTCATATTATAATAATGTAGAAGTCATAAATATTTTCTCTGTGAAAGGAGGTACTTTTAATGAAGGATAAGGATTATGAAGAAAATTATGGTGAAAAGACTGTAGAGGACCTTGTTAAAGACAATGCCGGAATTTGTGTAGAATCAAAAGAGTGTGCGCCTGCCGCACCGGTTTGTGCAGATTGCGTGCCGCCGAAATCTCCGTGTCCGCAAGGAGGTATTTTCAATTGCTGCACGGGCGCCGGTCTGGGCCCGGCTTTCGTACAGCAGCCCGATGTGCTGCTCCAGACACCGGTATCGCTGGTGTGTGCGACACTGGACACAAGTTGCTTGTGCAAGCCTATGGTCAAAGTTGAATATAGCAGTATCGTTAAAACGGCTTCGATTAATACAGTTACGCCGGAAGAAATCTCGCTGACCTTTCAGTTAAAGAAAACTTGTGACAACGGACAGGTGATTGTATGCGACACACGGACACTGACGAGAGATGGGGGCTTTTTGTCAAATAATGATTCTTTTGTATTTACGTTCTGTGACTGCAATCCCTGCGCTGGCTGCTGCACCTATTCCGTTGAATTGCTTTCTTTTGTCCTGGATGAAGGCTTTGTAGGGTTGATAAGCGTTGTTGCACCCACGATTAGATTAACGGCAACAGATATCTGCGGCGTTCAAGAGGCAGATGGCGAAACAAAGTGTCCCTGTCTCCAGGACGTTCTTTTCAACTGCTGTACGGGAACAGGCATACCAAACACAAGCGTATGCCCGTCTACCCCTCGCTCGTTAGTATGTGCGACGATTGATACCACACGCTTGTGCAAGCCGCTGGTGGAAGTGAATTTCAGCGCTGTTATTGATGCTGCCGTTCCTGCGGGAGACCTCTTGACACTCACCTTCCAAGTGAAAAAATCCTGCGATAACGGTCAGGAGATCGACTGCGGCAGTTGGACGTTCACACGCCTCACAGCCGGACTTATCGGAACCGACCAAGTCAATACAAGTGATTCCTTTAGATTCACGTTCTGTGACTGCAACCCGTGTCCTGCTTGCTGCACCTATTCCGTTGAACTGGCATCTTGCGCCGGTGGGAGTATTGTAGGCATCCCGTTTACGGGAAGCTTTGGCATTAACGCACCGACCGTGAGTATAATGGCCTTCGATATTTGCCCTCAGGATTTTTAACAAGCGGTGAAGCATAAGCTATATGGGTATTGTCATATGGTTAACGGAAAAGCCTTCGATTTTTGAAGGCTTTTTTGCCAGACCAATCCATTGTATTTGAGTTGGAATGAATCAAGACAATACGTATTCCAGGGTGTATAAATTCCGGCTGAAGAAAATGATTCCAGCAACTGATATTCCAAGGCTGAAAAATAGTTGAAGGTTAAGTGCTGAGAGATGAGGGTTGAGAATGAACCGCCCATTGTTTATCCCTCCTTGCTGCGGATTACTTTATGCTCCTGTTTGGTTATATTCCGACTTCCGCCCTCTGCCCTCCGACCTCCGGCACATAGATTTCTTCAACTGCATTAAATGTGCCCGCTAGGGAACATACCGGCGGGTTATTTCATATTATGTAATATAATCGGCCTATGAAGTCCGGATTAGAAAAAATATTACGCCGTCAAAAGTCAGTACCCAATGGATGCAGATATAGAATAGCAATGAAAGGAGATTTTGCGAATGTGCAGAATGCTTCATAGGTGTGACAGGAAGGATGATGGGGAAATGTAGTCCCCACCTGCTTGCAAAAAACCGAATATTTATTTGCTGAATATAGGATTTGCAACGATTATCCATATGAAAGGAGAAGTTATAAATGGTAAGAAAAAATGATCAAAAAGCTTATGAAAAATCGGTAAAATGCCCGCCTGCCGCCCCTGCTTGTGCAGACTGCGGGCCGCCCAAGCATCCGTGCCCGCAGGACATGATTCTCAATTGCTGTACGGGAACCGGACTGGGTCAGGTTTTTATACCGGAGCCCGGCCCGTTTCAGCAGACGCCGGCACCGCTGGTGTGTGCTGAGATAGATACGACTTGTTTGTGCAACCCTATGGTCAAAGTCAGATTTGACTGTATTCCCTCCGTTTCACTCGGCAGTGGGCAAATATCACTTGTTTTTTTGCTGAAAAAGTCTTGTGATAACGGACAGGAAATTGAATGCGGTACATGGACGTATAGGAGAAGTTTTGCTTTAGCCTTTGGAAATGACTCTTTCGGATTTACGTTCTGTGATTGCAATCCATGTCCCGGATGCTGCACGTATTTCGTTGAATTGCTTCTTTTGGATGAACAGGGCGGCGATATAATCGGTGTTATTGCCCCTACGCTTAAGGTGGAAGCAGTGGATACCTGCGGTATTAAGGATGCAGCTTGTCTTTCCGGTGCCCCGGCTTATGCAGATTGCAAGCCCAAGCATCCGTGCCCGCAAGGTGCTGTTTTCAATTGCTGTACGGGAACAGGCATACCAACCACAAGTGTATGTCCTTCTACACCGCGTTCGTTAGTGTGCGTATCCCTTGATACCACCTGCCTGTGCAAACCGCTGGTCGAATTGGATTTCAGTGCTGTTATTGCTGCTGATGTTCCGCAGGGAGACCTCTTGACACTCACCTTCCAGGTGAAAAAATCCTGTGACAATGGCCGGGAGATGGGATGCGGGACTTGGACATTTACACGAGCTGCAGTCGGAGCCATTGTGACTGAACGAGTTGCAACAAGCGATTCCTTTAGATTTACGTTTTGCGACTGCAATCCTTGCCCTGGCTGCTGCACGTATGCTGTTGAATTGCTGTCTTGTATAGCTGTTGATCTTGATTTGACTCCGTTTGAGGGGAACTTTAGCATTAACGCACCAACAGCTGCTGTGTGGGCGGTCGACACTTGTCCTCAGTAATGTGGTCAATCGGTCGAGAAGAGTTATTTGTGTATATAGTGTCATATTGTTAACTGAAAAGCCTTCGATTTTTGAAGGCTTTGTCCATGTCCATGTATATGCAATGATGTATCCGGTTACAAGACAGGATTGAGGATGCATGAACAAAATATACCGGATTTAAATAGCCTGATTTGTTGAAAAGGTTATAACACCTTATTTATGAACCGCATAGTATATAAAAAGATAGAAGCGGCTATTTTTCTTTATTCGTCGTTTGCTTATAGACCGTATAGATATCCAACTTTAAAATCGAATTTATATTTACACAAAAAACGCAGAATCATCGTTGTTTTGAGTACTTTCCAATCAATAACTGTCCAAAAGGCGTTTCAAAAAAGTTGAATTTATAATTCTTGGACATAGCTAACATGAATAATGTATTTTTTAAAACGCCCTTTGTATAAATAGTATTTTAGGTTTAAAGTTGGTTATCTTTAACAAAAGGAGTTGAGAAAATGAAAATAGTCATTGACCCGGGGCATGGCGGAAAGGACCCCGGGGCATTGGGCAGCTACAGCAGGGAAAAAGATATTAACTTAATACTTTCGTTAAAACTCAGAGATAAGCTGATTGCCGGAGGGATAAATGCCATTTGTACACGGGAGGATGACCGTTATATAGATCTGCAGACACGGTGTGATATTGCGAATAATGTTGAAGCGAATTATTTTATCAGTATCCACTGCAATGGGGCAAAGGACCCCCGGGCCGGCGGAACGGAAACCTATTGCTATAGGAAAGCCTCTGAGGCCTATAGACTGGCGCAGGTGCTGCAAAATCAAATGGCTGCGTTTAACAAAAATATAAACAGGGGTGTGAAAACAGTTGGCTTCTATGTATTGCGCCATACCAGAATGCCTGCCGTACTCATTGAAGCAATGTTTATTACCAACCGGCAAGAAGAAGATAAATTAAATAACGCCCAATGGCAGGAGGGCTTTACCGGTATACTAACGAGGGCTATCTACGAATATCTAGGATTTCCGGATGGCAAGGCAAGGCATTTTGCGCAGGATGCATATGAGGCATGGAAAGCAAAAGGCATTATTTTGGGAGAACATGATTTGGATGATCCGATTACCTGGGGGCAATATTTGATCACGCAGGAAAGGCTGAAGACCTTAGAGGAATGATGAGGCTATATCCGAATTCGGTTCCCAATCTCAACAAGGAAGGAGGGATAAGATGCTTAACGGGATATTGCTGCAAAGCTTAATGCTGATCATTCAGGCAGCTATACTTATTGTAGGCGTGTATATCGTACAATACATCAGACTAAGGCTTGCGAAAGAAAGATTTTATTTTGTCTATTCCTTAGCCAAAACGGTGGTTATATCGGTAGAACAAATGATAGGGCCCGGACGTGGTGCGGATAAAAAGCAGGAGGCATTGCAGGTTTTAAAGAATTTAACCAAAGGGAAATTGTCGGATGAACAGATGGATAGGGTTATTGAAGCAGCTGTGTATGAGATGAATGGGATGTTAAGGATAGACCGCAGCATTTAAGAGTGATTTTCAATATATGACGGTTTAACAGCGTAAATTGTCACCCGTACAATTTACGCTGTCGGTTTATATATAATGTATTGACGCGTTGTGCTATAGATAATAAACAGTAACGTTGGAAATATAATCGTACTCCAGCAACAGGTTATATTCATTATTTTACATCTTTAAAAGACTCGTTATGTCATCCAAAGAACCGAATACCTGCTTGCTGCATATTATAAAAATATAGGATTCTCAACCATTATTCCTATGAAAGGAGATTCTATAGATGATCAATAAAAATTATCAAAGAACTTATGCAAAACCTGTAAAATGCCCGCCCGCCGCACCCATATGTGCAGACTGCGGGCCGCCCAAGCACCCGTATCCGCAAGGCGTTATTTTCAATTGCTGTACGGGAGCCGGGTTGAGTCCGGTTGTGATTGGAACGGCAATTAACGGATTATTCCTTGACACCCCTGTATCATTGGTGTGTGCTGCGCTTGATACCACCTGCTTATGCAAGCCGATGGTCACCGTCGAGTTTAATTGTATCGTCAGCAACTTTTTCTTGGCAGGGATTGAGGGAACCTCACTGACTTTCCAGTTGAAGAAATCTTGTGATAACGGACAGGAAGTGGTATGCGGCACCTGGACGATGACGAGACCTTTTGTCTTTGGTACTGCAACCAGCAATAGTGAAGATTTTGGGTTTGCGTTCTGTGACTGCAATCCCTGCCCGGGCTGTTGTACCTACTTCGTTGAATTGATTTCGGCGGAAAGTGTAGGCGC
>JAKSBV010000288.1 GCA_022360955.1 Bacillota bacterium
AGTTTCTCATTTAACCTTTCGATTCTATCAACTGCAATCAAACCAATAGCCCTTTTTAGGAGCCAAAGAGGTGAGAGCAACCTCCATTAACCAAAACGACCCGAGGAAATCAGCAAAAAATAACAATAACCAAAGCAGTCTTCAAGAACCCATCAACTTCAAGCTTCAACAATAACAATAACAATAACAAGTCTTCCCTTACACCAAACAGGGAACAGATCCACTCGAAGAGACGAAGAAGAGTGCCTTCTACCTACTTCTACAACTCAAATTTTTGCTTTAGAAGGCGAATTTGACGACCTTGATCTAATTTCTTTTACAACGAAGTTGCTACTCAACAATTTCTTGAACGTCTAGCGAAGTCTTAACCAAGTAGCTCGAAGATTAGCGAAAAGGACGCGTAGACACTAGAAGACTTGTAAAGAGCCTCTCCTTCAAAAGTCAGAGAGAACCCAGTTTCGCTTGAGTTATCAAAAACTGCTTTTCACGGCTTAAACTTCAGAATTTAAGATAGCGAGATACTCCAACGAAAAAAGATTCGGCAATAAACAAGTTCTTTCAGAGAAACCCCGAGTAAACGAATAGCATCAGCGTCTCAAGTCAATAAAAACAGGCGTTACAAAGATCTATTTCTTTTGAGGCACACAGTCCTACAATCACTTGCACCTTTTCTATACTCTCCGAGAACTTTCAAGTCAATAGAGGCAGCAAAGTCCTTAAAAAGAAATAAAGCGGAACACTGTCTTTCAAACTATTTAAGGAAAACAGGACGTTCGCTTTACAACCGAAACAAGCATCCATAACACGGTGGAATTGAGAGTGGAGCTCAAGCACATTCAAAGAAGAGAGTCAGCAAGAAGACACCGGTTTATCCCTTTCCTGTGTACATAGTCTGTAGGGAACAAGAGCTTAGAAGTCCTTCAAAAGAAAAGACACCTAACGACCTAATCATTTATCAAACCTCCGTGAGAACAGCAAAACCATAATCTGCGCTTGGAATAAACCACAAAACTCAGGCGAATACTACGAGCCTAGCAATAAGAAGTCTAGGTCACGATTCCTGGATAAAAAGCGTCTCGA
>JAKSBV010000459.1 GCA_022360955.1 Bacillota bacterium
ATTTATATTTACACAAAAAACGCAGAATCATCGTTGTTTTGATATTCTTAATCCATAACCGATCAAAAGGCGTTTCAAAAAAGTAGAATGTATGATCCGTGGACATACATAACATGTATAATGTATTTTTTAAAACGCCCTGTGTGTAAATAGTATTTTAAGGTTTAAAGTTGGTTATCTTTAGCGAGTTTTGCTGTGGCCCGGCGCAAGTTTACAGGCTCTTAGCCTTGGAATATCAGTTGTTGGAATAATTTTCTTCTACCTAAATTAATGTATCTCTATGGGACACTGACCGCTATTTTCGGTGCTGCCGTAAAGCATGGATGTGATGCTTTGATGGGCCGGATTCTTTACTCGCTTATTGACAATGAGGTTCAATTTAAAATCCGCCATACTGAAATCAACGGGGATGTTGCTGACAATTTCTCCGTCACAATTGATAATCATGTTGTTTGCAAATATCTTTATATGTTTTGCTTTAAAATACTCTACTTCCGGCAGCCGGATATGTGTTCCTTTGAATATCGTAGGAAATAAAGTGAGTATTCTGAATTTGGACATTTTATTGATAATGCACACATCAAAATAGCCGTCGTCGAGGACTGCGTCCGGTGCAATCATCATGCCGCCGCCATAGTATTTTCCGTTTGCAATGGAGATCAACAAAATTTCTCTTTCCAATAATTTTCCGTCCAGTAAAATTTTATAGTGTTTGTTTTTGTATCCTATCAGTGTTTTCAAGACGCTTAGTACATAGGGCAATGGGCCGGATGCGAATTTTTTCATGTGATTGCATTGCTGCACCACTTGGGCGTCAAAACCGATGCTTGCAACGTTCACAAAGTATTTTCCATTGAGACGCCCAATATCTATTGGGCTGACGTGAGGTTGCAGTATCATTTGAAGGGCTTCGTTTACAGCTCTCGGAATACCTGCGGTTCTTGCAAGGTCATTTCCCGTTCCTGCGGGAATAATGCCTAATAGCACATCACTTCCTGCCATGCCGTTAATGACTTCGAATATGGTTCCGTCACCGCCGACGGCTACAACGGCATCATATTTTTCGGCGACGGCCTTCTGAGCCATATGGGTTGCCTCCCGCGGTGCGGAAGTTTTTTCGATGGAAAAGAAATGATCGGTATTGTCTAAAATACGATGGATGCGATCTTGTGTTTTGAGTGCTTGGCCGTTTCCCGCTGTTGGATTAATAATAAATTTTATTTTCAAGTACGATTCCTCCGATTAAATGATATTTCACAACATGAACTGCTTGTAAGTATAGGTTGCTGTTCTATTGCCCATCATTATCATACTATAGGATACTTTTGATGTAAACTAAAAAAAGACCTTATATATAGATAATAATACAGTAACGTTAGAAATATAATTGTACTCCGGCAATAGGTATTCCAAGTCTAAAAAGCAGTTGAGGGCTGAGAGATAAGGGTTGAGAATGAACCGCCCACCGTTCATGACACCTTGTTGCTGTTTTATTCTCCGCCCCTGTTTAGCCGTTTTCCGACCTCCGCCTTCCGACCTCCGACCTCAGTCCGGGCGATAGAACAAAAATTTTTTGGCCAATCCCGCCGGTCTTATGATAAAATGGGTGGGAAGTTAAATTTGAAAAAGTTGAACAGAGATAGGGGTATACCGGTGAAAGTATTATTAACGACATTAAATGCAAAATATATCCATTCTTCGTTGGCTTTAAGGTATTTGGAAAAATATTGCCGGCATGAAGACTATGAGATAAGAATTGAAGAATATACCATTAACGATCGACTTGATGCCATTACGGCGAATATATATAAAACCGGCGCAGATGTGATTGCCTTTTCATGCTATATATGGAATATCACAATGACATTGGAAATTGCGGACCGGCTCAAAAAAGTGAAGCCGGATTGTATTATTATTCTGGGAGGTGCGGAGGTATCTTACGATGCTGCAACAATATTGGATGGTCATGCTTTTATTGACTACCTTATGATGGGGGAAGGGGAGGAAACCTTTAAAGAGCTCTTGGCATACATCAATACGCGTCGTCCCCCCTTGGGCTCCATTCGCGGCATCGCCTATAGAGCCGGCCAAACAATCACTGTAAATGAGGAGCGTTCCCTTATCTGTGACTTAGATAGGATTCCAAGCCCGTATCACGCAGAAGATTTGAAAGCCTTGGTCGGAAAATTGATATACTATGAGACTTCCCGGGGCTGTCCCTTTAATTGCAGCTATTGTTTGTCTTCCACGACCCGCAGTGTTAGATACTTTTCAATGGAAAGAGTAAAAGCGGATTTGTTGTTTTTGATTGAAAACAGCGTGAAGCTGGTAAAGTTTGTAGATAGAACATTTAACGCAGACAAAAAGAGGACAATGGCATTATTTGAATTTTTGGTACAAAATCGCCAGAAGACATCCTTTCACTTTGAAATAGCAGCCGATTTGCTGGATGACGAAATGATCGCATACCTGGCCCGGGTGCCGGAAGGACTTTTTCAATTTGAAATCGGTGTTCAATCCACCAATTTGAACACCATCCGAGCGATACGGCGGAAAATGAACTTTAATAAAGTGGCAGAGAGCGTCAAAAAGCTTGGACAGGCAGGCAATATGCACCTTCACCTGGACCTGATTGCAGGGCTGCCCGGAGAAGACTATCGATCCTTTGCCCGATCCTTTGACGATGTTTACGGACTGGCCCCCCACGCACTGCAGCTGGGTTTTTTAAAGTTGTTAAAAGGCTCGGCGCTTAGAAAGCAAGCCTTGCGGTATGATTATAAATATACGGCCTTACCGCCTTATGAAGTGCTGCAAAATAATACAATGTCTTATACGGAAATACTGCGCTTAAAAGGCATAGAGGATGTTTTGGAAAAATATCATAATTCGGGTGTTTTTGAGAAGTCTTTAGGCTATGTATTGCGCCGCTTTTACCCATCGCCGTTCCGGTTTTTTGAAGATCTCGCCGCCTATTTTGAAGAGCAGGGGCTGGACAAGCGGTCACATAGCCGGAAAGCATTATATGATATTCTTTTTGAATTTTATGATCGGGCCATAGGCAGGGAAGCGGGTGTTTTTACCCAGTATTTAAAATTTGACCTGCTCCATCACCAAAAGGGTGTACAATTACCCTATTGGGCAAAGAAAGCGGATATGCCTTGGTTTCAAGAAAAGTGTTTTGAGTTCCTGAAAAAGGAAGAAAACATCCAAATCCTTTTACCCCAATATTTGGGGATGCCGGCAAAAAAGGTGATCAAGCAGGTAGGTTTTGAGGTTTTTGACATCAATGTGCTGGCGGGCGATGCGGCGTGTAAACAAGGGGAAAAGACGGTGGTATTGTTTGATTATGATAGGAGGAAAGCCTATGATATTACGGAGAAAGTTTTATGCGATTGCCGTCACTGATCTCAACCCTCATCTCTCAGCCTTCAACTACTTTTTTGCCTTGGAATCATTTTCTTCACTTAAAATTTATACACCCCTTAACAATTGCAAAAGTTGATTTTCTAAGGGTTTTGTTATATTATGTTAATAAAGAGAGGGAGACCTATGTTAAGAAAAAACATATTCAGGCAGCAATTTATCAAAATATTCCTATCCTACGCGATTGCCGTCCTTTTGCCGCTGCTGATAGCAAGCACCATTTACCTTCAAAAGAGCATTACTGAGACAAAAGACAGTATACTAAAGGAATATACGGAAGATGTAAATTATTTTGAAAATATGTGGGAAACAATGATCCACAAGAACTATAATTATGCCTTTCAGATCTCTTCGATCCCTGGGATTAACGATATGTTAACAGGGAGAACGGATGTAGGAATTTACGATGCTTGGAAAATATACGACAGCATAGGAAAAATGTCTTCCAATAATAGATTCGTTTTTTCTACATATCTTTATAATACTCAAAATGATATTGTTTACTCCACAAGAAGAGGGGCTATTAGCGCCAATACCTTTTACGACCGCGTATTTATTGACGACTGCTTCAATGTGACACAAAAAATCATCAATTCGTCGGTTAGAACCATAGAGGAACCGAATATGCCGGGAGGATACGAAGTATTTTCGACAACCGTTAAAATACCTTTATTCGGAAACAGCATTTTAGGTTTAGTGGTTGTCAATTTGGATTATCATAAGCTTGCAGATATTTTATATGCAGCGGATAGATTCAGAGATATTTATGTTGTCGACAATGATTTTAACGTCAAGTTTTCCTTTGATAGAAATAGAGCGGATCATCAATTATTTGAGAAGAACGGCAAAGTTATTTCTCTTGACGAACTGGGGAAAAGAGATAATATTTTAAAATTGCTCAAGTATGATTATTTCTTAATTCAGAAAAGATCCGAGGTTAATGATTTTATAATAGCCAAATACATTTTGTCCGAAGATTTGTTTAACAAGCTTTACGGCCAGACGAGGCTGATCATAATCATCTTTATAAGTGTATGTATTTTCGGGTTTATTTTATCCATGCTCTTATCCGCCACAAGCTTTAAACCTATTAAGAAGATCGGTCAAAAGCTAATGAACGGTTCGCCAAAAAGTCTCGCACTTGAGAAGGATGTTTACACGGCCATAGAACATACCATGGAATCATTGGTTCTGGATAATCAATCTGTTAAAGATGAGATTAAAAAAGCAAAGCCCATTTTAAGGGAGAAAATATGCCAGGATATCCTATGGAATAATTTTACCGATTCAATCAATTTCAACGACCGAATGAAGTATGTGGGCATAAACTTTAATCATCCCTATTTTATCGTTTTCGTTGCCAAGATCGCTAACATCAATGATATGAAAGATTATAACAAAAGCAATCATATTCTTACCCTTTGCAAGACAATCATATTGCAGGAGTTTAGCAAATTATTTCCAACCTATGGAGGCATCACCATTGAGGAAGACAAACTTGTTTTCTTTATGAATACCGACCTTGAAAAAATAGACCGGCAGTTTAAAGATAAGATGGTCAACCTATGTCAATCAATTAATAAAATGCTTCACCGCAGCCTTGAGAATAGGGTTGTTTATTCCTTTGGGAATGTTGTCCATAGCATATATAATATTTTTAATTCATTTATTAATGCGAGAAAACGTTTCTTGTTCAGGCTGACGACAAATATTAATACGGTTATGTTTACCGGTGAGACCAATCATAAAGACATTTCTTACCCTGTAACGATCTATAAGAAGATTATTAACGGCATAAAGCTCAAAGATATAAAAATTATAGATGCTGTCATAGATGAGTTGTTTGACAACTTTATCGATCATAATAACCTGACATCCAAAGAAATACAAAATACCCTGATGCTATTAATCATGGGGGTCATCAATAAGCTGGTTGAAGACGGCGCGAACATATCCGTCAATGATATAAATGTTTATGAATGGACCATGGAATGCCGTAACAAGGATGAACTTAAGAAAAAAATAAAAGAATACCTCGAACACATCCTGGAACTTCAAGCGGAGCAGGAACAGGAAGTCATGCATTCGGATTATATTTCAAACACGATTGTTTATATTAAAAACAATTATCAAAAGGAAATATCCGTATATGATATTTCCAAACATATCAATCTTCATCCCGTGTATCTTACCCGTATTTTTAAAAAGGCAACGGGCAAGACGTTAATCGAGTATCTTACCTTGGTAAGGGTGGAAAAAGCCAAGGAAATGCTGATCAATACAAATATGACCGTTAAACAAATCAGTAAAAGTGTCGGGTATTGCGATGCCCGCAGCTTCTGGCGGTTTTTTAAAAAATATGAGGGGATTACACCGGGAGACTATAGAAAAAAATTTAGTGTGCCGCATGAGGATGATTGCTGCAAAAAAACAACCACATCTAAAAATGAAACTTCTTTTTAACAAACGAAGCGATCAAAAAGCCCTAAAAACAGGGGAAATAAAACACTTGTAAAAAAAAAATAAAAAATCCTAAGTTTCATAGTTGAGTTTCATGTTCCGAATCTGGATATTTACTTGTCAGATCAAAAGGATTATAATGGTAACACGATTTGCGCAAATGCGGATAAAGATAACCGGCTTCAACCTAAAATACATTTATATAAACAAAGATGATTCCGCGTTTTTTTGTGTAAATATAAATGCCATTTTAAAGTTTGGGTATCTATAAAGAGATCTAGGAGAAAGTAATGTCTAAATGTCTAGGAGAGGAGTTAAATGAAAAGGGAGGGATTTGTCTCATGAATAAGAAAGTGTTGAAATCACTTTCTCTAATCTTAGTTTGTTGGATGGTATTGTCCGTTTCTATCGGTTGCCAACAGAACAACCAAGCCCCTGCGCCGTCAAGTACGGATAATGAAACAGAATCTGCAGATAAGCCAAAGCCGGCCCAGCCGGTAAAGACTTTCAAATATACGTTCTTTATCAACCAGTCTATTGCCGAGTACCCGCCTGACGGCGGTGAGGCAAAACAAGTCATTATCGATGCCTTAAAGGAGGCGGGCATTGAAGGCTTTGACTATGAAGTGCAAATGGTTGGTGGAGGCGAATACGATACGAAACTGAATGTATTGATCGCGTCAGGGGACGAACCGGACGCTTTCAGGGCCAGGAATATAGATCTGAGGCGTTTTTCCGAGTCCGGTGTTATAACACCGCTGTCCAAGTATATTGAACAAATGCCTCATTATAAAGAGATGGCAAATGAACTAGACCTTACAAACATGTCTGTGGATGGAGAAGTTTTTGCATTTCCGCAGGCAAAAATGAAGCATCCTTTGGTAGGCGACGGGGTTCACGGCCTTATCATCAGAAGGGACTGGCTGGAAAATCTCAATATGGAGACGCCGACCACGTTGGACCAATTGTACGATGTTCTTTATGCCTTTACCTATAAAGACCCTAACCGAAGCGGAGAGAAAGATACCTATGGTATAGGGGGATGGGACCAGAACTGGTTCAATTTTGCATTTGGAGCCTATGGTCTGTTTTTGAATAATGGCAAAACGGGACATGCCTGGGTAGAGCGAAACGGCAGAATTGAGCATACGACCGTTCAGCCCGAAGTGAAAGAAATTTTGTCAACATTACAGAAGTGGTACAAAGACGGCATTATTGACCCGGATAAATTTGTCGTTAAAGGCAAACAGGCAAAAGAAAAATTTATTAACGGCAATATTGGTGCTTACGAACAAACCGTATGGTGGGCCAATGATGCAAGAAAAGCCTGGAAGGATAAGCCTGAGCAGAAAGTAGAAATAATACCTCCTGTAAAAGGCCCGCAAGGACTTGCCGGTTATCCGGCCGGCGCTATTGTCAATCAAGGTGTGGCTATAGCCCAAAGAGTAGTCGACGAAAAAGATATCGATACCCTCATAAAGGTTCTGGACTGGTCGGTGAATACCGGTGAAGACGGCGGCTTTGAACTTGTTACTTATGGTATTGAAGGGGAGGACTATACCTATGATGCGCAAAATGACAGGATCGTACAAACGCTTCCCGAAGGTTATAGCAGCTTGTATAAAAGGGGATTTTCAAATCCGGTGAGATTTATTCGTGTGAATGACAGAAGATGGATGGATGTCCCGGAACAGATTAGAGATATTAAAATACCGAGTGACCCGAATAATCTCGTATATTCAGCTTGTTATCAATCGGTAACGACGATGGCAGATTATCCGGATATCTTTGATAAGCTGTGGGCAGAATACTTCGTGAAAATTGTAACGGGTGAGTATTCGGTGGATAAACACGACGAATATGTGCAGAAGTTTAACAGCCAGGGCGGGGCCGAAGTCACCAAACAGGTCAATGAGCTGATGAAATAATTGCCACCTGCTTCACAAGTATATGTCCCTTTGGGATCGTTATTAAAATAGGATACAGATACTAACATACCTTTATCCTTATCTCGATATCTGGAGGAGTAAAAACAATGCAAAAAGCTAAGGGTATTACCAATAAATTTATTCATAAATGGAGAAAATATGGCGATTATATTTTGTTGGGATTACCGGGTTTTATCATGCTGTTTATCTTTAGGTATTTGCCGATGGGCGGACTGATTGTTGCTTTTAAAGATTATAACGTCAGGCGAGGATTTTTTGACAGCCCCTGGGTAGGTGCCAAATGGTACAACATGCTTTTTATGAGTGATGATTTCTCGATAGCGTTTATGAATACCCTCATTATCAGTCTTTTGAAATTAGTATGCTATTTCCCGGTACCCATCATACTGGCCATTCTATTAAACGAACTTAACAAACGCTATTTTGCGAGGACAATACAGGCCGTCATTTATCTGCCCCATTTTATTTCCTGGGCAATATTGTCGGGTATATTGTTTTCTTTATTTTCTCCTCAATTGGGAATTTTAAAAGTATTAGGGATAGAAAAATCCCCGCTTCTTATGCCCGGAACCTTTAGATGGCTCCTGGTTTTGACGGAAATATGGAAGGCTTCCGGATGGGGAACAATTATATATTTAGCTGCCATATCGGGAATAGATCCAAACTTATATGAAGCGGCCATTATCGATGGAGCCAATAGATTTAAAAGAATATGGTATATCACCCTGCCGAGCATATCAGGCACCATTGTAGTTCTTTTGATACTTAGACTTGGCAACATACTTGATGCCGGATTCGGGCAGGTATATATGCTGTATAACGCCTCTGTTTACGATGTAGCCGATATTATAGACACCTACATTTTCAGAGTAGGATTGAGCACGGGAAGATTTTCTCTTGCGACGGCGGCAGGGCTTTTTAAGTCGGTCATCGGCTTAATCCTTGTGCTTGTCAGTAATAGACTCGCAAAAATTTTCAATCCTGATGCGGGTATCATGTAAGGAGAGGGAACGATGAAAATCAAAAAGATGCTGGGAGACAAAATCTTTGACATATGTAATGTGCTGTTCTTTATTGCTTTTGCCGCTGTAACCTTTTATCCTTTTTTGCATCAGCTCTCTATATCTTTGAGTGAAAAAAGCAGGGCCATGTCCGGCGGGTTCTTTTTCTACCCTCGCGGATTTACCATAGCAGCCTATAGATTTGTTCTGCAAAGCAACTATATTTTTTTAGCTTTTAAAAATAGTATTATTATAACGGTAGGCGGTGTGCTGCTTTGTTTAGTGGTTTGCTCAAGCTATGCCTATATTATGTCCAAGAGAGATTTGCCGGGATATAAATTTTGGAATTTTATAGTCATCTTTTCAATACTTTTTAGTGGCGGTTTGATTCCCGAGTATCTGGTGGTGCGTAGTCTCGGACTTACGGACAACCTGTTGGCGCTGATCTTACTTGGTGCCATTACGCCCTTTAATATAGTGATTATCAAAAATTTCTTTCAAAACCTGCCGAAATCACTGGAAGAATCTGCGATCATTGATGGTGCAAGGCCACTCAAAATATTTACAAATATTGTCCTTCCCTTGTCAAAACCGGTGCTTGCAACGATTTCTATCTGGGTGGCGGTAAGCCAGTGGAACAACTTTATGAGAGGGCTTATGTATCTGCCGTCAAGGCATAACTATATTTTGCCGGTGTTGATCAGGGATATCGTCATAGGCCAGTCGGATCTGGCGGTGATGGAAGTACAAAGCGAAACCACCGGTGAGACGGTAACGGCAGCTACGATCATTGTAGCGCTGGTTCCCATATTAATGGTATACCCGTTCCTTCAAAAGCATTTTACCAAAGGGATCATGCTTGGAGCCGTGAAAGGATAAGCGGAGTCCCGGATGCCATTGGTTAACAGGAGAGAATAAGGATGATGTGAGGGAAGCCTAAGTACTCAAAACTCCAAAAACGTTTAGCGTTTTGAGAGGATTTAGAAGATAACGCACGGTAAAGTTAAAAGCATCTATTGGATAAAAAACACAGGGTCACCGTTGTCTGTTCAAATGAAATTCTAACTTTACAGTGCGATATCTATATATTGAGTAGGAGGGATAAATGTGGATAGGTTTTTTCAAAAGTCTTTTGTTGTTTTGCTTGTTGTCATGATGACATTTGCGCTGTTACCGGTTAATCTGGGGTACGGGGTGGAAGATAACACCTATACTGCGGACACGGAAAATACAAGTACCACAATAGTGGAGTCCGCAAGCACGCCCCCATTCTTTAAAACAGTGGTGGGTCTAAGGTGGAAGCCTCCCCTCAGCGGCCGTGATCAAGTAAGAGGCACGACCCCCTATAATGGAGAACTGACAGATAGTGCAGCCCTTGATACGGTAGATACGCTGCTGCACAAGACGGTATACTCCACCATCGATTTGACACCGATTAGAAAGCTTACGAAACCCGGCGGGATGGAGTTGCCGGTGCACGAAGCGGAGGCTTGGAAGCGGCAGCAGTATGACGATATCGTCGCGTTCATTGAGCTTGCGCAACAGAATAATGTTCAGTTCTTCCTGCACGCAAGGGTCAACAGCGTAAACGAGTATGTGACCGACATGGTAACCACCATTAATAAAATTAAAGATGCAGGGCTGGAGGACAAACTAAAAGGTGTCATGATCGGGGAGCATGAGAAGGGCAATCCCAAAAAGTTTCTTCCCCTTGCCCTTAATATTGTCAAGCAGATTAACAACGGTACCGGTGGTTTCCTTAAACAGCCGGGCAAAGCAGTTACCTTGCATGGGGGACGTTTCGGAGCCTATTTTAACGGGATAGAAGCTGCAGTAGACGATATAAATTTTATGAAAAAGATCAGCAATCGATGTTCACAGTTTTCCTTTGCATTGAAATACTTTAATCTGGGTCCGAACAAGTTAATACCGAGCAGCGGGGATTTGTCCGACGTAAATGTCTGGAAGGACTATATCAACGGCCCGGCTCCGGGAATAGGTCTTGCGGAACTTGACAGGCTGCTGGATAAATATGCGTCTGCTTATCCTGAACATGCCAATTGCATATTTATTGGAGATGCGGCAGACGGAATCACTTTTTTGACGGATAATTTCCAAGGACACGGACCCACGTTAATTCAAGCACTTAAGGAAATATGTGTGGAGAACGGGTGGCATGGGTTCATTTTTGAAAAGCCTTTTGACATGATTGACTATCTCTACGAAGGCAAGTACAGAGGCATGTGGAAATATGAAAACGGCGTTTTGCATACGCAGGCGCCTTACGACAGGTGGAACGATTGGCTGAATACCTGTGCCCTGCCCTCCACCCTGGAAGGCATGGCGGGAAAAAGCAACTAGTATGTATATCCTTTTCTTCAAAAGCATTTTACCAAAGAGATTATGCTTGAAGCGGTGAAAGGATAAACGGAATCCGAGGTCCGGCAGGTCAAGATGAGGAGAAGGCCGGCGATGTGAAGGAATTCACTCGGAAGCCGTTAGCATTTTTGAGAGTATTAAAGATAACCGACTTTAAACCTAAAAATACTATTTACACAAACAACGGTGATTCTGCGTTTTTTGTGTAAATATAAATTCAATTTTAAAGTTGGGTATCTATAAGATAACGGATTGCAGCGTTCAAATACATTTGATGTGAAAATCCGGTATCTAAAGAGACAACACACTTTAAATCTACACAATGCGTTTGGACAAACAATGGTGATTTCCCGTTTTTTATTCAAATATAAGCTTGATGTTAAAGTGCGCTATCTCTAGAGATAGCGCACTTTAAACCTAAAAATACTTTGAATAAACAAAACAAAATGACTGTGTGGTTTTTGTTCAAATATAAAGGTGGTTTTAAAGTGGGATATCCATATTGAACAGGAGAGGATAGATATGAATAAATTCTTTAAAACTTCTTGTGCCGTTTTACTGGCCTGCATGATGATCTTTGGCCTGTTGCCGGGCAGTCTGGGGCATAGGATGGTAAAAAACACATATGCGGCCGGCGATCTAACTGACGGTTTGGCGGCCCATTGGAGTTTTGACGCAGATATGATTGAGGATTCAACGATTATGGCGGACGTTGGAGATACGAATGCCGGCATAACGGATACCCAAAATATAAGCCCCGAGCCCAACGGTGCTATTGGTGGGGCGCTTAGAAAAGGGGATACCGGTGACAGCGCCTATATCGAAATTCCAGTCGTAAAGGATGCGGAGGGTGATGTAAATGGAAATACGGCAAGGGATTTTTCCATGGCGTTTTGGGTTTACAGGGATTTTGAGACGATTGATGAGCCGACAGGCATATTGCAGGGAAAGGCGACATGGCTTTATCTCGATACAAATGGAACAATAAAAACCAGGAAAAATGCTTTGTTTAGCGGGGAGATAGGGGGGACAGAACTTGCAATTCCCAACCAAAAGTGGACACATATGGCTATTGTGCATGATAAATCCGAAGACACAGTATACACGTATTTAAACGGTCTGCCTGTAACAGACAATACGTACACCAGTTTTGGTGCTGAAACGGACCCGTTTAGACTTGGGCGTGGGGGTAATAATGATAATGGCTGGCAAGGGGCTTTTGATGATTTCAGAGTGTACGGCAGGGTATTAACAGAAGCGGAAGTACTGGCGCTGTATGAGGACAAGATCCCTCCCGGCGCAGTTTCGGATCTGGGCGTTGTCCCGGGAGACGGAGAACTGACCTTAAACTGGACAAACCCTGCAGATACTGACCTGAGCAAGGTCAGAATACTTGATTCAGATAATTCCGTAGCCGATGAAGTGTACGGGGTGACGCCTGGCGGTGACAGCAGTATAACTTTGACCGGATTATCCAATGGTAAATCATATACTTACAGGATTAAGACGGTAGATGCCACGGGAAATGTGTCGAAAGGCGAGACGATTTCCGGTACACCCGATGGTGCTGCTGATGTTGATCCTCCGGGCGATGTAAGGGAAACCGGGTGTCTTCCTTCGGACGGACAGTTAACCCTGAGTTGGACAAATCCGTCCGACTTGGATTTTAGTCACGTATCTATTTACGATCAAACGAAAACGGTAGCAGGTACGGTTTATGGTTCCCCCGATGAGGGCAAAACATGGAATATAAGCGGACTTACCAATGGTGAAGAATATACGTATATACTGAAAGCCGTTGATCATGCCGGGAATGAATCGGATGGCGTCACAGTAGCGGGCACACCGGTTGCAGATAGTGTTGCAGGCGATTTGGTCGGACACTGGACATTTGATGACGGGACAGTGGATTTTGCCAACAAAGTCATAAAAGGAGAAGGCAGCGGTCTTGAGGCCTCTTTTGTTGCGGCTTCGCCGGACGCGGTTAAAATGCTTGATCAGGGAAAGGTTGGGGGAGCCCTTCAAGTGGATTCGACAGCGGATGACGCCGACTCCTATGTATTGATTCCAAAAAATAGTGCGCTCGGAGATATGTCGAAGCCCTTTACCATAGCTTTCTGGATTTACAGGGATATTACAGTACCTGATGAAACGGGGCATGAAATATTCAAGCCTGACACAAGCCAGAAAAGCTGGATCAGTATGGATAAAAACGGAGAGTTGAGAGGCGAAAAAGGGACATTTGTGTTAAAGGAAGAACATGTTTCGATTGAAATCAAGAATAAAGAATGGACCCATATTGCAATCGTGAATGAGATAGAGAATACCCTTCCTCGTACCAAAATATATGCGAACGGATATCAGGTCAACAACCCCGTTTTCAAGAAGTCCAATAGTGCCCTAGTGGCTTTCCGGTTGGGCAGTGACATAGGAGGGAGCAAGAAAGCGTGGAAAGGCGCCTTTGATGATTTCAGGCTCTACAATAGGAATCTTTCCGAGCAGGAATTACGGGAGATTATAGGCATTACGGATGATGTTCCGCCCCAAGAAGTATCCGATGTTACGGTGACACCGGCCGATTCTCGATTGACACTTGGGTGGACACCGTCTGAAGATGAGGATTATGCAGGTGTCGATATATATCAAGACGATATATTGATTAAGAGAATACGTGACGAAGCGCAAACGTCCTATACCGTTACCGGGCTTACAAATGATAAAGTGTATTCTTTTATGATAAAGGCTGTGGACAAATCGGCCAATATTTCCGAAGGAAAAGAAATAGAGGGTACCCCTCAGATTCTTCCGGAGAGTGATGCAAGATTAAAGAGCTTGACCCTCAATCAAGGGGAGTTGGTGCCGGTATTCGACGCCAATGTGACAACCTATGGTGCAGGTGTAGACAACGATGTCTCAACCATCACCCTGACAGCGGTGCCGTTATCCCCTAGTGCGGTTGTGAAGGTGGACGGCGCACCGGTTGCAGCCGATGGTTCGTATAAAGTAAACCTGAAAGTAGGTGTTAATATTATACCCATTGTTGTCACTGCGCAGGATAAAACAGAAAAAGCGTATACGCTCTACATTAATAGAGCCGATCCCGCCGGCACGCCGCCATTCTTTAAAACAGTGGTAGGCCTGAGGTGGAAGCCTCCGCTCAGCGGCCGTGACCAAGTAAGGGGGACAACGCCCTATCATGGAGAATTAGGAGATAGCGTAGCCCTTGATACGGTAGACAGTCTGCTGCGCAAGACGGTATACTCTACCATTGACTTAACCCCGATTAGAAAGCTTACGAAACCCGGCGGGATGGAATTGCCGGTGGAAGAAGCGAAGGCTTGGAAGCAGGGTCAATATGATGATATTGTCACGTTCATCGAGCTTTCGAAAAAGAATAATGTGAAGTTCTTCCTGCACGCAAGAGTTAACAGCGTCAACGAGTATGTAACCGACATGGTATCTACCATTAATAAGATTAAAGCTGCAGGGCTGGAAGATAGAGTTAAAGGTGTTATGATCGGGGAGCATGAGAAGGGTGATCCTACAAAGTTTCTTCCCCTTGCCATTAATATTGTCGACCAGATTAACAGCGGTACCGATGATTTTCTTAAACAGCCGGGCAAAGCAGTTACCTTGCATGGGGGACGTTTCGGCGCCCATTATACCGGGATAGAAGCTGCGGTAGACGATATGAATTTTATTGAAGAGATCAGCACGCGATGCTCCCATTTTTCCTTTGCATTGAAATACTTTAATCTGGGCACGGGTAAGTTAATACCGAGCAGCGGGGATTTATCCGACGTAAATGTCTGGAAGGAGTATATCAACAGCCCGGCTCCGGGATTAGGGCTTACGGAACTTGACAGGCTGCTGGATAAATATGCTTTTGCTTATCCGGAACACGCCAATTGCATATTTATTGGAGATGCGGCAGATGGAATCACTTTTTTGGCGGACAATTTCAAAGGAGAAGGACTTACGTTAATTGAAGCATTAAAGGAAATATGTGCAGAAAATGGGTGGCATGGGTTTATTTTTGAGAAGCCTTTTGATATGATAGACTATATCCAAGAAGGTAAGTATAGAGGCATGTGGAAATATGACGAGGAAAAGGATGATTTGCACACGCAGGCGCCTTACGACAGGTGGAACGGCTGGTTAAATACCTGTGCCCTGCCTTCAACCCTGGCACTCGGGGAAGTGACCGGCGTAACGGCGGTGGGAAGAGATAAGAGGCTTACGGTAAGCTGGACGGACCCGGCAGATACGGATTTTGCAAAGGTGAGAATATATAATGGGTCCGCTCTGGCGGCTGAAGTTAACAAAGGGGTAGAAACAGCTGATATAACCGGGTTGAGCAACGGCGTAAAATATACGCTCATTGTTAAAACCGTGGATGCCGAGGGTGACGAATCTGCCGGAGTAGCGATAGAAGGCACACCGAGGAGAAGCGGTTCGGGGAGCAGTAGCAGAAAAAGGAAGAAGCAGCCTGCTCCGCAGAAGGATGGCGTAATAGATGCACAACCCACATTGGACAATGCGTCGGGTGCTGCGAGATCTAAGGTGAGCAGCGGAGATATCAAGGCAGCTTTTGAAAAAGCAGCAGCGGACGATCAAGGTGCCAAGACAATTGATATTGTTGTACCGAAGGTGAGGGGTGCAAAGCGTTACGAACTTACCCTGCCTGCATCCGTGGTATTACAGGAGGATGCTTCCCAAAAAGTACACATCAAGACCGAAACGGGCTCACTGGTTGTACCGGGGAATATGTTCAAAGAAGAGGACATAGGCGACGGAGCGGCGGTTACTTTTGCCCTTTCGCCGGCGGACCGGGACGTACTTGGTGAAAAAGTGAAAGCGGAAGTAGGAGAAAGGCCGATGATTGACATAGGTCTTGAGGTAAATGGCAAAGCAAGGAAGTGGGAGAGTACAGAGGCGGTTGTCAAGGTGGCTATTCCTTATACGCCTAGTGAGGGAGAGCATAAGAAGTATGAGCACATTACAGTAAGGTATATAGATGAGCAGGGTGAAGCCGAGCCCGTGCCCAGCGGCAGGTATAATGAGGAAACGGGGATGGTTGAGTTTGAGGCGCACCACAACAGCATCTATGCGGTAGCTTATGTAGAGAAAACTTTCGAGGATATTGCCCGATACGGTTGGGCCAAGAAAGAAATCGAAGTGCTGGCTTCGAAAGGGGTGATAAATGGAACAACAGCGTCTACGTACGGACCGGGTCTGAATATCACAAGGGCCGACTTTATGGTATTGCTTGTAAGGACACTGGGTCTTAGAGCCGAAACCGATGAAACCTTCAAGGATATCAATCGTTCGGATTACTACTATGATGCCGTAGCAATAGGGAAAAAGCTTGGCATCGCCAAGGGAGCGGCCGACGGAAGATTCAATCCCGAGGATGAAATATCCAGGCAGGATATGATGACGCTGGCAGCAAGGGCAATGCAATTGGTCGGAAAGACCGATACGGAAGCAGACACCGCATCGCTTGAGAGATTTGAAGATAAGAGTGATGTGGCGGACTATGCGGCGGACAGTATTGCCATCATGGTGGAAGACGGTATTGTCAGAGGCAGCAACGGGCGGGTTAATCCCCGGGCCAATGCAACAAGAGCAGAAACAGCGGTTATAATGTACAAAATATATAACAGATGAAAGGAACTGATATTTCCATGTCGAATATAATTGTATTAACATCGGATGAGCATAATCCTTTTGTGTCCTCCGTATACGGACACACAAAGGTCAAAACACCTAATATGGAGAGGCTTGCAAAAATGGGTACGGTCTTTAAAAATGCTTATTGCCCGTCACCCCTGTGCATGCCGGCCCGTTCCGCCTTCGTTTCGGGCAGGCGGGTACATGAAATACAAGCTTACAGCAACTGCAATATCAATTTGAATCCGGATTATGCCTCTTATGGTTCGGAATTGGTAAAGCAAGATGTTTATACGGTTTTTATCGGAAAGACGGATGTTTATGCCAACGGAGACCAGCTGGGTTTTTCGGAGATGATACTGCCCGGGGACCGGAGGCCGCCGGGAGATTCGAACTTCTGCCGCAATCCCATGTCTGTCAGAAATGATGCGGCTGGACGAGCTTTTGGGTTTGGAGCAAAGGAGACAGCGGCCCAAGGAGATCAAAAAAGAATGCAGGCGGCCTTGGATTTTCTTACCCGAAAGGCGCCCAATTTGAGTCAGCCCTGGTCGCTCCATATAAACATTACAAACCCTCACTTCCCCCACTACGCTATGCGGGATTTGTGGGAAATGTACGAGGGGATGGGCGACATGCCTGAATTCGGAACGGAGCATGAAAGTGCCAACCATCCTTATGCCCGGGATTTGAGAGACCATTTCCAGACTGATGATTTTACAAAAGAGCAAATATTAGGGCTGCGCCATGGATACCTGGCCTGTGTGACCTATGTAGACAGACAGATCGGACGCATATTGGAAGCCCTTGAAGAAACCGGACAATTGGAGAATACCAACTTCATATATACGTCGGATCACGGCGATATGCTGGGTAAGTTCGGGATGTGGTGGAAATGCAGCCTGTACGAAGATTCGGTCAGAATTCCATGCTTTGCCGCAGGGCCGGATTTTGAAAAAGGCAAGGTTGTGGATACACCGGTAGACTCTTTGGATATTCAGGCCACGATCTTTAAATCCGTCGGAGCGGACCGGCCGGTGGATTGGACAGGAAAGCCATTACAGGAAATAGAGGATTGTGACAAGGATAGGGTTGTCTTTTCCGAATATCATGGACATGGAACCCGTTCCGGCGCCTATCTGATACGAAAAGGAGATTGGAAACTCATATACTGTATGGCTGCACCCCATTTACTGTTTAATCTTAAGGAAGATCCCCATGAGCTGCTTAATGTATATGAAAAATATCCTGCCAAAGCAGATGAACTGGAAGCGGAGCTCAGGAAAATATGCAATCCCGAACGGGAGAATGAAAGGGCACATCAATTCCAGGATGAGCAGATTAGCGTGATTAACAGTACTTACTAAATTGAACAGGCGTGAAAACGCTTGAGAAAAGGTGTCTTCAAAGATCCCCGGGTCTGAGAAGCACCTTTTTGATTTCACGATAGGAAAAGACCTGGTGTCTCTACCCGCTTCCATAGACCGGATGTATGGCATAAGTGAAGAAAATGATTGCAATAACCCGTATTACAGGGGCCAATTGAGAGCTGAGCGCCGAACATTCTTCAACTTTATGGTATACGTCTCAATATGTTGAACAATAGGCAAATATACAATATAATATACCTGTAGAGATTTTACTAAAAATCGAATGGGATGGAGAAAGTAGAATCATTTGAAGTGAAATGGAGAGAAAAGTTTAAATGGATAACACTCGACTGATCATTCCGGAACCGGGAGAGAAAATACTCATTTTCAAAAGAAAATATGATAGAAGCGAAATCGTAAAGCCTCATACCCATGACTTTATTGAGATTGTCTACATACTGAAGGGGAAAGGTGTGGAAATTATAAATGATAAATCGGTGAAGGTAGCACGGGGAGATTTATTGTTTTATAATATCAGTGATATACATTGCCTCAATTCGGACAGCAGTGTAACTGCCATCAACATACAAATATTTCCACAGATTCTGGATGAGTCGTTAGCAACCTCTCAGAATGCAATGGATTTTTTGACCCTTACATGGTTTAATGATTTTTACAGCCTTATAAGCGGCTTCCTGCCGAAAGTGACATATCGGGGCAAGGAGTTTGCCGAAATAGAGTTTGTTGTTTTAAGCATGTTTGAGGAGTTTAAAAATAAGAGGACAGGGTATATGAGCGTGATTTTCGGTTATTTGAATGTGCTTCTGGGGAAGCTGTTCAGGCAAATCCATATGGATACGAAAATAGACTTAAGGCAGAATGTAACGCAGGTGGCGGATAGCGTTCTGTGTTATATAGAAAAAAATTATAAAAACAAAATTACCCTTAATGAGTTGGCTACAAAAAGTTTTTACAACCCGTCCTATTTTGGCAGTATTTTCAAGAAATGCTACGGTATGACCCCTTTCCAGTATATCAATAAGACAAGGATCAAAAAGGCCATAGAGTTTTTGGATACAACTGGAATGTCTATTGATGAAGTGATGTGTTCGGTGGGCTATTCGGACAAAAAGCATTTTTACAGTCTGTTTAAGCAGTCAACCGGACTGACGCCGGGGCAGTACAGGCAGAAGATCAAGAAAAATACTACCATTGTCTAGCTTTTGCCCACTGATAACCATACATGCTGCATATATAATATACTTGCAAGAAAAAAGCATGTAAGGAGATGAAAAAATGAACGTTATATGTATTTGCTCAGATACTTTTCGCTTTGACAACTTGAGCTGCCATGGGGCAGAGCACGTCAAAACGCCCAATATCGATGCGTTTGCAAAGAAAGCTGTCAGTTTTGCCAATTGCATGTGTTCAAGTTTTCCAACGCTGCCGCACCGTATTGACACGTTTACCGGTCGTGTAGGTTTTCCCCATTTCGGCTGGGGGCCGATGCCCACCGATGTGCCGACGATGGCCGGAATATTAGGGAACAATGGTTACCGTACCCAGATCATATTTGACCCGCCGAACCTTCAAAAGAACAATTGGTGGATAACCCGAGGTTTTAATGCAAGCCATGCTGTGCACGGACAGGAGGGAGATGTTACCTTCCTGCACTGCAATGACCCTATTAAGGAGCACTTGCCTGAAGAAAAAATTCGTACGGAAACCAAGAGAGTAGGTGCATATCTTGCGGATATACACCCATGGATCAACTGGGAAAGGAAAACCGAGTTTGACTACCACTGCGCAAAGACCGCAATGGAAGCAAGCAAGTGGCTCGATTTGAACTACAAGGCTGAGAACATGTTCTTATGGGTTGATATATTTGATCCCCATGAGCCATGGGATCCCCCCGAGTATTTTGTAAAGAGATTTGACCCGGATTATGACGGGCTTCCGATGGCTGACCCCAACTACGGTCTTGCAACGGCATATACCGACGCAGAATTAAAGAACATGAAGGCCCACTACCGTGCGGAAGTGACCTTTGTGGACAAGTGGATAGGATTCCTTTTAAAGAAAATTGAAGATGTGGGCTGGATGGACAATACCATTATATTGTTTACATCGGATCACGGATTCCAGATC
>JAKSBV010000439.1 GCA_022360955.1 Bacillota bacterium
AAAATCCGTTCGACTGTTAAAAGGATTAACAGAATACGGTGCTTATCCGGAAAAGCCTTTACTTACCTTGGATGACTTGAAGGATTTTTTGCATACAATTCATCCTGATCTTAGGGTACATAAATTTTAAGTGAAGAAAATTATTCCAATAACTGATATTCCAAGGCTTAGAGCCTGTAAGCTTGCGCCGGGCCGTAGCAAAACTCGCTACCGCTCAAACAGTTGCTGCTTCTTCCCTCTGCGGCACTAACAGGCTCTAAGCCTTTCCATAAGGTCATTTCCATAAATTTCTTCACCTCCACTAAATACACCCCTGATCTTATTATTTTACAGCATAATACCTTTGCCCATTCGGCTTATGCCGCCGAAGTATTAAGAAAATGCGATTGTCCCATATTATTTTAGTGAACCTATTGTGCTGCTCCGGAAACATTGATATTGGTTTCCGGAGCAGCACAATGCGTTTAAGGATATGCACTTGATTCAAAAACCTTTTTTGAACACAAAGTTTACAAATTTTAGGCATTGTGTTAATATAGGTTAAGTGGAAAAGATTGTTGTACTATCAAAATAGATATATTAAATGGTAGTTCCCTATTTATCTTTAATATCAACCCATATTGGAAAGAGGGAGGATAATGAAAAAAACAATATTTGAAATGATTGTTAACGGTATATCATTAATACTATTTATAATAGGAATAAGATTTGAAATGATTTCTTGGTTGCATGGACTTTATATTATAGTGTTCATAATTCCCGCAATTGTAATATTTCTTTCAAAACGAATGTTTTATAATAAACATCGTTTTACAAGCAACCTTTATTATTATCTTGCATGTTTAACTCTACCTTTTACGCTGTCGCTTATAGGAACTTTTTTTATTGCAGTGATTTTTCAATATCCCGATGTTTTTAATAAAGTTGTGTCTCCGTCCTATTTAATTCTTTATGCGATTCCGAGTATTATTGTATTGCTATTATCTGTAATATACAACAAGTATATCTCAAAATAACACCAGACTAGGGGTCGATTCCTTGTTTTAAAGCAAGGAACCGTAAGGTTTAATGGTTATGTTATTACAGTAAACAATTGATTGAAAAAAACAAACAAAAAATGATAAAACTGGAGTATTTTATGAATAATTTAAGTAAAATTGTATTTAAAGGATTAGCCTCAATTATTCTAGGCTATTTAATTCATTACCACATAATATCCAATGTATTAACTCGCTTTTTATACATAAATATGCAATTTCAAGCGGTAGTTTATTTATCTGCTCTTGCAATACAAATAGCTTTTATTTATGCAATTATTACACAAGTAGTAAATCGGAAAATTGACAAAAAATGTGTATACTTTTATTAAGTTGTTATTTTTTAGTTCTTATATTTTTATTATTTGGCCGAAAAGTCGGGGTAAGGGGTTTTAATCTTGCCCCATTATCATTCATAAGAGATATATCAAATGATACATCAGCGCTCTTTATTGCATTAATGAATGTTTTATTTTTTGTTCCTATTGGATATTTGATTGGAAAAAAGAAAAAAATGATCAGCGTTTTTTTTATTTTATTCCTATGTTTATCAATTGAATCTATTCAATATATTTTTTCAGTTGGAATATTTGATATAGATGATATTATTTTAAATACAGTTGGTTTTTACATAGGACAATTTTGTTATTTAAAGAAGCCGGATCTATTCAACTTTAAAACTGACAATATGACTGTGAATTAATCATTAAAAGGACGAATCATAAGCAGAAGTGAACATCAAGATTTTTTAGATACTGTTGATGCTGGAACCGTAGAAAATATATTGCAAATGTACGATAGGGGACAATGGAGCATTAGGAGCATAAATCAGACTGAGCAATATTCCCGCTGTCTGCCGGCCTGTGTTTGACGCCCATTAATCACTTGACAGTAACCATTGATAGTATAAACTTGTTAATAAATCCTTTACATAATAATATACTTAATAAATTGGTTTTAAAAGGACGGGGTGTTATGGCATTATTTTTTTACGGATCAGTAATTGCAGCTATGATTTTATATGCAAATACTACTTTTATTTTTAAAAAATTAAAAGAGGGTTTAAGCGCAGAGTTTAATATCGCAATTGGAAGCATATTAACTGGTTTTATTCTATATTCGATACTCTATATTTGTGCAAGGTAGTAAGACAAACAGAGGACGGTTCCTTGTTCTAGAACAAGGAACCGTCCTCTGTTTGTTCCGTTTATTTGACATAACTCTTTAAAAAAGGTATTATATTATATGCAAAATATGATAAATGTCAATATTATGATATTAAAAGAGAAGGATACAATTGAAAAGTTCGATAAAAGGAAAGCATGTTTTTGGTACGGTCAAAGTTGGAGAGAGGGGCTAGATTGTTATTCCCAAAGAAGCTAGGGAAATTTTTGATATTAAACCTGATGATAAACTTCTTGTCCTGGGTGATGAGGAGCAGGGAATTGCTATTGTAAAAGCGGAAATAATGAAAGAGTTTGCACTTGATGTATTAAAAGGTATGGGTATGCTCAATGATGAGAAAAATAAATCAGAATAGAGAAGGGATGTGTTGGAGTGAACAAAGTTTTTAACAAAGAAAACGGGGACGAGGAGCATAATGCTATTCAAACGATTAATCTTTCGAAAAGATATGGGGATTTTGTTGCAGTGGATGGTATTAATCTGGAAATAAAAAAAGGAGAGTTGTTTTCGATACTCGGTCCAAATGGTGCAGGCAAGACGACTACTATAAAAATTCTCTCCTGTCTTTTACTACCGACCGAAGGAACTGCAAAAATCATGGGTTATGATATAAAAGAAAACCCTCAGTTAATTAAGGAAATAATCGATGTTTCACCTCAGGAAACAGCAATTGCAGGCCATCTAAACGCATGGGAAAATCTCGTATTAATGGGCGGGATATACGGATTAGAAAAGAAAGAGACAGAAAAGAGGGCTCGTGAGCTGCTTGATTTATTAGATTTGCCAGGCAGAGAAAAAGAGCAAGTCAGAAAGTATTCCGGAGGTATGAAGCGCAGGCTAAGTATAGCAATGGCCATGATGTCAGATCCGCAGGTATTATTTTTAGATGAACCTACATTAGGCTTAGATCCCCAGGCAAGAAAAGCAATGTGGGAGAAAATAGAGGGGTTAAAAGGGAAAAAAACGATAGTCCTAACGACACACTATTTAGAAGAAGCTGATGCCCTTGCCGATAGAATTGCAATACTAAAGGCAGGTAAAATAATCGCCATAGATACACCGGATGAACTGAAGAACAATAGCAAAAGTATGCAGAGCATAGCTATTAAGACAAAAAACATTTCTGATGATGTTGTTAAAGGCATAAAGGAAATGTATTCCGATGTCGTTTTTAAGGCCAATAAAATTGAAATAAAGGCTCGGAAACTAAATGTAGATAAAATAGTTGATTATTTACGTTCAAATGAAGTGAACATTGAAGGTATATCTATGAAAGAACCTTCTTTGGATGATGTTTTTCTTGAACTCACGGGCGAGGGGGGAAATCAATGAGATTTGTTAGTTTGGCAAGCAGAAATTTTAAAGAACTATATCGTGAACCTGTTTCAATTCTATTAGGCTTATTAATGCCGGCAGGACTACTGGTGCTTTTTGCTTTGATCGGAAAAAATGTACATTTGGATATATTCACGCCAGATATGCTGACACCGGGTGTAACCATTTTTAGTTTTGCCTTTCTTATCATGTTTTCCGCTGTGTTATTATCGAAAGATCGGCAAAGTGCATTTTTATTAAGGCTTCTTACTACTCCGTTAAAGCCTGTTGATTTTATATTGGCATATTTTGTGCCGTATATACCATTTGCACTTTTGCAGATTTTAGTATGTTTTGCCGTCGGAATACTTTTAGGCGCTGCTTATAGTGTTTTAAATGTTGTTCTTTCTTTAGTCGTCATTCTTCCTATGGCTTTGGTCTGTATTGGAATAGGTATGATATTGGGGTCATTATTATCGGAAGGTCAAATTTCCGCTATCGGCTCAATGTTAATCACTGCAATCAGCATTTTTGGGGGCATTTGGATGGACCTGCAAATGGTAGGCGGCATTTTTGAGGAGATCAGCTACGCATTGCCGTTTGCCCATGGTGTTGATGCTGCCAGAAATATTTTGGCCGGAACCGGTTTAGGCAATGTGGCAACTCACTTATACTGGGTTTATGGATATGCAGTAATATTGTTTGTGCTTGGCATTTTAAGCTTTAGATATAAAACGGCTAGCAATTAATGTTACCCAAACAGGGGACGGTTCCTTGTTCTAGAACAAGGAACCGTCCCCTGTTTGGGGATTGACAATAAGTGAAATATTTACTAAAATTAGACTAGTGATGAGAGGGCATGAAAACTATTTATTACCTGAGGAGGTTTTACCGATGAAGAATAAAATCATGATCATTTTAGCGTTATCGTTTGGATTGCTTGGTTCAATGGGTATTACATTTGCTAATAAAGATTGCGATGAGGAATCATCTGTCGCTCCCCAATGGGGGATAACAGATGAAACCAAAATATTAAATACAGAAAAAGACGGAGAAATAATGCCTGACTTAGTTCAAAATCCGGAATATGTATATCCAAGCAATAAGCAGCTTGATAAGAATAAATTGTTTGATATTGATAAAAAGATAGACAAAGAAGGAATAAGCAAGGATAAAGGCGAAATAAAATTACAGCAAACGATGACACTTCAAGAGTTTTGTGAAATGATGGAAAAAGATCCTTCGGAATTTACACAAATTTCTCCGGACCGGCTTGTCACTATAGTCCAAGTTCACTATCCGGCAGGTCTTGAACACTATAGAATGGGTATGATTGAAAATGCTTTTTCCACAACTTTTTACGATGCCGAAACCGGAAGCTATTTAGGTTCAATAGTAAAAAGTCTTAATAAATAAAAATAGGGGACGGTTTCTTGTTTAGAACAAGGAACCGTCCCCTGTTTGGTGTCAAATTAAAGCTTTGATAATCGGGCGGATATGGTATAATAGATGTGAAAACAGCCTTGTATTTATTAGCAGTGAAAGTGAGCCCAAAGGAAGTAATAGGCATTTATTATTTGTTAAAGGAGCATTGATATGGGTATAAAAGAACTCACAAAGAAAGACACCGTTAAAATATGCATATTTTATTTTAGCGGCACAGGAAACACTGCTTGGTCGGCACATAAACTGGCTGAGAAGCTTAATGCGTTCAATTATCAGGTGAAGCTGGTATCATGTGAACACGAAATGAATATTGATTCGGAAATAAATAACTGTGATATGGTTGGACTGGCTTTTCCGATTCATTCGTCTTTTGCCCCTTTACTGTTCAGAGAATTCTTGAAAAAGCTGCCCGAGTGTACCAATAAACCTTTAATTGCATTGACGACGGCCGGTTATGTGGCAGGCGATGTCTTATGGTATACCTTGAAGCCCCTGGAAAACAAAGGCTATATTCCAAGGGTATTTAGCAATATCATTATCGGGAATAACATGCATCTTCCCGTATTGTCACCTTTACGCGTAACAAAACCTGACAGGCTTCCTAAAAAATTGGAAAAGGCAGAGAAAAAGATTGAGAAGATGGCTTCTTGCATCAAGGAAGGAACGCTGCATATAGAAGGGATTGGTCCCTTCGGAAGACTGCTGGGGCTTGTACAAAGGGGTATCGCCGACAACTTTGAATCCTTCGCCTTCAAAGGATTTCATTCCGATGAGAAGTGTGTTCAATGCGGCTGGTGTATCAAAAACTGTCCTAATCATAGTATCGAAGAGGATAATGAGGGTGTAAAATTTCTTGATAGCTGTATCCTTTGCATGCGATGCTATAGTTTCTGCCCTTATCATGCCATTCAAATGACAGATAAAACAAAGAATATGAGAAAATATAAACGATATACAGGGCCGGAAGGAAAACGATCCTAATAATATACACCCTATAACCATTGACGTCTATTTTTCGTTCATATATAATGTTTAAAGATTAATACAGCCTTAATTGTGCAGATCATATTATTGAAGGATGTGATAGTGTGAACATTACGAAAGAGCAGGTGGAACATGTGGCAAAGCTTGCCCGGTTAAACTTGACGGAAGAAGAAAAAGAAAGATTAACCGGAGAGATGGAAAATATCATTGCTTTTGCGGACAAGCTTAATGAGCTTGATACAACCGGGGTAGAACCTACCGCCCATGTGATTCCTATTCAAAACGTTTTTAGAGAAGATGTTGTTAAACCTTCTTATGAAAGAGAAAAGATATTGGGCAATGCACCGTTGCAGGAAGACGGATGCTTTTTAGTGCCGCAGGTTGTAGAGTAATGAGTGGGGAGTGTGAAATATTTTGGAACTATATCAACTAACAGCACATGAATTAAGAGATTTGCTCAGAAAAAAAGAAGTTAGTTCGGTTGAACTCGCCAAATCGGTTCTAAACAGAATTGATATGGTAGAGTCAAAGGTGAATAGTTATATAACCAGGGTAGAGGAAGAGGCACTCAAGAGGGCTGAAGCGGTAGATAAAAAAATTGCGGACCGGGAAGCGTTAAGTGATTTAGCCGGTATCCCGATGGCATTGAAGGATAATATATGTACCGATGGGATCTTAACGACTTGTGCTTCAAACATGTTATATAATTTTAAACCTCCGTACAATGCTGCGGTTGCAA
The DNA here is from genome assembly GCA_022360955.1 of Bacillota bacterium. Lineage (GTDB taxonomy): Bacteria > Bacillota > Clostridia > SK-Y3 > SK-Y3 > JAKSBV01. The sequence continues at coordinate 6,706 of JAKSBV010000439.1, forward strand.
AGAAACTAAATGCTGCGGACGCAGTACTGCTTGGAAAAACCAATATGGATGAATTCGCAATGGGCTCTTCCACCGAGAATTCCTATGTAAAGCAAACGAAGAATCCCTATGATTTAAGCAGGGTACCCGGCGGCTCCAGCGGTGGTTCTGCGGCAGCTGTCGGTGCTGATGAGGCAGTATTCGCATTAGGTTCCGATACAGGCGGTTCCATCCGGCAGCCGGCTGCTTTCTGTGGTGTAGTGGGTATGAAACCTACCTATGGTGCCGTGTCACGGTTCGGATTGGTTGCTTTTGCGTCTTCGTTGGATCAGATAGGGCCGCTCACCAAAGACGTAACCGATTGTGCGTTGGTGCTGAATGAGATCTGCGGTCATGATCCTATGGATTCCACTTCAGCAGACATCCGTTATCCCGATTACACCAAAGCCCTTGTAAATGATGTGAAAGGCTTGAAAATTGGCGTTCCTAAAGAATATATAGGGGAAGGGATTAGTGAGGAAGTAAGAAATAGCGTATTAAAGGCATTGGAGGTCTATAAAAGTCTGGGTGCCGAATACGAGGAATTTTCCCTTGCGGCAACGGAATATGCGCTGCCGGCCTATTACTTGATTGCTTCTGCGGAAGCAAGCTCCAATCTTGCACGCTATGACGGCATTAAGTATGGATACAGAGCGGAAAAGTTCAACGACTTAATTGACTTGTACAATCAGACCAGAAGCGAAGGTTTTGGGACAGAAGTCAAACGAAGGGTTATGCTGGGCACTTATGCGTTGAGTTCGGG